>NZ_CCDG010000020.1 GCF_000723885.1 Paenibacillus camerounensis
TTAAGGACGGCATAGCCGTTTCTACTTGTCTATATACAATGCGTATTCCCTGCAGCAGGCTTCCTACAGCCATTTAACCGCCCACTTTTCCACATGGCTGAGCGCAGCCCCAAGCTCCTGTCCCTTGACGGTCAGCGAATATTCCGTCCGGACCGGCCGGTCCGGAATTACAGTGCGGTTTAGCAGGCCGCAGCCCTCCAGCTCCTTCAGCCGTTCGTTTAAGATACGTTTGCTCAGATCCGGTATGAGGGTGTGCAGCTCGCTGAACCGTTTGGGGCCTTCCATCAGCACATGAAGGATGAAATTGACCCATTTTTTCCCGACGATATGATAAGCATGCTCCACTTTGGCTAGTAACGGCCTGATTTCCTGATCCATCGAACATCCGCCCTTCGGAGTTATTAATAATATCCTGCTTACTATACCATAGTGAGAAACTTCGTGAAAATAAGTACTTTTCGTAAATGTCGAAATGAAGTTGACGGATAGTATTTGCAGGCGTATGATGAGTTTTATTACGTTTGCGAGTAATAAAAAGTAACCTAATATAATTAATATAATAACGGGAGGAATGAAAGTGGAATCATCTACCTTTGTGCTGTTTGGCGCTACCGGAGATCTGGCGAAACGCAAAATCTATCCGGCACTATATAACCTGTTTGCCGATGGCAAGCTTTCTGGTCCTCTCTCTGTAATTGGCCTGGGCAGAAGAGAGCTCAGCAAGGAAACGTTCCAGGCGCAGGTGCTGGATTCGCTGCGCACCTTTTCCCGCCGGCCTGTGAAAGATTCAGCGGAGCTGCAGCATTTTTTGCTGGCTTTTGAATATAGCGTGCTGGACGTTGGTCGTCCTGAGGATTACAAGAAGCTGCTGGTACATGTGCAGCGGCGGGAAGCAGAGCTTGGACTTTCAGGCAACCGGATGTTTTATTTGTCCGTTGGCCCGGAATTCTTCGGACCGATTGCCGCTAATATTCATGACAGCGGTCTGGGTGATACCACAGGCTGGAAACGCCTGATTATCGAGAAGCCGTTCGGCCGGGATCTGCAGTCTGCACGGGAGCTTAATGAGAGTCTGAATGCGGCTTTCCGGGAGGAGGAGATCTTCCGGATCGACCATTTCCTCGGCAAGCCGATGGTGCAGAACCTGGAAGTACTCAAGTACTCTAACCCGGTGCTCCGGGCGCTCTGGCAGAACCGCTACATCGCTAACGTCCAGATTACGGCTGCCGAGACTGTCGGAGTGGAAGAGCGGGCAGGCTATTATGATAAATCCGGTGCGCTGCGCGATATGTTCCAGAACCATATGCTGCAGCTGCTGATGATGATGGCCATGCAGCTGCCCAAAGACAGCAGTCCCGACGATGTCCGCAGCAAAAAACGCCATGTTATCCGCTCCGTGCGTCCGCTGCTGAAAGACGGGCTGGGACAGAATGTGGTGCGCGGGCAATACGGTGCAGGCGAAATTAATGGCAAGCCGGTATCATCATATCTTAATGAGCCGGGTATTGAGTCCTCCTCACAGAATGATACGTACATTGCCGCGCGGCTGTGGATTGATGATCCGATGTGGCGCGATGTACCGTTTTATATCCGTACCGGCAAACGGTTGAAGGAGAAATCGACCAGAATTGTTATTGAGTTCAAGGAACCGTTTAATGATGCTCATAACGTTAACAGAGGCAAGCTTCCGCTTGATCCGAATCTGCTGATCATTGAAATCGGCCCCGGTGAAGGCATTTCGCTGCAGCTAAATACCAAAAATCCGCGCCAGCACGGGGCGCTTGAGCCCGTAAGCATCCGGCATGATTCAGCCAATCCCGATCTGCCGGAAGCTTATGAGAATCTGATCTATGATGCGATGCTCGGCGATACGACCTTCTTTGCGCACTGGGAAGAGGTGGAGCTGAGCTGGCAGTGGGTGCAGCCGATTATTGAGGCCGTGGAGGAAGGAACGCTTCCGCTCCATACGTATGCTGCGGGTTCATACGGTCCGGCTGCAGCAGAGGTACTGCTGGGCGAGGACCACTGGTGGCTGGATGAGCCTGAAGCTGAAACGGACGGGAATGCTGAAGCATCCGGCAGAGTGGATAAGCAGGCGATCCGCGCCGGGGCGTAAGAAAGCTGGAGTTAAGCACGGGCTGACGATAATCAATTAAGAATATAACCGGAGGGATATCCTATGAAAGTCGGATTAATCGGACTGGGTAAAATGGGCTTCAATCTTGGCCAGAACCTGCTGGAGCATGGACATGAGGTTGTGGCATACGATGTAAATGCTGATGCGGTAGCAGAACTTGGCAGCAAAGGGGCGGCTGGAGCAGCTAGCCTGGCTGAGCTTGTAAATAAACTGGATGCACCGCGGATTGCCTGGATTATGGTGCCGCACCAGTTTGTCGATTCTGTAATCGCTGAACTGACGCCCCTTTTGTCCAAGGGCGATATTATTATAGAAGCGGGTAATTCACACTACAAGGAATCGATCCGCCGCCACGATGAGCTGGAACAATCCGGGATCTACTATCTGGATGCCGGAACCTCGGGCGGTATGGAAGGGGCCCGTAACGGCGCCTGCTATATGATCGGCGGAGACGAGGAGGCCTGGACGGTGGTTGAGCCGCTGTTCCGTGATACTTCAGTGGAGAACGGCTACCTGTATGCGGGCAAGTCCGGCAGCGGCCATTTTCTGAAGATGGTCCATAACGGGATCGAATACGGCATGATGGCCGCCATCGGCGAGGGCTTTGAGGTTCTGGAGAAAAGCGGCTATGACTTCGACTTCGAGCAGGTAGCCCGCGTATGGAATAACGGATCGGTCATCCGTTCCTGGCTGATGGAGCTGGTAGAGCGCGCCTTCTCGAAGGATGCCAAGCTGGATGACATCAAGGGCGTTATGCATTCCTCCGGCGAAGGCAGATGGACGCTGGAGACAGCGTTTGACCTGCAGGCGGCCACACCGGTCATTGCGATGTCGCTGCTGATGCGCTACCGGTCACTTGAGACGGACACTTTTACCGGCAAGGTGGTTGCTGCGCTGCGTAATGAATTCGGCGGACATGCAGTTGAAAAGAATTAAGCATCCAGGTCCGGCCTGTACGATGCAAAGCGTCAAGTCTCCAAGCCCTGAGCGGGAATGGGGATTTGGCGCTTTTTGGTTATATGGCGGTTAGTATGCATGAAAGGCGAGCTTTCGTATAGTATAATGATTACTTTGATAAAAGCCGGGAAAAGAGGAGGAATCAGATGGCTGCCATATTGGTTGCAGATGACGATGCGAACATTCGCGAGCTTGTCTGTCTGTTTCTGCGTAATGACGGATTTACTGCTGTAGAAGCTGCTAATGGAAGGGAGGCGCTGGACGTATACGCTTCAATGCCGGTGGATCTGGTCATCCTGGACATTATGATGCCGGTGATGGACGGGTGGACCTTATGCAAAGAGCTGAGAAAGGCCAGCCCGGATCTTCCGCTGCTGATGCTGACGGCCAGAGGGGAGACCTGGGAGAAGGTGAAGGGGTTTGAGCTTGGCACGGATGATTATCTGACAAAGCCTTTTGATCCGCTTGAGCTGACCGTCCGGGTGAGGGCATTGCTGAAGCGTTATAAAATCGGCACTACACAGACCGTTTCACTAGGTGACATTGTCCTTGACCGGCTGACCTATAAAGTGATTAAGGGTACAGAAGCGCTGACATTGCCGTTAAAAGAGTTCGAACTGCTCTATAAGCTTGCCTCCACTCCCGGTCAGGTATTCACGCGCGGACAGCTGATTGAGCAGATCTGGGGAATGGATTACTCCGGGGACGACCGTACAGTGGATGTACATATTAAGCGCCTGCGTGAGCGGTTCGGCGAATCGGCCGGGTTCCGCATCGAGACTGTCCGCGGGCTTGGATACCGGCTTGAGACGGGTCTGTAACCAGAGCACCGTACAGTAATTTCCAGTCCTTCTGCAGCTGAATAAACGGTTCCCTCAGCCTTCAGTCTGATGTAGTATATAGAGATAGCTCAGACAGAGAAAAGGAGGGATCATATATGGTTAACTTACTTGATGTATTGAAAAAGGAAATCGTTCCGGCGGAAGGCTGTACGGAGCCGATTGCGGTAGCCTATGCGGTCTCTTTGGCGGCAGAGCTGCTTCAGGAGGAGATTACAGGGATTCAGCTGTTCCTCAGCGGCAATATTATTAAGAACGCTATGGGGGTCGGTATTCCAGGGACAGGACAGACCGGGCTGCCGATCGCAGCTGCGCTTGGTGCTGTAATCCACCGTTCCCACAGAAAGCTGGAGATTCTCTCAGGGCTGAGCGCTGATGAGCTTAGTCAGGCTAATGCGATTATAGACCGTAAGCTGCTCTCTGTGGAGTTGAAGGATACACCGGAGAAGCTGTATATAGAAGCCAGGGTACAGAGCGCGAATCACCGGGCAACAGCGGTGGTGGCGAAAGAACACACTAATATCATTCTGCTGGAGAAGGATGGAGTCCCTATTAATGTCCAGAAGGATAAAGGGGATTGCGGGGAGGACGAGCAGCTAAGTGCCGAAGCATACGCCGTTTCTCTGGAAGGGATTTATGAGTTTGTCTGCAATACAGATTTCGCAGAGCTGGAATTTCTGCTGGAAGGCGCCAGAATGAATAAGGCGATTTCAGATGAGGGCCTGCGGGGGAATTACGGTCTTCAGGTCGGCAAAAAAATGAGCCAGCGCTCGGCAGTCAATCTGTTCGGCAACGATGTGGCCAATTCCGTAATCGCCGCAACAGCTGCGGCTTCCGATGCGCGGATGGACGGCAGTGCGATGCCGGTCATGACGACGGCGGGCAGCGGGAATCAGGGGATCGCAGCTACACTGCCGGTTATTAAGCTGGCCGAGCTTATGGGTAAAAGTGATGAGCTGCTGGCCCGTGCCATTGCGCTGAGCAATCTGGTCACTGTTCATGTCAAGCATTACATCGGCCGTCTCTCGCCGCTGTGCGGCTCAGGGATTGCCGGCGGAGTAGGAGCGAACAGCGGAATCATCTACCTGATGGGCGGCAGCCTGGAGCAGATCAAGCATGGCATCCAGAATACGATTGCTTCGTTGTCCGGGATGATCTGTGACGGGGCTAAATCCACCTGTGCGCTCAAAATCTCCACTGCCACCAATGCCGCAATTCAGGCGGCGACACTTGCGATGAACAATATATCACCGACAGACAATGACGGTGTCATATTTGAAAAGGTAGAGGATACCATCCGCAACATGGAACGGCTTGTCCAGGAAGGGCTTGCCGCCACGGATGAGACGATACTCAATATTATGCTGTCCAAAGCTTAATCGCAGCTACACTTAAAAGGACATTTCCCGGGAAGAGGGAGATGTCCTTTTTTGGATACACATATTATATAGAAGAAACACGTTCACTTCCATTAGCACAGAACCTCAATATTCTCCTCAGCCAGCCGCTTGAGCCAGGCTTCCGACGGCTTGCGGTCGGTGATCAGCACATCAATCCGGTTCAGCTCCACCAGCTTCGTAAAAGCGGTCTTGTCAAACTTCGTATGATCTGCCAGCAGTACAACCTTCTCCGCCTGCCGCAGCATATATTTCTTGAGCTCGCATTCCGGTTCATTGGAATCGGTAATGCCCCGCTCCATATCAATCCCCTTACAGCTGATTACGGCCGTATCCACATTGTAGCGCTGGATCGTGTCGTGGGCAACCGGACCAACCAGCGAGAGGGAACGGTGGCGCAGGGAACCGCCGGTGGAAATAATGTTCATTCCGGAATTTGCGAATTCCTGCAAAATATTGATTGAGTTCGTGATGAGTGTCAGATTGTTTTTATTACCCAGCAGTTTAAGGAACTCAAAAGAGGTCGAGCTGGGGTCTACCATCAGGGTGTCCCCGTCATTAATCAGATCAAGCGCCTTCAGCGCGATGTTGCGCTTAATATCCGTATTGAGCGCATTACGGGTTACAAAAGGAAGATCCTCGTTGGTGTGCCTGTTAAGCATGGCTCCCCCGTAAGTCCGGCTTACAATCCCGTCCTTTTCAAGCTTCTCCAGATCCCTGCGGATCGTTTCTTCCGTTACTTCGAACATGCGGCTCAGGTCGGAGACCAGCACTCTTTTATCCTGATGGACAAGATCTATGATTCTGTTGCGTCGTTCGGCAGCCAGCATTTGTAATCACCTTTCCGGAGCTATACTCTGAATCCCAAGCATTATCTATAAATATAGACCTGAATATCTGTGTTTTGCAATAAATTAGATGAAAACCACACGAATTTTATTACAATACTCATTATAATCTGCGTTTTACAAACAGTAAACAAATAAAAACAACATAAATAATATTTTATTTGTTGACAACACAGAATTATAGAGCTACGATAAGAGTGTTCATTTTCTCTTTGAAAGCGCATGCTTCATTAGACTAAGCGCCTGAGCAAAGGTCCGCTGCGAAACCTACAGAGACCAGCCTGAGGTGCCGCAGCCGGGATAACCCTTACAGAGAAGAAGATAAACTGGGCACTATGCAAGACAACATTATCGGGAGGCTGGTCATTCAATGAGTACTCGTGTATATTATGTTCCTTCTATTAACATTATGGGCAAAGGCTGTCTGCAGGAAATCGCTCCTTACATTCAAGAGCTGAATCTGAAGAAAGCACTGGTAGTTACCGATAAGTTCCTGGTGAAGAGCGGAATTGCCGGCAAATTGCTGTCCGTGCTGGATGCAGCCGGAATTGAGTATGTGGTATATGATGAAGTGAAGCCGAATCCGACCTGTAAGAATGTTCATGACGGCGTGGATTTCCTTAAATCGCATGAATGTGATTATCTGATCTCGATCGGCGGAGGTTCACCGCAGGATACAGCCAAAGCGATCGGAATCGTGGCTACCAATGGCGGACATATCGCCGAGTATGAAGGTGTACACAAATCCAAGAATAAATCACTGCCGATTGTTGCGGTTAATACAACTGCCGGAACCTCCAGTGAAGTTACAATTAACTACGTTATTACTGACGAAGAGCGCAAGGTGAAGATGGTAATGGTCGATAAGAACAGCATCGCCACCATTTCCGTTAATGACCCTGAGCTGATGGTCGACAAGCCTGCTGCACTGACTGCGGCAACCGGTATGGATGCATTGACCCATGCGATTGAAGCACTGGTAACTCCAGGCGCTTATCCTGTTACGGATGCTACTGCACTCGCGGCTGTTGAGCTAATCTTCGGCAACCTGGCGAAAACGGTAAAGAACGGCCATGATATTGAAGCGCGTGAACAGATGGTTTATGCGATTTTCCTGGGCGGACTGGCGTTCAACAACGCCGGACTAGGCTATGTGCATGCAATGGCGCATCAGCTCGGCGGTGTATATGATCTGCCGCACGGCGTATGTAATGCAATGCTGCTCCCTTATGTTGAAGAAGAGAATGCTAAATATGTACCTGAGAAATTCCGGGCTATCGCCAAGGCAATCGGCCTTCAGGTAGAAGGCAAGTCGGACAAAGAATGTGCAGACTTCGTTATTGAGTCGATTAAGGAGCTGTCCAAGGAAGTTGGAATTCCGGCTAAGCTGTCTGAGCTCGGCGTTGACGAAGTGGATCTTGATCTGCTGGCTGAGAATGCCATGAAGGATGCCTGCGCACCTGGTAATCCGTTCATTCCGACCAAAGAAGAAGTTATCGCATTGTTCCGCAAAATTCTCTAAATTAATCTATTTTAGATGAGGAGATTCCCTATGAACTATCATATTGCCGTCGATATCGGCGCCTCCAGCGGGCGGCTTGTGCTCGGCACCATCGCAGACGGAATTCTCTCGCTGGAGGAAATTCACCGTTTCAGCAACGGGTTCACCGAGCGTGACGGTTCCTGCTTCTGGGATATTGATTATTTATTTGAAGAAATTCTGCGCGGATTGCAAAAGGCCAAGACAGCCGGCATTACCAAATGCACCCTGGGCATTGATACCTGGGCTGTAGACTATGTGCTGCTGGATGCTGAGGGCAACCGGCTGCAGGAGGTATACGCCTACCGTGACCGCCGTACAGACGGCGTAATGGAGAAAGTAGCCAAGCTAATTTCGCCGGAACAGGTGTATGCCAAGACCGGCATTCAGCAGTTAACCTTTAATACGTTATATCAGCTGTACGCCCATGACGCTAAAGAACTGGCGGCAGCCGACCAGATTCTGCTTGTTCCGGACTATCTCTACTATAAACTGTCCGGCCGGAAGATTAACGAGGTTACCAATGCTTCGACGACGCAGCTCCTTAATCTCGCTGATCGTGAGTATGATGCAGAACTGCTGTCATTGCTTCATCTTAAGAGAGAACAGTTTGCTCCGCTTACTGAGCCCGGTGAAGTGCTTGGCAGCCTCAGGGATGACCTGAAGCAGCAGTATGATCTTCCGGACTGCGTGCTTATCTGTGCTGCTACACACGATACAGCCTCGGCTGTACTGGGCGTGCCTGTGCAGGATGACCGTTCCGCTGCTTACATCAGCAGCGGAACATGGTCGCTGCTCGGTGTTGAGCTGGATCATCCGGTCAATACAGAGGCGGCAATGCAGGCGAATTATACAAATGAGTGGGGCGCTTTTGGAACCTACCGTTTCCTCAAGAACATTATGGGACTTTGGCTGATTCAGGAGGTGCGCAGACTGGACGGGGAGCGTTACAGCTTCGCTGAACTGGCTGAGCTTGCGGCTGAAGCTGAAGGCTGCCGCAGCCTGATTCCGTGCAATGATCCGCGGTTCCTGAATCCGGACAACATGATTGAAGAGATCCGCCTCGCCTGTGCTGAGAGCGGCCAGCCTGTCCCGCAAACGCCGGGCGAGCTTGCCCGCTGCATCTTTGACAGCCTGGCACTCTCGTACCGCAGTTATCTGGGCGAGCTGGAACAGCTGACCGGCAGACCGGTAGAGGTGCTGCAGATCGTCGGCGGCGGTGCGAACAACACGCTGCTGTGCCAGCTGACAGCCGATATTATCGGCCGGGAAGTGCTGGCTGGCCCTACAGAATCGACAGCGCTTGGCAATCTGGCAATTCAGCTGATTCACAGCGGAGCCGTTGCGGATATCCGGGAAGCCCGTACGATCATCGGCAAGTCCTTTAAGATACAGTCTTACCAGCCGCGCCCGCTTCCCCAGCTTGAGGCCCTGCTGGCCCGCTGGGAAGCGCTGCATGCAGTGTCTGCTGCAGGCGGCAGCCAATAGACAAGATTTATGGAGCAGATGCCCACAAAACGAAGCAGATGCTTCCGAAGACAGTTTTGCACGAAGTAGATCGGATGGAGCAGATGCTCACACAAAACTTTTAGGAGGAACCCCAACATGGATCAGAGCATCATCAACAGCTATAACGAAGCAAAGAAATTGTACGCAGCCCACGGCATCAACGTGGATGAAGTATTGGAGAAGCTGGCAGAGATTAAGATTTCCCTTCACTGCTGGCAGGGAGACGATGTACAGGGCTTCCTGTTCAAGGACAAAGAGCTGAGCGGCGGAATCGCTGTAACCGGCAGCTACCCTGGACGCGCCGGAACACCTGATGAGCTTCGCAAGGATCTTGAGAAGGCATTGTCGCTCATCCCGGGTAAACATAAAGTCAATTTGCACGCCATCTATGCTGACACAGATGAGAAGGTGGATCTGGATGAGCTGGAGCCGCGCCATTTCACTAACTGGGTAGAGTGGGCTAAAGAACAGGGGCTGGGCCTTGATTTCAACCCGACCTGCTTCTCCCATCCCAAAGCCGCTGACGGCTTCACGCTCAGCCATGCTGACGAAGAGATCCGCAGCTTCTGGATCAAGCACTGCAAAGCTTCCCGCAAAATCGCCGAGTCGTTCGGCCGCGAGCTGGGACAGCCTTGTGTGACTAACTTCTGGGTGCCGGACGGCTACAAGGATACTCCGGTTGACCGCCTGGCTCCGCGTGCACGCCTGCGCGATGCACTGGATGAAGTGTTCAGTGAAGAGATTGACCCGCAGTACAACATCGATGCAGTTGAGAGCAAGCTGTTCGGCATCGGCTCCGAGAGCTATGTTGTCGGATCGCATGAATTCTATATGGGCTATGGCCTGACCCGCGGCAAAGCCATCTGCCTTGACGCCGGACACTTCCACCCGACTGAAGTCATCTCGAACAAACTGTCCTCCATCCTGATGTTCAGCGAGCAGCTGCTGCTGCATGTCAGCAGACCGGTACGCTGGGACAGTGACCACGTAGTAACTATGGACGATGAGCTGCTGGAAATCGCCCGTGAGCTGGTCCGCGGAGATCTGCTGCCGCGTACGAACATCGGCCTGGACTTCTTCGACGGCAGTATTAACCACGTTGCCGCCTGGGTAATCGGAACACGCAACACAATCAAAGCCCTGCTGCGCGCAATGCTTGAGCCGATTGCCGAGCTGAAGAAGATTGAGCTGGAAGGCGACTATACTTCACGTCTGGCATTGGTAGAGGAATTCAAGTCCTATCCGTTCGGCGCGATCTGGGATTACTACTGTGCTTCCCAGAACACACCGGTCCGCGAAGGCTGGCTGGCTGATGTGAAGGCTTATGAGAAGGAAGTTCTGTCTGCCAGATAAGGCTATTTATATAACAAACGATAATTTGTATTTTTGAATGGTCCTCATTTCTACTACCAACAGATTTGCATTCAAAGGAGAGATAATATATGAGCACGTCCGTTATTGAAACTAAAGGCTACATCGCCGGAACCGAAGCCCCGTTTATCCAGGAAATGTCCGAAATCACCCACCACATGTGGTCCCTGGGCTGGGATGAGCTGAACGGCGGTAACATCAGCTACCTGCTGGACGAAGAAGAAGTAGCCAAGTACATTAATATCCGTGAGCCGCTGCGCACGATTCAGCTTACTTTTCCTGTAACTGAGCTTGCAGGCAAATACTTCATCGTGACAGGCTCCGGTAAATACTTCCGCAATGTGATCAAAGACCCGGAAGCTAACCTCGGCGTACTGCGCGTGTCCGCTACAGGTGAGAGTGTTGAAGTGCTGTGGGGACTGCGCAACAACGCTGTACCTACAAGCGAGCTGGCTTCCCACTTCATGAGCCACATTGAACGCCTGAAGGTTGATGCAAATCACCGTATTGTTCTGCACACTCACGCTACTAATGTTATCGCTATGACGTTCACCCATGATCTGGATGAGCTGAAATTCACTAAAACCCTCTGGGAAATGTGCACAGAATGTCTAGTTGTCTTCCCTGACGGCATCGGCGTTATTCCTTGGATGGTTCCGGGCAGCAGTGACATCGGCCGGGCAACAGCCGCCAAGATGAAGGACTACCGCGTAGTAATCTGGCCGCAGCACGGTATTTTTGTAACAGGCTCTACTATGGACGCTACCTTCGGTCTGGTAGAAACGATTGAAAAAGCAGCCATCATCTACAACCTGATCGGCGGCAGAGAAATCAAGCAGTCGATTACCGATCAGCAGCTTGCTGATCTGGCTGCAGCCTTCCGCGTAACGCCAAAAGCCGGCGTGCTGAATCTGTAGAATACAATTTACTGAAATATCAGAATCGGACATCAGCAGCTTACTGCGGGTGTCCGTTTTTTTGTCCGTCTGTATGGCCCGTGAAGGGGAAAAATGCCCTTGATTCCAGCCCCGGATGGCGGAATCGGGCAAATGAAGGGCAAAAATGCCTCTGATTCCAGCCCCGGATGGCGGAATCGGGCAAATGAAGGGCAAAAATGCCTCTGATTCCAGCCCGGGCGGCTGAATCAGGCAAATGAAGGGCAAAAATGCCCCTCATTCCCGCCCGGACGGCTGGATCGGGCAAATGAAAGGCAAAAATGCCTCTGATTCCAGCCCGGACGGCGGAATCGGGCAAATGAAGGGCAAAAATGCCTCTGATTCCAGCCCGGACGGCTGGATCGGGCAAATGAAAGGCAAAAATGCCTCTGATTCCCGCCCGGACGGCTGAATCGGGCAAATGAAAGGCAAAAATGCCTCTCATTCCCGCCCGGGCGGCTGAATCGGGCAAATGAAGGGCAAAAATGCCCCGCAATCCGGCTATTCCCGGCAGGCACGCCGCCCGAACACTCTACTATAAGCACCTTAAGCCCCGACACAGGCTGTACCATTTGCTTTTGATCCCGTCAGCCATCATAATATACTTACTTTAAGTAATTATATTATGCATTGGAGGCCCGATATGAACTCAGAATTATTGTTTACTCCTTTTCAGGCTGGACCGCTGTCGCTTGCTAACCGGATTGTTATGGCTCCGATGACCCGTGCTCATTCGCCGGAGGGAGTGGCCGGCCCTGATGTGGCTGCATATTACCGCAGACGTGCGGAGGGCGGAGTCGGACTGATTGTAACCGAGGGCACTGCTATCAATCACCCGTCAGCCGTCAGCCATCCAAGCATTCCCAATATTCATGGGGAGGCCGCGCTGGAAGGCTGGGCAAATGTCGTTCAGGAGGTGCATGCTGCAGGCGGTAAGATTATCCCGCAGCTGTGGCATGTCGGAATGGCCCGCTCCATTGGTGATCTGCCGAATGCAGATGCACTGCCAATCGGGCCGTCCGGGCTTAGCCTCGCCGGAGAACCGGTGACGGAGCCGATGACGAAGCAGCAAATCGACGGGATTGTTGCGGCCTTCGCCAGGGCTGCAGCAGATGCCAAAAGAATCGGCTTTGACGGAATTGAGCTGCACGGCGCCCATGGCTATCTGATCGACCAGTTCTTCTGGGAGAAGACCAACCAGCGTTCAGATGAGTACGGCGGCGATCTGGAAGCACGTACGACCTTTGCCGTAGAGATCATTGATGCCTGCCGCCGTGCGGTCGGTCCGGACTTCCCGATTATCCTGCGCTTCTCGCAGTGGAAGAGCGGGGATTATGGGGCCAAGCTGGCCCGGACACCGGACGAGCTGACCCGTTTCCTGACGCCGCTCAGCAATGCCGGTGTAGACATCTTCCACTGCTCCACCCGCCGCTTCTGGCTGCCTGAATTCGAAGGCTCCGAGCTTAACCTTGCCGGCTGGACCAAGCGCATTACCGGCAAGCCGGTGATTACGGTAGGCTCCGTTGGCTTGAACAGCGAGTTCACCGGAGGGGCTGCTGAGCATCATGATGAGGACAACCTGGACCGTCTGCTGCAAAGACTGGAGAAGTCTGAATTCGATCTGGTGGCTGTAGGGAGAGCGCTGATCAGTGATCCTGCATGGCCGGCCAAGGTGCAGAGCGGACACAAGGAAGAGATTATCCCCTTTACTCCGGCTGCGCTCCAGACATTGAGCTAATCTTTTCCGGTTCATAACTTTCTTACCAAAGAGAGCTTCTACTGTTTGATTGGAATCTGGCATGCAGATCCGAAATAGACAAGGGTGGAAGCTCTTTTTTTGTCTGTATAAGTTGCACTTTTTAATTTGCATAAGAGGGTGGATGATGGTGAAGGAGCGGATAGCGGTTACCGGATATGGAATAAAGGTTCCTAACGGCAGGAATTGCAGTGAGCTGCTGCAGAATTTGCTCAGCGGCGAGTACAGATTTACTGTAAATGATGATCTTGCGCCAAACGGAGAGACACTGGTGATCGGTGAGGTCACAGGCGGACTCGGTAATCTGGACGATAAGCAGCACAGGGTGCTGCCGCGGATTGCAAAGCTGGCTATTCGTACTGTTTCTGAAGCACTGGAAATGTCGGGACTGGATTTGAATGATAAGGAAGCGGCAATAGGTACAGGAGTTTTTATGGGAACAACCATGGGCGGGACCACACCGCTTGAGGAGATGGTCGCGTTATCAGCAGCTGGCCGGTTTAAAGACATGCCGGTATACTGCTGCGGACTGGTTCATTATCACAGTCTGGCATCGGCGGTCTCAGGCTACTTCCGGCTGAACGGAATCACCAAGACAGTAACCACCGGCTGTACCGCGGGTATCGAGGCTATCGAGGATGCAATGATGTACCTGCAGAACGGCAGAATCCATACAGCGATAATCGGAGCAGCAGACAGCAGTAATAATAAAGCGACGGTCTATGGTTTTGGTAAAATGAGAGCGTTACCTTTTGGACAGCAGGCAGATGCTGCAGGCTCTCCATTCAGCACGAACAGCAAAGGATTCGTTCTGTCAGAAGGGGCGGCATGCCTCATCCTGGAAACAGAAGAGCATGCAAAAGCGCGGCATGCAATGATCTACGGGTATATTGACGCTATAGCAACTAATAATGACGGTGAATCAGTCAACGGTCATGATCCGTCGGGCAGGATGATGAAGCAGGCGGCCAGCCGTGTGGCAGGAGGACGATATCCGGATTATTATAACAGCCAGGCGATGGGCTATGCCGCCAATGACCGGATTGAAGAGATCGTATCAAGGGAGCTGTTTGATCACAGGGTTCCTCTCACTTCTATCAAAGGGCTGACCGGACATCCGTTCAGCGTCGGCGGTCCGGCACAGATTATTGCCTCACTGCTCGGCTTTCAGCATCAGTTCATCCCGGGAACGATCCGGACGGACAGGTCAGGATATGAGCATCTTCCGCTGATTACAGAGACATTGCTGCGGCCGTCTGCCGAGGTGCTGATAACCAGCCATGGATATGGCGGCAACAATGCTTGTGTATACTTAACGAGACGGTAGCAACGGGGGAAGTACTCCTATGCATACTATCCCCGATGAGCCGAATATCAGCTGTGTCCTCGTCGCAACAACTCCAACCGGACTATTTGACAGACTGCAGTTTAACAAGCTTGTTGCGCCAGGCCTTGGCTTCACGCTTCTGATTGTTCAATTCATAGAGAGCAGCAATCCGTTCATAGGCATCATACTCTTCCGGATTAAACAGGATTACATATTTCAGGCAGGCAATAGCGCTTGTATACTTACCGAGCTTCACCAGTGCATCAGCTTGATTGTGGGCCAGAGTAACCAGCTGTATTTCCAGACGCATCCGCAGATTCAAATTCCAGTCCTGGTCAATATGCCGGAACAGATCGTCACGGATATGCGAGACAATCTCCTGAATCAGGATTTCTTGCTGTACAGGGTCTGTTTCATTGAGCGCCAGTCTGGTATTCTCCTGCAAAGTAAGCAGATCACAGTCCACTGCGGCCTGGAGCGAGATTTGCCGGTTATCACTGCTGATCAGCTTCGTCTCTTCATTATTAAGCAGCTGTTTAAGATGATTGAGGCAGACGCGCAGCTGGTTGCGGGCTTTGGTCTTACCCATATCCTTCCACAGGTCCTCGCACAGCTGGTCTCTTGTGGCTAGCGGATTGAGCAGCAGGTAGATCAGCAGATCTTTGGCGCTTCTTCTTCCCCAGCCGTTTACAACCGGTTTGCCGTCAATGAAGACCTGAAATGAGCTGAGCAGCGTTACCGTTAGCCGGACAGCTGAGGGCTCAGGCTGTACAGCCTGATT
>NZ_CCDG010000021.1 GCF_000723885.1 Paenibacillus camerounensis
TATTTCAATACAACTGCCAGCTGCCAAGAACAATGAACTCCTTAAGTGGGTAAGACCAAGCAGCTGCTAGAAGTCAGCAAAATAGGTTCTTAAGTACTCTATATATAAATCCACCCTTCGGGTGGATTTGTTCTTGTCTTTATGCGGCTTAGAATGCCTTTAAGCATGTAATTTACCGCTCATCACATACATAATGTTCCAGATAAGGTATACTCAATAAATACATTATGTTAAGGAGCTGATATATACGATGATAAGCCAACCCGGATTTTTTGTTAGCGGGGCGTTCAGTGTGTTTTTCTTTTTAGTGTGGCTGGCATGCATAGGGGCAGGGATCGTTGTCTTTGTTCTGTTTGTAAAGCTTGCTCTCCGGGCGATTGCAGCCTTGGACTTATACAATCATGCCAAAAACCTGGAAATCCGTGAACGGTATGAAACGGTCAAAAAGGACGGCAACCTGTAAACGCTGTGCTCTTGGCACCGAAATATGAGGGAAGCAGCCACCGGCAAGGCTGGAGATAATCAGGTACGCTTAATGGAGCTGTCCCAAAAGTGGATTTTCTACGAGCGGAAACAGACCCTTCCTATTTTCAAAACCGTAAAAATGTCAACAGAGCCGCAATTCTCCTGTTATTGGAGAATTGCGGCTCTGCGTTTTTGGTCCTATGTCGCTTGCTTCAGTAGACTGTGGGCAAGGGAAAGCCACCCGACTTCAAGCGTCACTTTTTCCATGCCGCGAAGCAGAAACCGCCGGAAGCCCCGGTTGTTCTTTAGTTGTCCAAAAACACTTTCCGGCTCTGTCATCCGGCGTACAGCCAAAGCGTATCCTTCCTTGCTTTGCAAGATGGCCCGAGCCTGTTTCTGGTACCGCAGTCGTTCCAGACTGACAACCACTTCCCGATTACCTCCAGCCTTTGTACAGCGTTCCTTTAGCGGGCAACCGTCGCAACTTAAACTTAGATCCAATTTCCGCTTAAACAGTGGAGAGAACGGATTGATTGTGGAAAAGCGGCAGCGGTCGCCTTGGTCTCCGGATTTTCACCGCTAAGGGGAATGAAAAAAATCTGGAGAGCACAGCGATTGGAACAACGGTCCGTTCGCGGAGCGTCCTCACCGAGCGCAAACGCCCATCCAACTCCAAAACAAGGGGTGTCCAGCCATTTCATGGCTTATGGGACACCCTCGCTGTGACACCTAGTTCCGGCTGTCTCTGATTCTTCTTTCGTACCCGTTGATGTAATCAAGCCCGGCCTGAGTGAGACCGCTTCCGCTGCTGTCTGTATAACCTGCGTCGACAATGTGCTTCAGTGCAACCGCAAAGTCTCTTTCATCCATGCCGGTTTGCCTGAATTCAGGCTCTTCCTGTTCCTGCAGCAGCTTTAAAATGTGATACACAGGATCCATGCTGAACAATTTTTTCAACAACCCTTCTACAGTCGTTATGCCTACAGCTTATGCAGTGACTGTCAGAAGGGTGAATTGGAGCGGTATATTGTCAGAGGAGATACGGGAATACGCGTATTTAATGCGGTTAACGATTTAATGCCGAAGCAATAGTTAAAATTATATGTATAATAGATACAGAATGGATTACTCGCGCTGTAAGCTTCGAAGGGAACCTTACTATTCAATCGGGAGGATGCCGGATGATCAGACCTAAGCAGCTGGCAGCTGCACTGTCCGTTATTGCTGTGGTATCTTTGGCAGGCTGTTCGTCAAACCGTACGGAGCATAATCATATGCATGCTGCCGCTAATGTTTCTATGGAACCGATTCAGGTGGAATTGAGCTGGAGTCCGCAGCAGGCGAAAGCGGGCGAGCCGGTAACTTTTCAGGCGGCGGTTACCCAGGCCGGCGAGGCGGTAGAGGACGCACGGGAAGTTCTTTTTGAAGTGGTAAGCAGTGAGGATGAGACGGTAAAGGTTGAAGTGAAGGGAGTCTCTGCCGGAGACGGCGTGTATGAGGCGGAATGGACCTTTGCAGACGACGGCGAATATAAGGTTACTTCACATGTAACTGCCCGCACCCAGCACTCCATGCCGGCCAAAATGCTGACAGTGCAGCCGTAGCTGCACTGCCTTCTGCATCAACCGCCAAATAATAACAATTATGCAGAGTGGAAAGCAATGCTTTCCGATTTCGCTTTATTCTGCTAAACTAACTCTAATGTTTTCGGGGGGGATAAAAAAAGTGGCTAAATATACACTTGCTGAGAGCTTGGAGCAGCGCATACTGATTCTGGACGGAGCAATGGGTACAATGATTCAACAGGTTCCCCTTACCGGAGAGGATTTTGGCGGAGAAGAGCTGGACGGCTGCAATGAAATGCTGGTGCTTACACGTCCGGAGGTCATCCAGAGCATTCATGAAAAATACCTGGAGGCCGGCGCGGATCTGATAGAGACGAATACCTTTGGCGCGACTTCCGTCGTGCTGGCGGAATATGAAATCTCGCAGCGGGCGCGTGAGATTAACCTGGAGGCGGCAAGGCTGGCCCGCAATGCTGCAGATAAATACGATACACCTGAGCATCCGCGTTATGTAGTGGGAGCGATGGGGCCGACGACCAAGACACTGTCTGTGACCGGCGGCGTGACCTTCCAGGAGCTGGTGGACAGCTACCAGGAGCAGGCGGTTGCTCTTATTGACGGTAAAGTAGACGCCCTGCTGCTGGAAACGTCGCAGGATACACTGAATGTGAAGGCGGGCAGTATCGGAATCCGCAATGCTTTTGAACAGACAGGCTTTACGCTTCCTGTAATGATCTCGGGCACGATTGAGCCGATGGGTACAACGCTGGCCGGCCAGAATATCGAGGCGTTCTACATCTCGCTTGAGCATCTGAATCCGATCTCGATTGGACTGAACTGTGCTACAGGTCCTGAGTTTATGCGTGATCATATCCGGTCGCTGTCGGAGATTTCTTCGGCGGCTGTAAGCTGCTACCCGAATGCCGGACTTCCGGATGAGAACGGGAATTACCATGAGTCACCGGATTCGCTGGCCCGTAAGCTGGCAGGTTTTGCCGAGAAGGGCTGGCTGAATATCGCCGGCGGCTGCTGCGGAACGACACCGGATCATATCCGTGCTATGGTAGAGCAGATTACGGCCTATCCTCCCCGTCCGCTGAACGGGACTCATCCGCCTGCGCTGTCCGGGATTGAGCCGGTGTACGTAGAGGATGCCAACCGTCCTTATATGGTCGGGGAGCGCACGAACGTATTGGGCTCGCGTAAATTCAAGCGGCTGATTGTCGAAGGCAAGTATGAGGAAGCCTCAGAGATTGCGCGGGCACAGGTCAAGAGCGGCGCGCAGGTCATCGACGTCTGTGTGCAGGACCCGGACCGAGATGAGAGCGAGGATATTAAGAAATTCCTGGAGCTGGTAGTCAAAAAGGTTAAAGTTCCGCTGATGATTGATACCACGGACCCTAAGGTTATTGATCTCGCACTGCAGTATTGTCAGGGTAAGGCGATCATTAACTCCATTAACCTTGAGGACGGCGAGGAGAAATTCGAGCATGTTACACCGCTGATCCATAAGTACGGGGCGGCAATTGTAGTCGGTACCATTGATGAAACCGGACAGGCAATCCAGGCGGATGCCAAGCTTGCAGTTGCGAAGCGCTCCCATGATCTGCTGGTGAACAAGTATGGCCTCCAGGCGCAGGATCTGATCTTTGATACACTGGTGTTCCCTGTCGGAACAGGGGATGAGCAGTATATCGGGTCGGCTAAAGAAACCATCGACGGCATCAGGCTGATTAAGGAAGCTCTTCCGGGGGTGCACACCATCCTGGGAATCAGTAACGTCTCCTTCGGGCTGCCTGAGGCCGGACGTGAAGTGCTGAACTCTGTGTTCCTGTACGAATGCACGAAGGCCGGGCTGGATTATGCGATTGTGAACACCGAGAAGGTCGAACGTTATGCCTCCATTCCGGATGAAGAACGCAGGCTTGCTGAAGAGCTGATCTACAACACGAATGACGAGACACTGGCTGCCTTTGTCGCCGCCTTCCGCGAGAAAAAAGTGGAGAAGAAGGAGAAGATCTCTAACCTGTCCCTGGAAGAGCGGCTGGCTTCCTATGTTGTTGAAGGGACCAAGGAAGGTCTTATTCCTGACCTGAATGAGGCGCTGGGTAAAAACAGTCCGCTGGAAATCATCAACGGGCCGCTTATGGCCGGGATGTCTGAAGTAGGCCGGCTGTTCAATAACAATGAGCTGATTGTTGCTGAGGTGCTGCAAAGCGCTGAAGTGATGAAGGCCTCGGT
The DNA here is from genome assembly GCF_000723885.1 of Paenibacillus camerounensis. GTDB lineage: Bacteria > Bacillota > Bacilli > Paenibacillales > Paenibacillaceae > Paenibacillus_AQ > Paenibacillus_AQ camerounensis. The sequence continues at coordinate 4,272 of NZ_CCDG010000021.1, forward strand.
AGGCCATCTGGAGCAGTTCATGCAGAAGGATGAGACAGCTGTGAAGGGCAAGATTATGCTGGCGACTGTCAAGGGCGATGTACATGACATCGGTAAAAACCTGGTGGAGATCATTCTGTCCAATAACGGCTACGAGATTATCAACCTGGGGATTAAGGTGCCGCCTGAGAATATTATCGAAGCCTTCCGCCGTGAAAAAGCAGATGCCATCGGCTTATCCGGCCTCCTGGTCAAATCGGCTCAGCAGATGGTCACAACTGCGCAGGATCTGCGCTCTGCGGGCATTGATGTGCCGATTCTCGTAGGAGGCGCTGCGTTGACCCGCAAATTCACCAAGACACGTATCCGTCCTGAATATGACGGTCTGGTACTGTATGCGAAGGATGCCATGGACGGTCTGGATATCGCCAACAAGCTGATGAATCCGCAGGAGCGGATCAAGCTGGAGGAAGAGGTGCGTCAGGAAGCTGAGGCTGCGGTTGCAGTAGCTCCGAAGCAGGAGCTTCCAGAACTGACCCGGGCCGTGCGCTCGAAGATTTCAGCGGATGCGCCGGTATTTACGCCGCCGGATCTGGAGCGTCATGTGCTGCGGAATTATCCGCTTGGCCATATTGTGCCTTATGTGAACATGCAGATGCTGCTCGGCCATCATCTCGGGCTGCGCGGTTCGGTGGAAGCCCAGCTTGCTGCCGGAGATCAGCGAACGGTTGAGCTCAAAGAGACCGTGGATGATATTCTGCATCAGGCAATGGTTGAAGGGACAATTGCTCCCCATGCACTGTATCAGTTCTTCCCGGCGCAGTCGCGCGGCAACGATATTCTGATCTATGATCCGCAGGATCAGTCAAGCATTCTGCATACCTTTACTTTCCCGAGGCAGAATGTTGAGCCGCATCTGTGCCTTGCCGACTTCCTGAAGCCGGCAGACAGCGGTATTATGGATTATGTCGGCTTCCTGGTCGTGACCGCCGGACACGGAGTCCGTGAAATGTCGACCGAGCTGAAGGAAAAAGGTGACTACCTGCGTTCCCACGCCCTGCAGGCTGTAGCCCTTGAGGTAGCCGAAGGGCTGGCCGAGCGCGTCCATCACATGATGCGGGATACCTGGGGCTTCCCTGATCCGGCAGATATGACAATGAAGCAGCGGCACGGCGCACGCTATCAGGGAATACGCGTATCCTTCGGATATCCGGCCTGCCCGGATCTGGAGGATCAAGGTCCCCTGTTCAAGCTGCTGAAGCCGGAGGACATCGGAGTAGAGCTTACAGACGGCTTCATGATGGAGCCGGAGGCCTCAGTCTCGGCTATGGTCTTTGCCCATCCGGAAGCGCAGTATTTCAATGTGGAGAAGCAGTAATCTCCCCGCTCTGAACCCAAAATAAGCGAAGGGGGTGCTCCTCCTTCGTAAGCGGACCTCCCGTAACCGGGAGGTTTTTTGCGGACCTATGGTTTAAGGGGCCCCGAAAAGTAACGGGGTCAGTATCCTGTTAAAGGGCCTGCTGTGTGGGGGAATTGTACCCGTTTTAATGAGCTGAACAGGAGCAGGACAAAAGGAAAGGTGCTTTCAGCGCCCAAAAAGGGTAAAATTCAGTTCAGAGACTGGGCAGCAATGATTGCTGCCTAAGGATGCAGATAGATGAAGGGAGGATCTGGAATGGAAATATATTTTCTCGGCACCAATGCCGGGGTACCTACACTGCAGCGCAATGTAACCTCGATTGCCCTCAGGCTGATGGAGGAACGGCGCAGCTTCTGGATGTTCGATTGCGGAGAAGGGACGCAGCATCAGGTGTTGCGCTCGCCGCTGCGGCTCGGCAAGCTGGAAAAGCTGTTCATCACCCATTTACATGGTGACCATCTGTTCGGGCTGCCGGGGCTGCTGTCCAGCCGCGGCTACCAGGGAGGCACAGCACCGCTGACCGTATACGGGCCGCCTGGATTGAAGGCTTTTCTGGAGGTATCCTTATCCGTCAGCCAGTCGCGTGTTCCATATAAGCTGGAGATTGTTGAGCATACAGGCGGACTGATTTTTGAGGATGACACCTTCAAGGTGGAAGCCGGTCTGCTGGAGCACCGGATTGACAGCTACGGATACCGGGTAACTGAGAAGGACAGTCCGGGCAGCCTGAATACTGAGCTGCTGCTGAGCTACGGGCTAAAGCCCGGACCTGTGTACGGCAGGCTGAAAAAGGGCGAGGATATAACGGCTGAGGACGGAACCGTTATCCGGTCGGCTGATGTGGTCTGCGAACCGAAGAAAGGGCGGATTGTCACTATACTGGGCGATACCCGGCCGTGTCCGGGCAGTCTGCCGCTGGCGCAAGGGGCGGACCTGATTATTCATGAGGCGACCTTTGCCCATGAGCTGGCGGATATGGCTTACCAGTATCATCACAGCACAGCTGCCCAGGCGGCAGAGCTGGCTAGCCGGGCCGGCGGGCGGGAACTGCTGCTGACCCACTTCAGCTCACGTTATGTTTCCCAGGAGGAGCTGCTGCCCCTTTTGGAGGAGGCGCAGGCGATTTTTCCGCAAACCCTGCTCGCTGAGGAGTTCTGCACCTTCCCGGTGCACCGGAGAAAGTAGGCGGGGAAATCAAAATTATTTTCCGGGAAAGCGCAGGAAATGACAGTGTGCTGTCAAAAAAAGCCCGGCACCGCAGCAGTTCGCTAGCGTTCGACTGTGTATGTTAAATTTTAAATAAAAGGGCATCGTTTGCTCCACGAAGCAGTAGAGATTATGACGAAACCGGGACAGCGCCGCCCGTTACCGGTGGTCCATTAAGACTAATAGGATCACCCTGCTAGAGCATTTGCTGTAATGTTTTCTGTTAGATTAACAATATTAATGATTAATGTTATAAATAAATTATGCGGAGACGGAGGACGATGATGGATAATATCGGAGGCTTGCTGATCGATCTGGACGGGACGCTGTTCCACGGAGGGCGGATGATTCCCGGTGCAGATAAGCTGATTGAAGGTCTGCGGAAGGCGGGAATTCCCTTTTTATTCGTAACAAACAATTCTTCGCGTACAGCCGCTGGCGTGGCTGCACATCTTAGAAGTATGGGGATTGAGGCAAAGGCAGAGGAAGTATGCACCTCCTCACTGGCGGCAGCCCGTTATATTGCCGGGGAATTACCGGAGGCGCGGGTGGCGATACTTGGAGAAGAAGGGCTGATTGATGCCTGCCGGACTGCGGGGTTGAACATTGTTGAGGATGACCCGCAATTTGTGGTACAGGGTATCTACAGGGCTTTTACATATGATTCACTGGCACAGGCTTCCCGCTGGATTATGGGCGGTGCAAGGTTCGTGCTGACCAACCCGGATCTGATGCTGCCCTCAGATGACGGAGTTATGCCTGGAGCAGGAACGATAGGCGCTGCAATTGAAGCGGCAAGCGGTGTGGCACCGGTAGTGATTGGCAAGCCGGAAGCCCATCTGATTACTTATGCCGCTTCCATACTGGGCATCAAGCCGGAAGAGGCTGTTGTAGTCGGCGATAACATGCGGACGGATATTTCAGCTGGAGTGAATGCGGGCTGCCGGACAGTATTAGTTCTGACAGGACTGACTACAGCGGACAATCTGGAGCATTATAAAAGCGTTACCGGTGTAACTCCGGATGAAATTTGCGGCGATTTAGCTGAACTTATGGCGATGCTCGGTGTATAATGGCAAAGGTATGAGTTTTGACCAACCTAGAAGGGAAGATGATCAATGCCGGAATTACCGGAAATGGAGAACTACAGAAGGCTGCTTAGCCAGCATCTTATAAATGTGCCGATTACGGGTGTGACCGTAAACCGGGAGAAGACAATCAATATGGAGACCGACGCATTTCAAAAAGCGCTGCTGGGTGCACGTATTGTCTTTATCGAGCGCCGGGCCAAGCATATCCTGTTCCATCTGCATGACGGACGCAGGCTGCTGCTTCACCTGATGCTGGGCGGACTGCTGTATTATGGAACCGAGGCGGAGCGTCCGGACCGCACTACCCAGGTAGAACTGGCCTTCGGGGACAATATCCTGTATTTCATAGGCCTGCGCCTTGGCTATCTGCACCTGCTGTCGGTGAAGGAGGGCGAAGCGGCTATGGGTAAGCTCGGACCTGAATTGTTGGACCGGCGGATGACGGCAGAACGGTTCGCTGCGCTGCTGAAGGGACGCCGGGGAGCACTTAAGAGTCTGCTGGTGAATCAGCAGGTGATGGCCGGCATCGGCAACTGCTACGCGGATGAAATTGCCTTTGAAGCCAGACTGCTGCCGTCCACGCTGGTACAGAACCTGTCAGCGGAAGCTGTTGCACGCCTGTATGACAGTGTGCGTAAGGTGCTGACAGAAGCGACGGAGATCGGCGGATACATGGAAATGCCGTTTATGGCCGGCGATAAGGTGACCGGCTCGTATAATGACCGGTGCAAAGTGTATGACCGTGAGGGCGAACCCTGCCTGCGCGGCGGGGGAACCATTGTTAAGGTAGAGCAATCCGGGCGCAAAGTGTTTTACTGTCCGGACTGCCAGCATGAAGGGTAGCCCCAAAATAGGGGCTCATGTCAGCATCCGCGGCGGATACGGCCGTGCGGCCCGGTTCGCCTGGGAGAGCGGTGCGGCATGCTTTCAATATTTTCCGAAGAATCCGCGCAGTCTGAAGCTGAAGCCGCTTGACGGTCGGGATGCCGAGGATTGTGCCGCCTTCTGCCGCAAGCATGGAATGGTCTCAATTGCGCATACTCCTTATCCGACCAATATGGCGGCGGGCACCGCCGGTGCTGCCTCAAGACAGGTGATGGTCGGCTCGCTGCGCAATGATCTGGAGATTGCCGAAGCATGCGGCTCGCTGGGTATTGTGGTGCATTTCGGAACGTTTGGCGGGATGGAGCCGTTACAAGGCTATCAAAATATTATACAATGTATGAATGAAACGCTCGAATCCTGGAACGGGCGGGCGAGACTGCTGATCGAGAATCAGGCAGGCAATCACGGAAGCGAGGGGATGACGCTGGAAGAGCTGGTTAAGGTTCGCGAGCTCAGCCGTCATCCGGACAAGATCGGATTCTGTTTTGATACCTGTCATGCCTTCGCTTCCGGGATATGGAACCCTGAACAGACCGAGGAACTGCTTGGACGCGGGACTGAGCTGGGATATTGGCCGCATCTCGTTGCGGTTCACCTGAATGATTCTATGTTCCCCTACGGGCAGCGAAGGGACAGGCATGCGGGAATCGGGCAGGGCTGTATCGGTGAAGAGAAGCTGCGGGAGCTGCTGCTCTCAGAGCCTTTCCGCCGTGCGGCGGTAGCCATGGAGACCGCCAAGGGCACGGACGGCAGCCACCGCCGGGAAATAGCAGCTGTGCAGAATTGGTATGAAGCGGAGGAACAGCCGTGATTAACATATTTATGGATGACTGCCGCAGACGTCCTGAGGGCTTCACGCTGGCGAGGACAACTGATGAGTGTCTGCTGCTCCTGCGGGAGTGCGAGGTGAATATTCTGTCACTCGATTATGATATGGGACCGTACGATTATAACGGGGATGAGGTTGCCGGGAGGATAGTACTGGAACAATTGTATCCCCGTGAAATTTATCTCCATACCTCAAGCCCTCAGGGGCGCAGGGCAATGTATGAAATGCTCTATGCTGCTGTACCCCGGGAGACGGTGCTGTACAACAGGCCGCTTAGTCATGAACAGCTTGCAGAGATTGCCGCGGCAGCTTCAGGAGAATACGGACAATGAAAGTATTTAAGCATATGAACGAACAAGAGCTGACGCTTGCGCTGGAGCAGGCCGGTGAGCCGCTGGTTGTCTTTCTGCATACACCGCTGTGCGGAACATGCAAGGCCGCGAGACGCATGCTGGAGGTGGCAGCACATCTGCTGCCGCCCGGGCTGCTGATTGCTGAGGCCAATGTTAACATGCTGCCCGGAATAGTCGGCCAATACCGCATATCAAGTGTGCCGGCTCTGCTGATAGCCGGAGCAGACCGGACTGAGGAGCCGGAAATATATTATTCGATGGGCTCTGTGGAGCAGATGCTGGAGTACATAAGGAGAGTGACCTCATAATGATATCATTACAACATCTTACCCTGCGGAGAGAGCAAAGCCTGATTCTTGATGATGTATCGCTTGAAATGAAGCCGGGTGAAAACTGGGTTATTCTTGGACGGAACGGCTCAGGCAAAACAACGATTCTGGAAATGATGACCGGCTACCTGTTCCCGAGCAGCGGCTCGGTGGAAGTACTCGGCTACAAATTCGGGCAATGTGATGTCCGAGAAGTGCGCAAGGAGATCGGGTATATCGGCCCTTCCCTGATGGAAAAGCTGTCACTCAGCGACCCGGTCTGGGAAGTGGTGGCTACCGGAGCCTATGCCTACCTCCGTTTCTATCAGGCGATTCCGCAGCAGGTAAAGGAGCAGGCAATCAAGCTGCTTGAGGATATGAACCTGGGCGGCCTGGCGCATCACCCTTTCGGCACCCTGTCCCAGGGAGAACGCAAAAAGGCGATGCTGGCCAGATGCCTGATGGCTGAGCCCAAGCTGCTCATTATGGACGAGCCCTGTGCCGGTCTTGACCTGTATGAACGCGAGAAGATGCTTGCTGAGATCGACAAGCTGAAGCAGCGCAACGTGTCTGTTGTCTACGTTACCCATCATGTTGAGGAGATCGTGCCGCTCTTTACCCATGTGGCGCTGATCCGTGACGGCAAGCTGGCCGGCTCCGGCCCTAAGGAGCAAGTATTAACGAAAGAGATGATCCTGGCTACATTTGATATTCCGGTGGATGTCGAATGGGATGGCGGCCGCCCCTGGATCAAAATCAGACCTGGAGGCAATTGATTTGAACGAAATAACCCAAGAACCCGGAGAGCAGGCAGCTGCTCCCGAAGACAAAATAATTTCCCGCTATATCTGCACCGCCAATCACGGCTTTGCCCCCTACGCCCAGGAGGAGCTGCGCCGCCTGTTCGGTGCGGTCAAGAGCACGCTGCTGCTGCCCGGCGAGATTTTTCTGGCTACGCTGGAGGGAAGTTCCGGCGAGGTGTCACAAGCACTTAGTGACAATCCGCCGGTATTCCTGCGGCATATCCAGCCTGTCCAGTTCCAGGACCAGGGAGATCTGTCCGCACTGGAACGGCTGGCTGTGTATTTGAGCCGCCGCAGCGAGCTGGAAGGTGAGAAGGTCTCCCTGCATGTCCGGAAGGGAAATACCTCCTTCTGGCCTGACAGCCCCGGAGAACTGCGGATCTGGCTGCAGGAACGCCTGGAGAGCCTGCAGGCCGACTTCACTGTACAGGAGCCTTCATGGATCATCTCCGTTTATGCGGACGGTGATGCCCTATATGCCGGGGTATCCCGGCCGGAGGAGAATCTGTCCAGCTGGAACGGCGGAATGATCCGCTTCCGTAAGGAGGACGGGCAGATCTCACGGGCCAAGTTCAAGCTGATGGAAGCGGAAAAGGAATTTGCCATTCCGTTCTCAAGCTTCCGCAATGCGGTGGATATCGGCGCTTCGCCGGGCGGCTGGACCTCCTTTCTGCTGGAGCGCGGCCTTAAGGTCACGGCAATCGATCCGGCGCTGATGCATGAGTCGCTCCGGAAACAGCCGAACCTGAAGATTCTGCGCAAGAACGCCGGCGAGGTTAAATTCAGCGAGAATGAATTTGATCTGCTTGTCTGTGACATGAGCTGGAGCCCCAAGCTGATGGCTAAGCTCGTTACCGGTCTGCTGCACAGTCTGGCGCCGGGAGGCACAGCTGTAGTAACGGTGAAGCTGATGCACAAGAAGCCGATGGCTGTAATCAAGGAGATCATCACTATGTTCGAGGGAGAGCGGATGCAGCTCCAGCGGGCAAAGCAGCTGTTCCATAACCGGGATGAAATAACACTTTATATGATTAAATATTAATCAGGTGAATAGCATGATGAACAGGGAAAGCCTCCCGTTGTCTGCGCCGCCGGCCTTGTGCCGGCCGTACGCAGCGCGGCAGGTTTTCTTTTTTTTGTATGATGACTAAGAATGGGGGAGAAGCAGTATGAATTTTGCTTCAAGGCTTGCTGAAGGACAGGTTCTGGGGGGCAGATACCGGATTGTAAGGCGGATCGGCTCCGGAGGAATGAGCCAGGTATATCTGGCTGAGGATATGCGGCTGCCGGGGCAGCGCTGGGCGGTGAAGGAGAGCTTCAGTCAGCCGGGCAGCCGTACTGCCGTGGCCGCTGAAGCAGAGCTGCTGATCTCGCTGAACCACCGTCTGCTTCCGCGGGTTGCCGATTTTTTTCCGCCGGATGGTCAGGGCTGCTGCTATCTGGTCATGGATTACATCGAGGGGATGACGCTGGCGGAGTACATGAAGGAGAACCCGGGGCCGCTTGCTGCAGGGCGGATTATTTCCTGCGCCGGTCAGCTGCTTGAGGTGCTGCAGTATCTGCACGGACACCGGCCGCCGGTTATCTACCGTGATCTGAAGCCGGGAAACATCATGCTGACAGGCGGCGGCGATCTGAAGCTGATAGACTTCGGCATTGCCCGCAGCTTCAGAACCGGGGCCGGAGAAGATACAGAGAAGCTTGGTACTGCCGGATTTGCGGCACCGGAGCAGTACGGAGGCGGACAGAGCGGGCCGGCTGCAGATCTGTACGGTCTGGGCGCACTGCTGCTCTATATGGCATCGGGCGGAATATACAGCCGCTGGGAACCGGGAATGGAGGCGAAGCTGCCCGGGCTGCCGGAACGCCTTATTCCAATCATCCGCCGGCTGCTGCGGTATCATCCTGAAGAGCGGTTTCAATGTGCAGAAGATGTATTAGAGGCGCTTCAGCCTTTGTTAGAGCTGCCGGGCAAATCCCGTCTTACAGAGGGGGGACACCTTGATGTACCCTCCAGACAGCGGCCTGTTATGATAGCTGCGCTTGGAGTGGCTGCGGGCCTCGGTACTACCCACACCTCACTGGCTGTCAGCAGCTGTCTGGCCCGAAAGGGTGAAACGGCATGGATAGGCCTGAGTCCGGATTCAATGGTTTTTGACCGGATTCGCAGCCTGCTGGATAATCCGCCCGAATCGGCAGATACCGCTGCCGCAGAGAGGCCTTTAAGCTGGAAGGGCATCGATTTCTGGGCGTGTTCAGCACAGGACGCCCTAAGCAAGTTGTATGAAAAAAACTATGATTATATCGTTGCCGACCTTGGCACAGGCGGGTATGACGGGGCGCTTGAGGCGTTTGCAGACAGTGATATTCCGCTGCTGCTGGCCTCGGGCGCAGACTGGCGGCTGGAGGATACGCTGCACTGGCTGCGCCGCAGCGGACTGACGCCGCTTACAGAGATCTGTATTGGCCTGCCGCTGGCCAGCCGCTCTGCGGCGGCGCTGCTTACCTCAGTGCTGGGGGGAGAGATCCAGGTGTATAGCCTTCCGCTTCAAGTGAACCCATTTCAGCGGAGCGGCAAGCTGATTGGGGTGCTGGATCAGCTTCTCGATGGCACCGGAAAGCTGGCTGTTTCTGCAAAAAGAAAAAGATGGTTTCAGAAAAAAAACTGAACCCAGGAGAATACCTATTCCGGCACAGCGTGTACATGTGCTAAAATGGTCGTTATATGCATAAATAGACCGTTCCTCATGCTTAGCATAGACAGGAATTAGACAGAAGATAGATAGGAGCTTAACGAGAATTTATGAGTTTACTTACTGTAGAAGATGTTTCACATAATTTTGGTGACCGGCAGCTGTTCAAGGATGTATCCTTCCGGCTGCTGGACGGAGAGCATGTCGGATTTGTGGGTGCGAACGGCGCCGGCAAATCGACGCTGATGAATATTTTGACCGGAACACTGCTCAAGGACAGCGGAAAAGTGGAATGGACACCGCGGGTCCGTTATGGTTATCTGGATCAGCATACGAAGCTTTCCCCGGGAAAAACGGTGCGCGATGTGCTTAAGGATGCTTTTCTGCCGCTCCTGGAGCTGGAGAAGGAAATGATGGCCATTACCGATAAGATGGGTGATGCCACGCCTGAGGCGCTTGAGCAGCTGCTGGAGCAGATGGGCGAAATCCAGGAACAGCTGGATATCGGTGATTTTTATCTGATCGATGTCAAAGTGGAGGAAATGGGCAACGGCCTCGGCCTCTCGGCAATCGGACTGGATCGTGATGTTGCGTCGCTGAGCGGGGGACAACGGACCAAGGTACTGCTGGCGAAGCTGCTGCTGGAGAAACCGACTGTACTGCTGCTCGATGAGCCGACCAACTATCTGGACGTTGAGCATATCGACTGGCTGACTAACTACCTGAAGCAGTATCCGTATGCTTTTATGCTGATCTCCCATGATACTGAATTTATGAATAAGGTTGTTAATGTGGTTTATCATCTGGAATTCGGCAAGCTGACACGTTACACAGCGAATTATGAGAAGTTCCTGGATATGGCTGAAATGAATAAGACCCAGCATATTGAAGCTTACGAGAAGCAGCGTGAATTCATTAAGAAGCAAGAGGAGTTTATTCAGAAAAACAAAGCGCGTGCCTCGACCTCAGGCCGGGCGAAAAGCCGTGAAAAGCAGCTCGACCGCATAGAACGGATCGACCGCCCGGAGGAGGCGGCCAAACCAAGCTTCTCGTTCAAGGAGAGCCGCTCCAGCGGCAAAACCGTGTTCGAGGGCATTGACTTCGAAATCGGCTATGACCGTCCGCTGCTGCCGAAGCTGAACATGACGATCGAACGCGGTGATAAAATTGCGATTGTCGGCAGCAACGGTGTAGGCAAATCCACACTGCTGAAGACGATTTTGGGTGTAATTCCGCCGTACAGCGGCAAAACCTATCTCGGTGATTACCTCAATTCCGCGTATTTCCAGCAGGAGGTCAAAGCTGCCAGTGTTACGCCGATTGATGATGTATGGAATGAATTCTCCAGTCTTACCCAGAATGAAGTGCGCGGCCATCTGGCCCGCTGCGGGCTGAAAAACGAGCATATCACCCGTCCGCTGAGCATGCTGAGCGGCGGAGAACAGGCTAAGGTGCGCCTGTGCAAGCTGATGATGCGAGAGAGCAACTGGATTCTGTTCGATGAGCCGACCAACCACCTTGATATCATTGCCAAGGCTGAGCTGAAGCGTGCCCTTCAGGAATACAAAGGTACCGTTCTGCTGGTCTCCCATGAACCGGAATTCTATGAGGATTGGGTAACGAAGACCTGGAATGTTGAGCAGTGGTCTGCACAGAAGGTATAGAATAATTTCAGAATCCGGGTACAGGCAGTCTTTGCAGGCTGCTGTTTCCCGGGTTTTTAATACAGGGGGCTGTTCAGGAATGAGTGACAGTGATAATATCCAGACGACCGGCCAGAACGGCCGCTATTCCCGGCAGGTACGGTTCACCCCGTTCGGCGCAGATGGACAAGCAGGGCTTGCAGCAGCAAGTGTCCTTATTGTGGGAGCGGGTGCACTGGGCACCGGCATGGCCGAGACTCTGGCCCGCTGCGGCGTCGGGCGGCTGATTCTGGCAGACCGGGATTATGTGGAATGGAGCAACCTTCAGCGGCAGCAGCTGTACACCGAAGAAGACGCACGCCTGCGGATTCCTAAGGCAGAGGCTGCCAAGGCCAGGCTGGAGCAGATTAATTCGCAGATCCGCATTGAAGCCCATATAATGGACGTACGGGCGGAAGAGCTGGAGGGTCTGCTGTCCGGAGTGGATCTGATCATGGACGGCACAGATAACTTTGATACTCGCCTGATCATCAATGATATGGCCCAGAAGCATGACATCCCCTGGATTTACGGCGCCTGTGTCGGCAGCTATGGAATTACATATACCATCATCCCCGGCGAGACGCCGTGCCTGAATTGTCTGCTGGGTACGGTTCCGCTGGGAGGAGACACCTGTGATACTGCAGGGATTCTCCCGCAGGCCGTTCAGCTTGTGACTGCCAATGCGACTGCGGAGGCGCTGAAGCTGCTGGGCGGCAGGCGCGGGCAGCTGCGCGGCAGGCTGCTAAGCTTTGATGTATGGCGCAATGAGCATCAGGAGATCGGAGTTAAGGCGGCGAAGAAAGCGGATTGTCCTTCCTGCGGAAGCCATGCTGTCTATCCTTATCTGACTGCAGCGAATACGGAGCGCAGCGATGTGCTGTGCGGCAGGGATACTGTGCAGATCCGTCCGGCGCAGCGCAGGCAGCTTGATCTGCAGGAGACAGCGGCAAGACTCGCGAAGCTGGGAAGCGGCAGAGTGGAGAGCAATCCGTTCCTTGTCTCTTTTACGGACGAGACCTACAGGCTGGTGGTTTTTGCTGACGGACGGGCACTGATTCATGGAACCAGTGATATTGCTGCTGCGCGCAGTGTATATCACAGGTATTTTGGCTAAGGAAGGGAAGGATATCAATGGACACAGGAACAATCAGGCATATGGCACTCTTTACCCTGAAGTATCCGGCGGATTCAAAGGAGGCGGAGGCCTTCTTGAAGAACGGGGAGAAGATTCTGAGTGCAATTCCCGCCGTGCGCCGGTTTGAGGCGCTGCGCCAGATCAGCAGCAAGTGCCAATATGATTTTTGCTTCTCGATGGAGTTTGCAGGCCAGACAGAGTATGATGCCTACAACAATGATCCGGCCCATAAGGCCTTTGTTACGGAGCGCTGGGAGACTGAGGTTGTGAAGTTTCAGGAGATCGATCTGCGGCATTAATCTGATAAGGTATCCTGCAGGCCTGACAAGCGGAATAAACAGCCGGAAAGACCATTCATGCGGAATGGTCTTTTTGCTTTATGGGGACGCTAAGGGCTAACTGCGGCGGTCATACCGCACTGCAAGGCTGAATGGATGCGGGGTACAAAGAATGAATGAAATAGTCGCCTGGTTTACGGAAGATCAATCTTCTGCCGATGGCGGAAGCACCGGAGGGTTCCTGCCGCAGGCAGAAGCGCACCGTCAGATGGAGCAGCTGCTAAGTGAGCTTGGGCTCCATACGGTAATAAGCGAAGATCCCGGGGATCTTCGCTTATTACTGGACAGGGTGCGGCCTGTGCTGCTGCTTGCGGAAATCAGCAATGCCGGGGCTTGGCAGGGGTGGAATATCATATCGGAGTACCGGTCACAGGGGGTATTCATACCGGTGATGGTGATAGCTGGCGAAGGCAGCGGAGAGGAAGCCGTAGCCGTATTCGAGGCTGGAGGTAATGAATACATGATGAGGCCGCTGCACACCGGAGAATTCAGGTGCAGAGTAATGAATCTGCTCTGGCTCACCGGACGGCGGCGGGGGCACGAATCCCTGATCAAAATTGACGGCCTGATGCTGGACTCCGGCCGGCGGCTGGTCAGCCGTGACGGAATTCAGCTCAGTCTGACGCCTAAAGAATTTGATCTGCTTCATTACCTTGCTGTACGTCATGGGGAAATCTGTCCGCGGGATGAGATTCTAAAGCATGTATGGGGGTACCATTTTCATGCAGATACCAATGTCGTCGATGTATACATCAGACACATCCGCATGAAAGTGGATAAAGGTCACCGGAGCAAGCTGATTCAGACCGTGCGCGGAACGGGATATATGCTGAAGGCGCCGGAAAGCAGCCCTGCGGGTCATTGAGCTGCAGGCTATCTTGCAGGTCTACAGTACGCGGCGCGCCTTCAGATATGTTTTTTTCCAGTTGCCCGAGTTCAGGTCTGATACGGTTACGCCCGGTGAGCCGTATGTGTGCAGAATTTTACCGTTGCCGGCGTAGACTGCTACATGGGTAACATTTTTCCCGTTGGCTCTGCTGCCGCTGGAGAAGAATACGAGGTCGCCTACACGGAGATTGTCTTTGGACACTGCTTTTCCTACTTTGGACTGTGCCACAGAGGTGCGCGGCAGGTTAACGCCATATTTGGAGAAGATATATTTTGTAAAAGATGAGCAGTCGAAGTATTTTGTTGTTGAAGTGGATGCACCGAATTTATAACGGGTGCCTAAGTATTTTTTGCCCAGGTTAACGATGCTTTGTCCGGTTGAGGCTGTCACAGAAGCGGCAGCAACAGGTGCTGTGCCGGCTCCGGTAGCCATCAGAGTACTCAAGCCGATTGTAGTACACATTCCTACGATAACTGCTTGTTTGAACCATTGGTGCTTTTTCATGCTGAAATACCTCCCAGGTTTATATCTTTCTTGTATTCTTCTTCCTCTGTTTCGTAGTATAGCAGTTTATGTATAGCCTATAATTTTCCATAACTGCCTTGGAATCAAGCCCTGCCTGGATTGGAAGCGTTATATTAAAAAAACATTAAAAGTTACAAAATATTAATATTTACAGCTCTGAACAGCACAAAAAAACCGGGAAACCCATGCGGATCAAGGGGAATCCCGGTTTTACACTTTTGAAACAAAGGTTACAACGATGTCTCCGATATGTATTAATCCTTGCTCTGAATGATCAGCAGCAGGCCGCTTTCAATGGTAACCGTACCGGTCTCTTCCAGCAGGCGGTTGCTGACAGCTAAGGACTGGCCCAGCTTAAGGGTCGCGTTATCTAGCGGATACTGGAAGCCCTGCAGTGTAATCCCTGTTACCTCTGGTGTCAGCGGAAGCAGGGAGACATAGGTATAGCCCTGTTCATGAACCAGCGACTGGGAACCGGTAAGAGTAATATAGTTATGAGTGTCCATTATAGAACAGCTTACCTGGCGCTGCAGCGCTCTTGTCATCATCTGGATGCTGGCCAGCGTGTGATCCATTCTTGTACCAGTAACCCCCATAAGCAGGATGGATTCAGGCAGGGTATTCAGCGCCAGATCAAGTGCCAGCTCGCTGTCTGTCAAATCCTTGTCTACGGGATCGCAGGTGACCGTTTCTTTGCTGCCTGCCCTGATGCGTTCCAGCGCCTCTGGACTGACAGAATCAAAATCACCTACCGCTATATCAGGCTTGATGCCATGCTCAACAAGAAACAAGGCCCCTCTATCTGCTCCTATAATAAAATCCTCTTCATCAATATGGCGTAAAAAGTCCGCAGACAGCTCACCCCCGGCGAAGATAACCACGCGATTGGATGGCAAAGCAATCTCCCTCCTCTATTGTTGTTTATAGTTCGTCATCCTCCACAAAGTATAAAGCAATCCTAAAAGTTGTACAATTGCAGCCGGTAACGCTAAAATGGATATAGCGGGTTCCTTCTATATATAGTAGGTAGAATAGATACCGCTCTTAAGTCTTAACATCAGAACCCTGCCGGGAGGTGAGAGAAATCGTAAACGTATTATTCGTATGTCTGGGCAATATTTGCCGTTCGCCGATGGCGGAAGCCGTTCTCCGCAGCAAAATTGCGCAGCGCGGCCTGCAGGAATCCATTAAGGTGGATTCAGCGGGAACCGGAGACTGGCATATCGGGCACGTACCCCATGAGGGGACCCGGCGCATTCTCGATCAGAAGGGAATCAGCTACGCGGATATGACTGCACGGCTTGTAAGCAGCAATGATTTTGACAGCTTCCAGTATATCGTCTGTATGGATGATTCAAACGTGGTGAATGTCCGCAAGCTCCCCGGAGGAGAGAAGGCGGAGCTGCTGACTTTTATGGAGCTGCTTCCGGATGAAGAACTTCGTGAGGTGCCCGACCCTTACTTCACAGGTAACTTTGAACAGGTCTATGCCCTCATTGATGCCGGCTGTGATGTACTGCTGGATACAATAGCAGAGGAAAGGCTGTAGCCAAGGAGATATATATCCGGTACCGTCCTTGAAAAAAGAAGGACGGGCACCGTGTGCCCGTCTCCTATTGGAAGCGTAAACAGTCAGCATCTATACATAAATTAGCTGTTCGTTCACCGTTTCGTCATTTTAAGCTGTTTCATGGGGTTAAGAAATAGAGTAATGATTCTGGGAGTTCTTTTTGCCAAAATCCCCAAAGATGCTTCCCGTCCTTCTCCCGGTAGGAGACGGTGGCTCCGCGGGATTCAAGCAGGGCTTTGGTATCCCGGTTCATCTGCACGAAATCGTATACGCCGGTATCGGTCTGGTAATCTGTCTCCTGTAGTCCTACTACCATATTAATAGTAAGCCAGGACAGATCCTCCTCCTGGGCGATGATATCGCGGGATTCGGGATAATAAGCGCCGGATAAGCTAAGCACACGGCTGAATAAGCCCGGATAGGCAAGCGCCAGATGCAGCGAAACACTGCCGCCCAGAGAGTCACCGGCGATGATACGCTGATCAGGCGTGCGGCGGACCGGATAATTGTGCTCAATGAAGGGAATAATTTCTTCGGCGAAGCAGGAAAGGTACTGCCTGAACCGGCTGCCGAAGGGAGCATACTCCTGAGTCCGGACGGCAACGTTTACCTCTACGCCTACAATAATGAAGGGTTCAACATCTTCTTCAATAATGAGCTGTCCGGCGATAGTGGCAATACGGCCGAAGTTGAAGAATTCCTCGCCGTCCTGGCAATAGATTACGGGATAGCTGAGTACTTCATTGTAGCCCGGGGGAAGATAAATGCGGAGCTTGCGTTCCTCCTGCAGCTGTTCACTCCAGAGGGTTTGCTTAACAATTGTACGTTTCAGAAAAACAGGTTCGCTCATGACTATATCGTCGCCTTTCTTGTCGAATTTTGCATTACACATGCGCTTGCGTTAAAATTACCCAAGCGGTAAATGTATTAAAAATCATTTACATGCTCGAAAAACTTAAATCTGTTATATGATATTAAATATCCTGTTATACATACAAAATTTATGGAAACATAAATTTTATGCGTATTTCTTTGACGAAACATATAAAACAGGTGTATAATAATTCTATAACAGATACCACTGATGTTCAAATTTTTTTATTGAGGTGAAGATGATGACTAGAGTTCCTTATGAAGTGTATACAGAGGACGTGGAGGCCCTTTCGGTGCTTTCTCCGGATGGAGAGGTTATCAACAAAGAGAAAATGCCTGCACTTACCGATGATCAGCTGAAAGAAATTATGTACCGTATGGTCTTTACCCGTACTTGGGATGACCGTGCCGTTAACCTTGGCCGTCAGGGCCGTCTTGGCTTCTATGCTCCGGTATCCGGACAGGAAGCAACCATGATCGGCAGTGAATTCGCACTGCAGAAAGAAGATTTCGTATGCCCGGGCTACCGCGATATTCCACAGCTGGTATGGCACGGACTTCCATTATATCAGGCTTTCCTGTATTCCCGCGGTCATCAGCACGGCGGACAGATTCCGGACGGCGTAAACGTACTTATGCCGCAGATTATCATCGGCGCGCAGATTCTGCATGCTACCGGTATTGCAATGGGCTTCAAGCTGAAGAAACAGCAGAATGTTGCAATCACCTATACTGGTGACGGCGGTTCTTCCGAAGGCGACTTCTATGAAGGCCTGAACTTTGCCGGTCGCTTCAAATTGCCGGTAATCTTCTTCGTACAGAACAATGGCTATGCGATTACTACTCCGTTTGCTAAGCAGACGGCATCCAAATCCATTGCCCACAAAGCAGTAGCTGTAGGTATTCCGGGAATCAAGGTAGACGGCATGGACGTCTTTGCTGTAATCGCTGCGGTTCAGGAAGCTGCAGAACGTGCACGCAAAGGCGAAGGCGCTACGCTGATTGAAGCTGTAACTTACCGTTTCCGTCCGCATTCCCTTTCAGATGACGCCAGCAAATACCGTTCCAAGGATGAAGAAGGCCAATGGAACGAGAAGGATCCTATCGCCCGTCTTGCCAAGTATTTGGAGAAGAAAGGCCTGTGGACCGAAGAAGATACACTGCGCGTAAGAGAAGAAGCGAAAGCGACTGTAAATGAGCAGATCAAAAAAGCAGAGCAAACCGAAAAAATGACCGTTTCAGGCTTGATCGACAGCATGTTCGAGGTAACTCCGAAACATCTGGAAGAGCAAAAAGCCGATTTCGAATAAGGGGGATATCAGGCAATGGCACAAATGAATATGAAAGAAGCAATTCGTGACGCACTGCGCGTTGAACTGAATCGCGACCCTAATGTTATGATCTTTGGGGAAGACGTTGGTAATGTAGGCGGCGTTTTCCGCGTAACAGAAGGGCTGCAGAAAGATTTTGGCGAAGACCGTGTGTTTGATACACCGCTCGCTGAGTCCGCAATCGGCGGTCTGGCTTTTGGTCTGGGAATCCAAGGTTTCCGTCCAATCGCAGAAATTCAGTTTGTCGGCTTCATCTATGAAGCACTTGACCAGATCGTTATCCAGGCTGCACGCCTTCGTTACCGTTCCGGCGGTAAATATAACGCTCCAGTCGTATTCCGTACTCCGTTTGGCGGCGGCGTTAAGGCTGCTGAGCTTCATACGGATTCCCTTGAGGGCCTGATTGCACAGAGTCCGGGGATCAAGGTTGTTATTCCTTCCAACCCTTATGATGCCAAAGGTCTCATGATCGCATCGATCCGCGATAATGACCCTGTATTCTTCATGGAGCACCTGAACCTGTACCATGCGTTCCGCGCTGAAGTACCTGAAGGTGAGTACACTGTTGAACTGGGCAAGGCTAATATTGTCCGTGAAGGTTCTGATGTAACAATCATCTCTTACGGCCTGATGGTACATACTGCTACCAAAGCGGCTGATCAGCTGGAAAAGGAAGGCATTAAGGCTGAAATTATCGACCTGCGCACGGTTAGCCCGATTGATATTGATACAATCGTAGCTTCTGTTAAGAAGACTAACCGCGCAATTGTTGTACAAGAAGCGCAGAAGAGCTCCGGTGTTGCCGCTGAGGTTATCGCGCAAATCAATGAAAAAGCAATTCTGCACCTTGAAGCACCTGTACTTCGTGTGGCAGGTCCGGATACCATCTATCCGTTCGCACAGATCGA
The DNA here is from genome assembly GCF_000723885.1 of Paenibacillus camerounensis. Taxonomy (GTDB): domain Bacteria; phylum Bacillota; class Bacilli; order Paenibacillales; family Paenibacillaceae; genus Paenibacillus_AQ; species Paenibacillus_AQ camerounensis. The sequence continues at coordinate 23,093 of NZ_CCDG010000021.1, forward strand.
AGATAGCTGGATCCCTACACCGGCACGCGTTGTAGCAGCTGTGAAGAAAGTTCTGGAATTCTAATAGAGATTATTTCTGCCGTCCTTGCACAAAGGGCGGCACCACTTTCTGCAATATACTTATACATTAAGCGAATGTTTTCGCTATCCCAAATGAAGCTAAAAACTTTTAGGAGGTTATCAAGGTGGCAAAATTTGAGTACCGGTTCCCGGAGCTGGGCGAAGGTTTGCATGAAGGCGAAATTATTAAAATGCACATCAAAGCCGGCGACAAAGTAACCGATGACGATATCGTAATGGAAGTGCAAAACGACAAGGCAGTGGTAGAAGTACCTTGTCCTGTTAACGGCACAGTGCTTGAAGTATTCACTAAAGACGGCCAGGTATGCCGCGTTGGTGAAGTTGTAGCAATCATTGATGCAGAAGGCGATGTTCCTGAGCAGGAAGGCGGCCATCCGGCTGAAGCAGCTTCCCAGGAAGCAGATGCAGCTAAAGGCGGAGCAGATACTACTTCTTCCCCGGGAACCAGTGCTCCATCAGCTGGCGGCGCTGTAAACTTTGAATACCGTTTCCCTGAGCTGGGTGAAGGCCTGCATGAGGGTGAAATCATCAAGATGCACATCAAAGTCGGCGATAAAGTAACTGACGATGATATCATCATGGAAGTACAGAACGATAAGGCAGTAGTTGAAGTGCCATGCCCGGTTAACGGAACTGTAACTGAAGTCCGTGTTAAAGACGGACAGGTATGCCGTGTAGGCGAAGTTGTGGCTATTATCGCTGCAGAAGGCGAAGTTCCACAGCAGGAAGGCGGCCACGCTGAAGCTCCGGCAGCACAGGAAGCTGCAGCAGCACCAGCCGCTGCACAGGCTGCTGCTCCGGCACCTAACCGTGATATTCTGGCTACTCCTAGCGTCCGCAAAGCCGCACGTGAGCAAGGTGTTGATCTTGCGAAGGTGAACGGCAGCGGCAAAAACGGCAAGATTACACATGATGATGTTGCAGCCTTCCTGAAGGGCGGCTCCGCGGCTCCGGCTGCAGCAGCACCAGCAGAGGCGTCTGCACCTGCAGCAGCTGCTCCAAAAGCAGAAGCTAAAGCGCCAGCGGCAGCACCAGCTGCGTCAGGCAATGCCAGCCTGGAAGAAGAGCGCGTACCATTCAAGGGTATCCGCAAAGCCATCTCCAATGCTATGGTTAAATCGGCATACACAGCGCCGCATGTTACCATCATGGACGAAGTGGATGTTACTGAGCTGGTAGCTTTCCGTACCCGCATGAAGCCTGTTGCTGAGAAGAAGGGCGTTAAGGTTACTTACCTGCCGTTCATCGTTAAGGCTCTGGTTGCCGCATCCCGTCAGTTCCCTGCGCTTAATGCAATGATTGACGAAACCACTAATGAAATTGTGTACAAAAAGTACTACAACATCGGTATCGCTACAGATACAGACAATGGTCTGATCGTGCCGGTAATCAAGGATGCTGACCGTAAGAGCATCTGGATGATCGCAAGTGCAATCACAGATCTGGCTGTTCGCGGACGCGACGGCAAGCTGACTTCTAATGAAATGAAGGGCAGCACGATCTCTATCTCCAATATCGGTTCCGCCGGCGGTATGTTCTTTACTCCGATCATCAACTTCCCTGAAGTTGCGATTCTGGGTACAGGCCGTATCACTGAGAAGCCTGTTGTGAAGAACGGTGAAATCGTAGCAGCTCCGGTTATGGCGCTGTCCCTGAGCTTTGACCACCGTATCATCGACGGTGCAACTGCACAGAACTTCATGAATTACATTAAGACCCTGCTTGCAAATCCTGATATGTTAGTTATGGAGGTGTAATAAATGGTAGTCGGAGACGCTTCAATTGAAATCGACACATTGGTTATTGGTGCAGGTCCCGGCGGGTATGTGGCGGCAATTCGTGCCGCCCAGCTCGGCCAAAAAGTCCTCATTGTAGATAAATCGGAGCTCGGCGGTGTCTGCCTGAACCGCGGATGTATCCCTTCCAAAGCGCTGATCTCTGCAGCTCACAGCTATGAGGCTGCACAGCACGGTGATGTTTTCGGTGTTACTGCCGAGAACGTAAAGGTAGACTGGGCCAAAACCCAGGAGTTCAAAAACGGTGTAGTTAAGAGAATGACCACCGGTGTAACCAGCCTGATGAAGGGCAACAAAATTGAAGTATTCAGCGGCGAAGCAATGTTCATCAGCACAAACGAAGCCCGTTTGTTCAATGACCATGAATCCCCGCGCTACAAATTCAATAACTGCATCATCGCTACAGGCTCCCGTCCGATTGAGCTGAAGCCATTCCCGTTCGGCGGACGTATCCTGTCCTCGACAGAAGCTCTGGATCTGCCAGAGATTCCTAAGAGCATGATCGTAATCGGCGGCGGCTATATCGGCGCTGAGCTTGGTCAAATGTACTCCAAATTCGGCACTAAAGTAACGATCATCGAAGGTCTGGACACTGTATTGCCAGGCTTCGATAAAGATATGACCCGTCTGGTTGCCAAGAACATGGCGAAGACCGGCATCGAGATCGTAACGAATGCCAAAGCGGAAAGTGCAGTTCAGAACGACAAGGAAGTAACCGTTAAGTACTCTGTAGGCGGCGAAACCAAAGAAGTTACAGCAGACTACCTGCTTGTGACTGTAGGCCGTCGTCCGAATACAGACGGCGAGCTGGGTCTTGACCTGATCGGCGTTGAGCTGGACGAGCGCGGTCTGATCAAAGTAGACCATCAGGGCCGCACTAACGTGCCTAACATCTACGCAATCGGCGATATCGTTGCAGGACTTGCTTTGGCACACAAAGCTTCCTACGAAGGCAAGATTGCTGCTGAAGCCATCTCCGGCCACAAATCCGTAGTTGATTACAAAGTCATCCCGGCTGTTGTGTTCACCGATCCTGAGTGCTCCAGCGTCGGCCTGACTGAGAAAGAAGCTAAGGACAAGGGCTACAAGGTAAAAGCCGGCAAATTCCCGTTCGCGGGCAACGGCCGTGCGGTTTCCCTGAACGCTCCGGAAGGTTTCATCAAGATTGTGGCTAACAGCGAGAACAACCTCGTACTGGGTGCGCAAATCGTTGGTCTGGAAGCTTCCAACCTGATTGCTGAGCTGGGTCTGGCAATTGAAATGGGCGCTACGCTCGAAGATATCGCTCTGACAATCCATGCACATCCAACCCTTGGCGAAATCGTCATGGAAGCGGCTGAGCTGGTAGAAGGACATCCAATCCACGTAGTGAAATAATACATTACCGTCTGCTGTTAAGCAGAATCATCATAGAAGAGACTCCCAATGTCATGGTAATGGCTGAGGGGGTCTCTTCTTTTTACATAAAAAATGAACAAGGAGAGGAGTCATCCCAATGAAAGCACCTAAACTGCAGGCCGGCGACGAAATCCGTATCATCTCCCCGTCTAATAGTCTCGGCATCATTGCACCGGAACAAATTGAGGCTTCTCTCAGGCTGCTGGAGGGCTACGGCTTTAAGGTAACTTTTGCAGAGCACGCTTATGAAATGGATCATTTCTCCTCGTCTTCAGTCCGCTCCAGGGTAGAGGATATTCATGAGGCTTTCCGTGATCCTGCGGTCAAAGGCATACTAACCACGCTGGGAGGGTATAACTGCAACCAGCTGCTGCGGGAGCTTGATTACAAGCTGATTGCAGACCATCCCAAGCGTCTCTGCGGCTTCTCCGATATTACTGCGCTTAGCGGTGCCATTTACCGGAAGACCGGACTGATTACCTATTCAGGTCCCCACTTCTCCACCTTCGCCATGCGCCGCGGCAATGAATATACGGTCCGGCATTTTATCCGGATGATGATGGAGGATGAACCTGTCCTGGTGCAGCCTTCGGCATATTGGAGTGATGATGCGTGGTTTCTGGATCAGGAGAACAGGTGCTTTGAGCCGAGTGAAGGGCCATATACGATCTGTTCCGGTCCAGCAGAGGGCATCATCATCGGCGGCAATCTGTGTACGCTGAACCTGCTGCAGGGCACGGAATACATGCCAAGCCTGAAGGACGCCATTCTGTTTGTGGAGGATGATTTTGAATCGGGGCCGGAGGTCTTTGACCGTGATCTTCAGTCTCTGATTCATCAGCCGGGCTTTGAGCAGGTTAGAGGGCTCGTCATCGGCAGATTTCAGCGGGCATCCGGAGTAACAAAGGACATGCTGATTACAATCATTCAGAGCAAAAAGGAGCTGCTGCATCTTCCGGTCGCCGCTGACGTGAACTTCGGCCACACCTCACCGATATTTACTTTTCCTGTTGGAGGCCAGGCTAAGCTGACAGCAGCTGCGGACACTGTAGATTTGCTGATTTGGGAATAACAGCAGAGCGAATGTATGCGGGGTGAACAACAATACAGCCGGACTTCCCACTATTTTCGTACAAAGGAAATCACTGTGCGCAGAAGGATAGTGAACGACAGGAAATTGCATTTTCTGCGCTGAAGTAAGTTACAAGGGTGGTCAGGTCATGGTAAACTGGGAGAAGAAAAAAAGGGGAGATGAGTTTAACTTTTGCGCAACTACTTAGACTTACTTCAGGATGTACTGGATCACGGCACGGCAAAAAGCGACCGTACAGGAACAGGCACCATATCCGTGTTCGGGCGTCAGCTCCGTTTCAATCTGTCCGAGGGCTTTCCGCTGGTTACGACCAAGCGCATTCATCTGAAATCCGTTGTTCATGAGCTCCTGTGGTTTTTGAAGGGAGATACCAATATCTCTTATCTGAAAGAAAACGGTGTGTCGATCTGGGATGAATGGGCAGATGAGAACGGTGAACTGGGACCGGTCTACGGCTCACAGTGGCGTGCCTGGGAGAGCAGTGACGGCCGGCATATTGATCAGATCGCTGCGGTTATTGGTTCCATTAAGAACAACCCGGATTCCCGCCGTCATATTGTAAGCGCGTGGAATGTAGGAGAGATAGAGCAGATGAAGCTTCCGCCCTGCCACTTTGTGTTCCAATTCTATGTGGCTGACGGCAAGCTGAGCTGTATGCTGACTATGCGTTCAGTGGATACATTTCTCGGCCTGCCTTTTAACATTGCAAGCTATGCTTTACTTACCCATATGGTTGCCCAGCAGACGGGCTATGAGGTAGGAGACTTCATCTGGTCCGGAGGCGATGTGCACATTTATACAAATCATCTGGAGCAGGTGGCCACCCAGCTGTCCAGAGAACCGCATCCGCTGCCTAAGCTGAACATCCTCAGAAAGCCGGAGAGTATTTTTGATTATACATTTGAAGACTTTGAGTTTGAAGGGTATGTATATCACCCGGGGATTAAAGCACCGGTTGCCATTTAATCTTTCCGGGACATGATGATTCTTGGAAAAGGAGGGCATAAATATGAGTATCACTATGATTTGGGCGATGGCGGAGAATGATGTGATCGGCAAAGATAATGATATGCCTTGGCATCTGCCGCTGGATTTTGCCTATTTTAAAGAACAGACGCTGGGCAAAAGAATGCTGATGGGCCGCAAAACCTGGGAATCGCTCGGCAGCAAGCCGCTCAAGGGCAGAACGAGCATCGTGATAACAAGGGATACCAGCTTTGCCCCTGAGGGGGCAGAAGTGATTCATTCACTGGAGGAAGCAGTCGCTGAAGGGCGCAAGGACGATGAGCTGATGATTATCGGCGGAGCTGAAATCTACGGGATGATGCTTCCCTATGCGGATAAGCTGCTAGTGACCCGGATTCATGAGCAATTTGCCGGTGAGACGAAATTTCCGGTGGTCGGCTGGGAAGACTGGGAAGAGATCTCATGCGTACAGGGAATTCGTAATGAGCAGAACCCGTATGATTACCGTTTTTACGTCTACGAACGTACGCTTTAACGAAAAAGCGTTTTCTCTGACACAACATGTGAAATAGTACAAATAATCAGCAGATTAATCCATTACAGTGCGAAAGTATTGAATGCTACTATAGTTAAAATTAGAATTGCTAAACTTAAAAATAGTATAGAATGTGCAGGTACTTCATTGCGCTGAATCGACACGAATCTGCCGCAGTATGCTACAATGTACTATACATCAACACGAAGAGAACGGATGGGGGAAACGTAAATATGTCTACACCTACTGGATTTATGGAGTATAAGCGGCAGCTCCCAGGTGACCGGGATCCTGAGCAGCGCATTAAAGACTGGGAAGAATTTCACCATCACCTTACCGAGGATGAGCTCCGCACACAGGGTGCGCGCTGCATGGACTGCGGAACCCCCTATTGCCATACCGGCATTGATATGACCGGCGGCACATCTGGCTGCCCGGTGCACAACCTGATTCCCGAGTGGAACAATCTGGTCTACCGCGGGCTGTGGAAGGAAGCGCTGGAGCGCCTGCACAAGACGAACAATTTCCCTGAATTTACAGGCAGCATCTGTCCTGCACCCTGCGAAGGCTCCTGTACCGTCGGTCTGATCGGCCAGCCGGTTACGATCAAGACCATCGAGCTTGCTATCGTTGATAAAGGCTTTGAGGAAGGCTGGGTTGTCCCTAATCCGCCTGAGAAGCGTACCGGTAAAAGAGTGGCTGTTGTCGGCTCCGGGCCTGCCGGACTTGCCGCTGCAGCGCAGCTGAACAAAGCCGGACATACAGTAACTGTATTTGAACGCAGTGACCGCGTCGGCGGTTTGTTGACATATGGCATTCCAACAATGAAGCTGGATAAGCGTGTCGTTCAGCGCCGGGTGGATCTGCTGGCCGCTGAAGGCATCACCTTTGTTGTGAACACCGAGATCGGCAAAGATATCCCTACACAGCAGCTCGTTGATGAGTATGATGCTGTAGTCCTGTGCGGGGGGGCAACCAAAGCACGCCGGTTCAATGTTGAGGGCAGCGAGCTTAACGGTGTAATGTACGCAATGGATTACCTGACCGGAACAATCAAGAGCTACCTGAACTCAAATCTGGAGGACGGTAACTACGTCTCAGCCGCAGGTAAAGATGTTGTCGTACTGGGCGGCGGGGATACCGGCTCCGACTGTGTAGCAACCTCCCTGCGCCACGGCTGCAAGAGCATTACCCAGTTCGGCACGCATGACAAAGCGCCGCTTGAGCGTGATCCGATTGCCAATCCTTGGCCGCAGTTCCCGAATGTGTATACCCTTGACTATGCACAGCAGGAAGCCAAAGCTATCTTTGGTGACGATCCGCGTGAATTCTCCATTATGACAACCAAGTTTGTCGGTGATGAAGAGGGCAACCTGAAGGAGCTGCACACGGTGCAAATCCGCCGTATGGTGGACGAAACCGGCCGCAAGATTTACCAGCCAGTACCGGGAACTGAAGCAGTCTATCCGGCTCAGCTTGCGCTGATCGCGATTGGCTTCGACGGACCTGAGCAGGATATCATTCAGGAGCTGAACCTCGATACGGACCGCCGCAGCAACGTTAAGGCCCGCTACGGCAAATTCAATACAAACGTTGATAAAGTCTTCGCTGCAGGCGATATGCGCCGCGGACAGAGCCTGGTAGTCTGGGCGATCAATGAAGGCCGCGCAGCTGCCCGCGAGGTTGATAAATATCTGATGGGTTCCACCGTTCTCGTCTAGCCTGTCATGCACGAAGTATATAATCCGTCCTTCCGGCATTCGCTGGTGGGGCGGTTTTTGTTTTTGCCGCATAAAAAGGATGCCATCACTTAGTGTGAGGCATCCTTTTACAACTTCAGCCTTCGTCCGGGCGAAAGGCTTAGTCTTCCAGCTTGAAGCGTTCGATTTTAACCTGCAGGGCTGAAGCCATCTTGGACAGCTCGCCTGAGGAGGCCATTATCTCATCCATTGATGCAAGCTGCTCCTCTGTAGCTGCCGTCACACTCTGGAATGCATCTGAGGTATTGCGGGCAATATTGGAGATCTCGACCACCGAAGCGGCGACCTCTTCAGCTCCGGCTGACATCTGCTCCGTAACGGCGGAGATATCATGAATCTGGCCGTTGATTTTGGCGGCAGACTGTTCAATATTCGCAAATGCCGCTTTTGCTTCTTCTGTAACCTGAATTCCCAGATCCACATCAGCCGATACCCGGGTATGGATAGTCTCATAGGTCTGATCAATAAGGACGGTCATCTGTTCAATGGTATCTTGGATATTACCGGCCGTTGTTTTAGACTGGTCAGCGAGCTTCCGCACTTCAGTTGCCACTACGGCGAAGCCGCGGCCATGCTCTCCGGCGCGGGCAGCCTCAATCCCGGCATTCAGCGACAGCAGATTGGTCTGCGCGGCAATATTCGAAATCGCACTGCTCATTGCGGATACCTGTGAATTCAGGCCGTTCAACTGGCCGATCAGCTCTGATGACAGGTGGGTGGACTCACGGATTGCATCCATCTGCCGGCTGACCTGATTAATCTTCTCGCTGCCGCTGTGGACATCAGCTTCCGTATCTGCCGAGGAGCTGACGATGGAAGATGCTGCTTCGGCAATTTTTTGAATGCCGGAGGACATTTCCTCCATCGCGCGCGACGTCTCAACCATGGCCGCGGACTGTGTCTCGGCTCCGGCGGATGAATCTTCGACCATCCGGGCCACATAAGCTGTAGCTGTAGCATTCTCTTCAGTTGTGGCGGTCAGCTGCTGGCTGGATGCGGCTAATAGTCCGGAGGTTTCGGAGATATCAGTGACAATGTTGCGCAGTGATTCTACCATAAGGTTATAATTTTTGGCCAGATCACCGAGCTCATCGGCACGGTCTACGGTAATCTGTTCATTCAAGTATCCTTCGCTGACGCGCCGGGCAGAACGGTTGAGCCTGATGATAGGACGTGAAATGGCTCTGACCACGAAGTACATCAGAAAGAGTGCGACTACCAGTGCACAGCCCAGGACGATTAACCCGTTAAATAATACAGGGAGTGAAGCGTCAGAAAATTCTTTGGTTTTGATGACACCTACCACAGTGAAGCCTGTTTCAGGATCAGTCATATAATAGCCGCTCATATCAAGCCCGTCATCAGGATTGGTGTAAGCCAGTTGTCCCTGGCCGCCGGCCAGCAGCTCAGCGACGTAAGGTGCGATGTCCTCACCGGCTTTTTTTAGCGGATGGGATACAAATTTATTATTCCGGTCTACAACATAGTAATAGCCTTCTTTGCCAAGCTTATTTTTACTGATCCGGTCGCTTAATGCCTTCAGATTAAAGGTAGTGGCAATGGCACCCTTGCCGTCCTGGAGTGTTTTGGAGATGAACAGGGTATAGTTGCCGGTTGTCATGGATATTGTCGGGTCGGTAAGGGTAACTTTACCGGGATTGCCAAGTGCTGCGGTGTACCAGTCGCGGGTCCGGGGATCATAATCCTGCGGGCCCGGGTCCGGTGCTTTCATCCAGGCTCCGCTCTCGTTGCCGGCTACAAAGAGTTCAAGCTCTGGATGCTCTTTTATAAATAATTCTATAAGCGTACGTGTAGCAGAGGTTTTGTTATCCAGATTGGCAGAGGTCAGCTGCTGGCTGAGCTGTGAGACATTCTGTTTGGCTGCAGCAACTGATTCGCTAATGCCTTCTGCCAGCAGGTCTACGCTAGTGTGCATGGATTCCTGCATTCTGAACTCCAGCTGCTTACTGGAGCTGGTGTAAGAAAAGTAGCTTACCAGCACAACTGGAATAACCAGCATTACGGTAAAAAGCAACAGCATTTTTCTCTGCAGTGAACGGGATGTGAGATTGTAAACAGCATTTTTGATTTTTGTGAACATGGCTATGACTCCCCCTTGGATGCATATGCATAGAGGCTTGACCAGCAGGCAGCTTCCTCTTGAAATGCTCTATTGATTATTTCGGTTTATTTTCAAAAAAAATTCATATGTCAGAGCGTTTACAGGAAACATTTAATTTACAGACCGTATGAAAGGTGTAAGCGTATACAAGGAGAGGGGTGAAACGTTATAAATTATGGCTGTTTGATGACGGGCTTGACGCAATTTGTTGCTTAGTATACATTTAATAACAATTCAATAACGCAGCAGCATTGACCAAGGATCTGCATTCCTGAATATCGCTAGAACAGAGAGAGGATTCACCGGCTGAAAGGTCCTCCGAACCGCGACGGGAGTACACCCTGCCTTGAAAGCTGCAGTAATGAAGGTTAACCTTTATTTACTGCCGGCTCCGGCCGTTATCCGGATAGAGGATTTCCCGGTTTTTTTGCGGGAGTCGAAACAGGGTGGTAACACGACGCATTCGTCCCTGGCGAATGCGTCTTTTTTGTGTTTTAGCAGATTTCCGCGATGATCAATGTTGTCGCAACCTATCAGAGGAGATGATTCTTAATGCGTCAAAGCCAACTATTACTTACCACACTGCGAGATGCACCGGCGGAAGCGGAAACGGCCAGCCACAGGCTGCTGCTGCGTGCCGGATATATCAGGATGCTCGCTTCAGGAATATACAGCTATTTGCCGCTGGGCCGCAAGGTACTGCGTAAGATCGAGCATATTATCCGTGAGGAAATGGATGGTGCCGGAGCCCAGGAGGTCCAGCTTCCGTCTTTGCTGCCTGCCGAGCTCTGGAAAGAGTCCGGCCGCTTTGAGCCTTACGGTAAAGACCTGATGACCATGCTGGACCGCCATGACCGCCAATTTGTACTCGGGCCTACTCATGAGGAGGCTATAACCGCGCTGGTCCGGGGAGAAATAAGCTCTTACCGGAAGCTGCCGGTTACGCTGTACCAGGTTCAGACCAAGTTTCGTGATGAGCTCCGTCCGCGTTCAGGTCTCCTGCGGGGAAGAGAGTTCCTGATGAAGGATGCTTATTCCTTTGATGCAGACTGGGCGGGTCTTGATGATGCTTACAGCCGTATATTCAAAGCATATGAGCGCATCTTTACCCGCTGCGGGCTGAATTTCAAGTCTGTACAGGCGAATGCAGGGGCAATGGGCGGTGAAGGCGGAAATCATGAGTTTATGGCTTTAGCGGAAATAGGTGAAGATACGCTTGCCGTGTGCACCAGCTGTGATTATGCTGCTAATCTGGAAGAAGCTGAGGGTGGTACAGCAGGGATTCTTACCGGTTCGGACCAGGCAGATCAGCCTGCAGCAGAAAGATTTCATACACCGGGAATACGGACCATCGGCCAGCTCGAGCAGGAGCTGCAGATCGCACCGCACCGTATTATCAAGACGCTGGTTTACAGCGGCGGCGGCAGCCTATTTGCCGTGCTGGTCCGCGGTGACCATGAGGTGAATGAGCTCAAGCTGGCTGCTGCCGCGGGCCTTGACGAAATAAGCCTTGCTGATTATGATGCGGTTCAGGAAGGAGCAGGTGTAGAAAGCGGTTATGTCGGACCTGTCGGCCTGAAGCTGCGGCTGATTATTGACAAGGCGGTTGCAGCGATGAATAGCGGAGTTACCGGAGCCGGGGAAAAGGATTACCACCTTAGGCATGTTGTGCCTGGGCGTGATTTCGAACTGAAGCATATAGCGGATATAAGAAATGCTTCCGAGGGTGAGACTTGTCCAAAATGCGGAACGGGCGTATACAAGTTTCATAAAGGAATTGAAATCGGCCATGTCTTCAAGCTGGGCACCCGTTACAGCGGGAAGCTCGGTGCCGTCTATCTGGATGCTTCCGGCAGCAGCAAGCCGATAATTATGGGCTGCTACGGTATCGGCGTCTCACGCCTGATGGCTGCAATAGCTGAACAGAGCCATGATGAGGAAGGTCTGCTCTGGCCGTCTGCACTGGCACCCTACCAGGTGCATATTCTGCAGCTGTCCGCCAGGGATCAGGAGCAGTCTCTGCTTGCTGAAGCGTTATACGGGGAGCTAGGCAGGCTGGGTATTGAAGCCTTGCTGGATGACCGGGACGAACGCGCCGGAGTGAAGTTCAAGGACGCCGGGCTGATCGGCATTCCGGTTGTGCTGGTAGTCGGCAAAGCTGCTGGTGAAGGGAAGGTAGAGTTCTGGGACCGGAGAAGCGGTACGAAAGAGGTTGTCGGCAGCGCAGAGGCTGTATCGCGGGTGCAGGGTAAATTGAACAATACTTGATCCACGTAATGGATAAGCTGGTACCTTCGTTATGTCCTTCTGTATCAATAAGCGGCCCCCCGCTAATCAGCATCAGCCGATGAGCGGGGAGCTGCTTATCAGCATTACTTGGAGGGATCGGTCAGCATGCTCATGCAGGGTTATATCTCGCCATCATATATGTACTGTAATATTTTCCGTCTGACAAAATGCGGTCCTGCTTCAGCAGTCCTTCAATTTCAAAACCAAGGCTTTTATACAGCCGGACGGCAGGTTCATTCATTTCCAGAACACCGCTTAGAATCATTTTGGTAATACCGTTAGCGTCAGCCCAATCTATAGAAGCTTTCAGCAGATTTCTCCCTATGCCGAATCCCCAGTATTCCTTAAGGACACCAACTCCGAATTCTGCCTTATGCAAAAACCGCCTCAGATCATATCCTGCACACCTCGAATAGCCGATAATCTGCCCGTTCATTTCTGCTGCCAGACATATATTATGCGGATGATTCGTATCCTTCTCAATGATAGCTTTGAATCCTTCCTCATCAATATAATCTTCACCGGGAATCCGGTCCATATGCTCTGTTTCACCGTCAACCTGCAGTCGTAAGGCAGACAGCTTCTTTGCATCCCCGGGGATTGCAGAGCGGATTGTATAGTGAAGACCCTTTACCTGAAATTCTTGCCGGTTAATAATCATAGTACGTTCCCTTCTTCCTGTTTTTGAGCTCTTTCTCCACTATAATCCAAAGGCTTCTCTCTATTCAATGATCATACAAGATTAATAGCAGGTAATTATTTTGGCAAAATGGTATAATAAAAAATCTGGATGCATTTTGGAACAATGAAGGGTAAGGAGCGATTTTTTTTGAAAACACTCATTATTGCGGAAAAACCGGACATGGGGCGGAATATCGCCGCCGCAATAGAACCGAAGGCCAAAAATCACCGTTCCTATCTGGAAGGGGATCAATACATCATTACTTGGGCAATCGGGCATCTTATCGGGCTTGCAGAGCCGGATGCTTATGATGTCAAATACAAAAAGTGGAATATTAACGACCTGCCGATCATCCCTGATTCATTCAAGCTGGTTCCGAATGCCCGTACCATTGACCAGCTGAAGGTAATTGGCGAGCTGGCAAAACGCAGCAATCTGCTCGTCAATTCCTGTGACGCCGGGCGGGAGGGGCAGCATATTTTCTCACTGATCCAGCGGCATCTAAAGCTAAACCAGCCTGTAAAGCGGCTGTGGATATCAGACCTGACGCCGGAGACGATCCGCAAAGGCTTTCAGGAGCTGAAGGACGGCTCGGAATATGAGAATCTGACCAAAGCGGCCCGGGCACGAAGCGAGGCGGACTGGCTGATCGGGATGAACGGCTCCCGCGCTTTTACTACGAAGCATAATGTACTGCTGTCAGTTGGACGGGTGCAGACGCCTGTCCTGGCGCTGATCTATGACCGGCAAAAAACGATTGAGGCGTTTTCGTCGCTGAAGTTTTTTGAGGTGGAGGGTCATTTTGCCCAGAATGAGGTTGTCTATAAAGGCATGTGGCAGGGGGACCGCCTGACCGACAAGGAGAAGGCTGACGCGCTGGCCCTTAAGGTTAAGGGAAAACCCGGCCGGATCGCCTCCTATGAGGTTAAGGATACGAAGGAGTATCCGAACAAGCTGTATGATCTGACGCTGCTGCAGCGTGAGGCGAACGGGAAATACGCTTTCTCGGCCAAAAAAACACTGGATATCGCCCAGGCGCTCTACGAGAAGCATAAGGTTATATCTTATCCGCGGACGAACTCCAACTACGTTACCGAGCAGAACATCCCGGAGATGCATAAGACGCTGAATGCGCTGCAGGGCACCTCCTACGATGAGCTGGTCAAGGGTGCGAACCGCAGCCTGGTCCATAAAGGCAATAAATTTGTCTGCAATCCGTCAAAGGTAGAGGATCACCATGCGATCCTGCCGACGAACCGCAAGGCATCGGGGCTGAGTGCAGATGAAGCCAAGCTGTACGATCTGATTGTGCGCCGTTTCCTGTCGCAGTTCTATCCGCCCGCCGAGTATAAGGTGCATACCGTTCTAACGGAGGTGGAGGGCGAGACCTTTAAGACTACGGTCAAGGAACTGCTGAGTCTGGGCTGGAAGGTGATCTATGCCGACCAGAAGAAGGATAAGGCTAAGCCGGCCAAAGGAAAAGGCAAGGACGAGGAGGAGGAAGAGGAGATTGAGGTGAATGAGCCGTTCTCCGTCTCCCCTGCGGATGAAGTGCTGTGCAGCGATGCGGTGGTCAAAGAGAAGGATACGCAGCCGCCCAAGCATTACACCGAAGGCACCCTGCTCAAAGCAATGGAAAGCGCGGGCAAGCAGATTGAGGACGAGGAGCTGCGCGATGTCATGAAGGACTCCGGGCTCGGTACACCGGCTACCCGTGCAGCAACCATCGAGCGGCTGAAAAACGTCGGTTATGTGGAAATGCAGGGCAAAAAAATCGCGATTACCCAGAAGGGGCGGACAGCGATCGAGTTGATCCGCGGAGCGGGCATCGAGCTGCTGACCTCACCGGAGATGACCGGGCAATGGGAGCGGCGGCTTAATGAGATTGCCCGGGGCACGGCGGCGGACGGGCAGTTCATGGAGAACGTCAAGCGCTTCGCTTCCATGATTGTCGACAAGGTTAAAGTCCAGTCCCGGGCGGCCAAAACCTCCTTTGAAGGCGAAACGCCTTCTATCCGGGCCGGCTCCAAAAGCCGGAGCAGCGGGGCAGCGTCCAAGGTAGCTGCGGACAAGCCGGCCGCTGCACGCAAGCGCAGCAGTGCCGGAGACGGTGGAGGCGGCGCCAAGCCAGCCGCTGCAAGAACAGCCAAGCCTGCAGAGCAGGGGAGCGGCGGACCGAAGATTATCGGCAGCTGTCCGCGCCCCGGCTGCGGCGGCACCATCTTCATGGGCCGCAAGGGCTACGGCTGCTCCCATTACAAAGAGGGCTGCAAGTTCGTGATTTGGAAGGAAACGCACGGGCGGACACTGACGGACACCCAGGTTAAGGCGCTGATCGAGAAGGGGAAGACCGGTAAGCTCAAGCTGGCTGACGAGGACGGAGCGCCGCTTGAAGGCAAGCTGATACTGGCGAATGCAGATACCGGGCAGCTCAGTGTAGAATAATCCTGCCCTTCCAGGGTCGACGGGAAGACAAGCCCCAAAAAAGAGGATGCAGCCATGCCGCAGTAGATCCGGCACGTTGCATCCTCTTCTTTTACAGGAACAAACCGTTATTTCGCTGCCTCAGCCAGACTGCTCTCGATCGCAGCCGTCAGTCCCTCATAGGAGGAATCCGGCAGAAGGACACCGTTCACCATGAACTTGGGTGTGCCGTTAACTCCGTATGCCCCGGCGATTTTGAAATCCTCTTTAACGTCGAACATGTGGGTGTGGTTCTTCACATCCTGCTCGAACAAGGCGTAATCGATGCCTTCAATGTTCTCTTTGACGAAGTTAAGGATAAATTTCTGGGTGGCCCAGATGGTGCTCTCATCGCCCTGATTGGCGTACAGCTTATGAACATATTCCCAGAACTTCTCGTTGCTCTGCTTATAGATCGCTTCCCCGGCACTGGCTGCCAGGTAGGAGTCACGGTCAATAAAAGCGAAGTTCATGAAATAGAGCTCAGCCTTTCCGGTATCAACATAGTCTTTGATGAAGGTATCCAGATTAGCCTCGGTCCATTTCTTGCAGGCAGGGCATTTGAAATCGGCGAACTCAATGACCTTGACCTTGGCCTCAGGATTGCCCAGACGCGGCTGCTTCTCATATTTCAGGCCGTCAACCACAATCGTACCCTTCACATCCGTATAGTTAGGCAGACCTTCGAGCACATCTGCCTCTTTGGAGTTGCCGTCCGTGATAACGTAGATAAGTACGATTGCCAGAATAACTGCGATGATTCCCAGCAGCATGGGCAGCAGACGGGAGCCGGATTTGTTCCGGGCAGACTGCTTGTTCGGTGTGCGGTTAGGACTTGCTTGCTTGTTCATTCCTACCTCCTGAATGAGTTTGAAAAAATCTACTCAAACAGTATAAATGTTACCTGTGCAGTATGCCTATGGCATTTGTAACAGGAGGCCGGTCTTATTGTCAGCCGTGACTTTGGAGCTTGGAAGCGGTGCGGATCACCGGCGGAACCTCACTGATCGAGGAAATGGTCATGACCGACTGCTGCAGCTCGCGCTGAAGCTCAATCAGGTTATACAGCCATTCATTCTGCTGCTTCAGATAGATGCTGTTAATGCCGGCAGTCAAGGCCGGAAGCACGTCAGTACGCAGGGAATTGCCGATCATCCAGGTGCGCTGGCGTTCAAACGGATGGGCGACCAGGATATTTTCAAGGGATTCAATATTTTTATGCTGGCGGATAAAGATCCGGTCGTCGAAATAGACATCGAGCTTCATCTGCTCAATTTTGCGCTGCTGAATGGTATCATCCCCGCCGGTATACAGGTACAGGTCGTGCCCGTCATGCTTCAGTGCATCGAGGGTCTCCACCATGCCGGGATAGGCTTCTACCTCCTGATCATACACACTGAGTCCGAGCTTCATCAGCTGCTGCTCATGGTAGGAATCCATAGGTCGGTTATATTTGGCGCAGAAAAAGCGGTAGGTGGCGATCAGCGATTTGGGGAAATTGTCGCTGGCCAGGCCGCTGGTGCTGACCGTTTCAACATCTATTTCTACCTGTTTGGTGCGGAATTCGCCGGTGGTCGGGCCGTATTCCCCGAACCAGCCGGACATGAGCTCGAAATACTGCCCCAAAATGAGGTCAAAATATTTGTTGCAATGCACCAGGGTGTCGTCCAGATCAAAAATAACTTGTTGCGGCAAATATTTCATAACGCTCACTCCTAAACCTGTATGTTATTCAGCAATCACTGCTTGTGTACAGCTATTATAAACGAATATAGGACTCCAGGAACATCTGCAGATCGGAAGCGCCGTCCGGACGGACACTGTAACGCTCATTGCCTTCACCTTCACTGCCCAGATGAACGCGCAGCAATCCGGCAACACGCAGCATCAGCAGATGGTGCATCATAGTATCGCTGGTCTGGCCCAGTACAGATTGAAGCTCCCATAAGGTCTTGGGCTCATGTGCGGCATAACGCAGCAGCCTCAGCCGGGTAGGATCGGACAGCGCTTTGGCTAAGCGGAGCAGAACGGTCGGCGGTTCATCCTCGTTATCTGAAGGAACATCTACCGGGTACTGGATAATCATTAATGTATTATAGAAGCAATACATATTAATCGGCCGGTTATGAATCGTAGGAATGAGCACCACGGTCTGCAGATCAGGTATATCCTCGATGACGACACCGCCTGAGGCATACTCAATCAGCGCTGCCGGGCCCATTTTGCTCTCCAGCATTTTTTTCTCGGAAGCATCCTCAATCAGAAGCGGCAGGAGCTTCTGCTCGGTATGGCGGAAATACTGCTCGTACCACAGCCGCAGAAGCGGCGGATAGTCCTGCTTGATCCGTGCACATTCTTCTATGGTGAAATCCGGGAACAACGGCGCTGTCTGCTCAAAGCACTCTTCCAGTGACTGTGATTCCAGTTCTGAGAGGAACTGCAATACCTTCGAAGCCGGACGGCGCCGGTAAGCCCACACATACAGGACATCATAATCGGTAAACGGCCATTCGGCTGCCTGCCTAAGCATAGATACCTGCTGCGGAGGAATGCGGCCGTCAATATCACGTATCCAGTCCGGACCCATATCCAGGTTGGAGATCCATTTGCGCGTTACATATAACATAAAGCTGTCGATCAGTTCATAGACAGGCGAGACATCAATTTTGAGTTCATAAGTCATGAAGCTTGCACCCCCAGGAAATCGGTCACTTCTATATATTATCTCTTGTTTAGAAGAGGGTTGTCCACTATAATGTTCCATGTTTGCCCTAAAGGGCAGGTTTTATCCGCTATTACCTGATAACCGTTCAAGGAGGATTCATCTGTGTCAGACCGGCTTTTAGCTACACGTTCAAACAGTAAGCTTAACTATTTCATTCTTATTACCGTTATCATTGCTGCCGGCCTGAGCCAGGGGCTGCTGCTGCCGGTGCTGTCTATCCTGCTGGAGCAAAAGGGGGTTTCCTCCTCGCTCAACGGACTGAACGCCGCAGCACTCTATGTCGGATCGTTTGCTATGACCCTTGTTGCTGAGCGGGTCCTTGGTGCTATCGGCTTCAAAAAGCTCATTGCTGCCGGCTTAAGCCTGGTCCTCGTTACGCTGCTGCTGTTCCCGCTGGTGCCGGGTGTCACCGCCTGGTTCGTACTGCGGCTGCTGGTCGGCATCGGTGATGCAGCCATTAATTATGCAGCTCAGCTATGGGTACTCCTTATGGCACCGGCAGAGCACCGGGGGCGTAACCTTTCGCTGTACGGAATGTCCTACGGCCTGGGATTCAGCCTGGGTCCGGCCGGAATCAGCCTGCTCCGCTTCGGCGAGGCGGCACCGTTTCTGATTCTGGCCGGATTATTCCTGCTGGCTCTGCTACTCGTGTTGTTCAAGCTCCCCAATTCCCGCCCGGACAAGGTAGAGCAGAACGAAGGTCAAGCCCGCCGGTTCGGCCGCAGCTACAGCCTGGCCTGGTATGCGCTCATTCCGGCGCTGCTGTACGGGTATATGGAGGCGAGCCTGAACAGTAACTTCCCGGTTTACGGCCTGCGCTCAGGCTTCACCACTGACCAGATTGCCGCGCTCCTGCCGTTTGCAGGCATCGGCGGCCTGCTGCTCCAGCTGCCGCTCGGGCTGTGGAGCGACCGTCACGGACGCAAAAAAATCCTGATCTTTGCCGGAACCTCCGGCGGGTTAGCCTTTATGCTGCTGCCGCTTGCCGGCAACCATTTCATGCTGACACTGTTCGTGCTGCTGGTGGCGGGGGGCCTTGTAGGCTCGTTCTTTTCACTGGGCTTAAGCTATGCAGCGGATATTCTGCCGCGTAATCTGCTGCCCGCGGCGAATGTTGTTTCTTCTTTTCATTTTAGTATCGGCAGTATCATCGGTCCCGGCGTCGGAGGCCTGCTGCTGGAGTACGGCTGGGGCAGCGGTGTATTCGCGCTGCTGGGCGGCTTGTATATATTGTTTGGCTTAACCGGGCTGATATTCTCGCCAAGACAGCTGAATTGAGTTAAGATAGGAACGGATGTACGCATGGCAATTGGTCCCGTTTTCAGAGTACACTATAGAGTAGAGACCAAGACAGGGAGAGGCTGAACTATGATTACAGTTGAACATCTAGCCAAAGCAGTCGGAGAAGATAAGCTGCCGGTTCTGCAGGATATCGGTTTTCAATTAGAGCCGGGGGAGCTCGTAGTGCTGGTGGGAGCCAGCGGAAGCGGTAAGTCCACGCTGCTGCGCTGTCTGGCGCTGCGTGAGAAATGGGATAGAGGGAATTTCCGGGTAGACGGAACAGATATCATGAAAAGTCCGCTGGCCGGCAGACGCAAAATCCGCCGGGAATGGGCGTATCTGGAGCAGAATGCCGAGCTTAATCCGAACCGGACTGCACTGAAGAATGTACTGATCGGACAGTCCTCGCAGACGCCGCTATGGCGGATGGTGACGGGAATGGTCCGTCAGGATGATTATATGGGAGCAATGGACGAGCTGGATACGCTTGGCCTGCTGGACAAAGCTAAGCTAAAAACAAACCAGCTCAGCGGTGGAGAGCGGCAGCGTGTTGCCATTGCGCGGGCGCTTGTGCATGGTGCGAAGGTTATCCTGGCCGATGAGCCGGTAACCGGGCTAGACCCGCGGACAGCAGAGGGCGTTCTGGAGACACTGCGCAGGCTCTGCAAAGAAACGGGGCTGATCGTAATTACCGTACTTCCGCTGGAGCTGGCAGAACGTTATGCAACCAGGCTGTGGGTACTCGAGAACGGCAGAATCAAGCATGATGTGCGGGGACGCCGCCTGACCTCCCAGGAGCGCATTAATCTGTAGCTGAGATGAGCATGAAACAAGGAAAGAGTGATGAAGCTTGAAGCGAAGTGTTGCTAGACGTCTGGCGGCAGCTGTTCTGTCATTGTCCGTACTGTCGGGATGTACCTTCATCAGCGATCCTGTTTCAAAGATGAAGGCGCCTGAGCTGACCGCCGATAAGGCTTCCCTGATGACAGCGATCAAGTCGCAGATGCCGGCCAGCGCTACGCTAATCCGGCCTGCCGGAGAAGATGACAGCTCGATTTTTACAGAGGATCTGGACAAGGACGGCACATTGGAGACGCTGGTGTTCTATTTAACCGAGAATGAATCGGTTCTGATTCACGGCATGATCCTGGAGAAGACAGAGGATGGCTGGGTGAAAAAGCTTGATTTCGACGGTGACGGCAATCAGCTGGAGTCGGTTGAGTTGAGAGATGTGACTGGTGACGGGAAGCTGGATATCATAGCCGGCTATTCGCGCGGCGTGGAAAAGGGAATGGTTGTCTATACCTATTCCGGCGGTGAGCTGGAGGAGGTGCTGTCACAGCCTTATACCAGATTTATGATAGACGATCTGAACGAGGATGATATTGCCGACATTACGGTGGTCTATTTTAAACGCAATGAGCTGAACAAAATAACAACCTATCAGTTTGACGACGGCTTCAAGGTATTGGACCAGCTTGATGACCTTGACCCTTATTTTAATAATTATTACAATATTGTCTCAGGTAAAGTGGCAGAGAATAAAGAAGGTATTGTACTGGATGCGGCGGTGGATTCCCGGTCGGCTTATACCACTGTGGTTGTGATGGAGAACAATAAGCTGCGGGTAGTTATTCCGGGCGATGCCAAAACGTTTAAGGACAGAAAGATTGCCAGCGAGGATATCGACGGCGACGGCATTATCGAGATTGGCATGCTGGAGCCGCCGGGCGGGTGGGATTACTTTGACCCGGAAGCTATTCCTTACTTCACCTCCTATTATAAATGGGACGGTAAGGACGGGCTGAGCTTTACTGCGCAGAAGTACCGTGATCCGTCAGACCGCTTCGTGATTGATTTTCTGCCGGAGTGGCACGGCAAGATTACGGTGGATACCAAATCCGTACAGGATAAATCACTGAAGTTTATCATGTCGGACACGGGCGAGACGGTCGTAGAGGTAACATTCTTTACCCAGCAGGAATGGGACCGTGTCAAGAACAGCGGCTGGAAGGTGCTCAGCAGGGACATGGACAAAATTATCGGCTACCGGGGTGAACTGGTACAGAGCACGGGCGGGAGCGACAGCGATAAAATAACCGCTCCAATGGAAAGGAAGGGAATCGATGAGTAAAGTACTGATACTGGAGGATGAAGAATCCATCCGCAGTTTTATTGTAATCAACCTGAAACGTAACGGCTTCGAGGTGCTGGAGGCAGCTGACGGTAATGAGGCGCTGCACAAGCTGACCACCGTGCCTGATATTGATATTGCCTTGCTGGATGTGATGGTTCCGGGTATCGACGGCTTTGAGGTCTGCCGGCGCATCCGTGAGACCAATGAGCGTCTCGGGATTATTTTTCTGACTGCCAAGGTGCAGGAGCAGGATAAGGTCTATGCGCTTTCCGTAGGGGCTGATGATCATGTCAGCAAGCCGTTCAGCCCGACCGAGCTGATTGCGCGCATTCAATCGCTGCTGCGCCGGGTGAATGTCCACCGTGAGCAGTCGGCCAAGGTATCCTTTCACTCGGGCCCGTTTACGCTGGATCTGATCTCCAAGCAGTTTAAACGCAGCGGGGAACCAATTGAGCTGACGCCGACAGAATTTTCTCTGGTGCAGTTTTTCCTGGAGAAAGAGAATACGCCGCTCAGCCGCGACTCCCTGCTTGACCATGTCTGGGGCAAGGAGTATATGGGTGATCCGAAGATCGTCGATGTGAACATCCGCCGGCTGCGCCAAAAAATTGAAAACAACCCGTCTGAGCCTGAATATCTGCAGACTGTATGGGGACACGGCTACAAATGGAAAGGTCAGGTACAATGATAAAGAAGGGGATGCGCAGACAGATCGTACTGCACTATATTCTTGTAGTCTTTGTAGCGCTTCTCCTGGTCGAGGTTATCTTCCTGCTGGCGATCCGGACGTATTATTATGACAGTGTATACAGTAAAATTACGACCAATATCGTCACAGCTGAAGGCTTCGTGAAATTTAAGTTTTCAGGTGAACGGTCGCCCAACCAGATGCAGCAGGTGCTTGAGCTTTTTGGATTGGAGTATACAGAGCTGGAGGTGCTGTCCACCAGCGGGGATATCCTGGCCAGCTCGACCGGCTTTCAGCCTGACCGTACCATTACGACAAGTGATGTACCGGAGGCGGTAGGCGGCAGCATCGGTAAATGGATTGGCAGACAGGCAGGTACGAATGAAAGCGTGATGGCAGTCTCCAAGCTGATTCAGGTGAACACCCGTGACAAGTATGTAATCCGTTATCTTACCTCCATGGAGCGGATAGACAAGGATCTGCTTAACCTCACCCTCGTATCCATCGGTATCGGTGCGGCTGTTATGGTGATCGTTGTCCTGTTCAGCTTCGGTCTGGCGAACTCGATCGTCAAGCCGCTGAACAATATTACCGCGGTCTCAGCGCAGATGGCGAAGGGCAGGTTCAACGCCCGGATTAAGGGAGATTACAAATATGAAATCGGCGATCTGGCAACTACGCTCAATTACATGGCAGATGAGATCATCCGCAGCAATCAGATCAAGGATGACTTTATTTCCTCTATCTCCCACGAGCTGCGGACTCCGCTGACCAGCATCAAGGGCTGGAGCGAGACGCTGATTTCAGGCGGATACGATCCGGAGGAGACGAAGCTCGGCATGGGAATCATCTCTAAGGAAAGTGACCGTCTGATCGGGCTGGTGGAGGAAATCCTGGACTTCTCCAAGCTGCAGCAGAATGAAATGAAGCTGTCCATTGTATTGACAGACATCAGAGTAGTGCTGCAGGAGACGATTCTGAACATTTGGGCCAAGGCAGAGAAGAAGCGGATTCACCTGGTGCTGGAATGTGAGGATTCCGTCTACATCAAGGGTGATCCCAACCGGCTCAAGCAGGTATTTCTTAATCTTGTGGACAATGCCGTCAAATTTTCTCCGGAGGATTCCAGCATCGTCCTGTCCGCACAGCGTTTGTCGGGATCAGAGATGGCTGTTATAGTCAGAGACAGCGGGATCGGAATCAGCGAGGCCCATCTCTCCAGAGTGCGGGACCGGTTCTTCCAGGTGGATGCCTTGAACGGCGGAACCGGTCTGGGGCTGGCAATTTCCCAGCAGATTGTTGAGCTGCATCAAGGTAAGCTGGAGATGGACAGCGAGCTCGGCAAAGGCACACAGGTAACGGTAATTCTGCCGCTGACCGATGAGCGTCCGCCGGCCCCAGAGCAGCCGCATAGCGTAGATGATTACGAATTATAGAATGCAGGCAGCAAATAGTAATGAAGGCATATAAAGAGGGCAGCAACAGGGTCTGGATGACCCTTATTGCTGCCCTTTTATATTACGTGGTGTATGATGGACAATGAGGCTTAAGAGGGAAGACCTTCAGCACGCAGTCTGCCGGTTTTCTCATAAACTTCCTGCAGCAGGCGTGAAGGCTGGGTCCGGATAACCGGCTTAGCAGCCACAATCTCATTAGGGCCGACCACAACAATATTGTCAGGGCTGCCTTTGATGACGGCTCCGTCCTTTATGACGGCTCCTTCACCGATAATGGCATTCTCAATCAGGACACCGCGCCCGATATGAACACCCGGCATTACAATGCTGTGATGGACTCTGCTGAGCTTGCCGATTTCTACGCCGCCAAAGATTACTGAGCGCTGCAGGCTGCCTTCGAGCAGGCAGGTCTCATTAACGAGGCAGTCGTCAGAATGTGCAGGAATACGTGATTTTACAGCTGAAGGCTTATTCCGGCGTGCCCGGCTGTACATCGGCCACTGAGCGTTATCCAGCTTGAAGCCGTTGTCTGCCTGCAGCAGATCCATGTGCGCTTCCCAGAGGCTGTCAACCGTACCTACATCTCTCCAGTAGCCCTGGAAGCGGTACGCGAACAGATCGTCATTGTTGCCAAGCATCGCCGGGATCACATCCTTGCCGAAATCATGGCTGGAGGAAGGGTCTGCCGCATCACGCAGCAAATGGTCCTTTAGGTAAGCCCATTCGAACAGATAGATACCCATCGACGCCAGATTGCTCTCGGGCACTTTAGGTTTTTCGGCGAACTCAGAAATTTTCAGCTCGTCGTTAACATTCATCACGCCAAAACGGCTCGCCTCATCCCAAGGCACCTCCATGACCGAAATCGTCGCCTTGGCGGATTTGCTGATATGATAATCCAGCATTTTGCGGTAATTCATATGGTAGATATGATCGGCAGAGAGGATCAGCACATGCTCCGGATTTTGGCTGTCAATAAAATCGATGTTCTTATAGATGGCATCAGCTGTTCCGGTGTAAGTGTCGCGTCCGTCCACACCGGATGGCAGCAGTCTGACACCCTGATCAGGTCTAGCGTGCAGCCCCCATGGCTCCCCTGAACCAATATGCTGATGTAAAGAGTTAGCTTCATACTGCGTCAGTACACCTACAGTATCAATACTTGAATTTACACAGTTGCTGAGGGGAAAGTCAATGATTCTATACTGTCCTCCGAAAGGGACTGCAGGTTTAGCCATCGTGGTGGTTAAGGGGGCCAGTCTGCGGCCTTCCCCGCCAGCCAGCAGCATGGCGACACATTCTTTTTTACTCATTTGTTATCCCTCCCGTTTTTTTGTCAATGCTTGTAATATAAACTCCCAACAAGCGCTTGAAACGACATAAGTGAAATATATTGATGTCCTGCTGTAAACATTACAATTTTATTTTCTTAGTTCAGAAAAACCTGTTTTTTCCTTAAAACACATTTTCAAATGCAGGACATTCGGGTAATGTTATAGGTGCATCTTATATAAAAAAGGTGGTGATGATTTGCCTGACATACCAAAAACAGTAAACCTCCCGTCAACTGAAGATATTTATCTGTTCCATGAGGGCACAAATTACCGCAGCTATACGATGCTGGGCGCGCACATTGCCGCTGAAGACGGGATGAAGGGCGTACGCTTTACCGTGTGGGCTCCTCATGCGACATATGTAGGACTGGCTGGTAATCATAATGCCTGGGACGGAACACTAGAAGAGGACTCGTTCATTAAGATACCCGATTCAGGATTTTGGAGTCGTTTTTTTCCGGGAATGGAGCCGGGAACTTTTTACAAATACAGGATTATCGCAGCTGACGGCGAAAGCTTCCTGAAGGCAGATCCCTTTGCCTTTAAATCCGAAGTAAGGCCGGCTACGGCGTCGGTGGTTACGGATCTTAGCGGCTACCAGTGGGGAGACAACCAGTGGAGACGCAGGAACAAAGCTCCTTATAACGGACCGATGAATATTTATGAAATGCATTTCGGCACCTGGAAGCAGAAGGAAGACGGCGAATTCTATACTTATAAGGAAATGGCCGGTCTGCTGATTCCCTATTTGGTGGAGATGAGCTATACACATGTTGAATTTATGCCGCTTGCCGAGCATCCTTATGATTTGTCCTGGGGTTATCAGGGGACAGGCTATTTTGCCGCCACCAGCCGCTACGGTGAACCCCAGGAGCTGATGTATCTGATTGACCAGCTGCACCAAGCCGGCATCAGCGTCATTCTGGACTGGGTACCGGCGCATTTTGCCAAGGATGCACACGGGCTAAGGATGTTTGACGGATCGCCGCTGTATGAATATGCCGATCCGCTGCTGGCCGAAAAGCCCGGCTGGGGCACGTTGTCCTTTGATTTCAGCAAACCGGAAATTTTCTCTTTCCTTATCTCCAATGCGCTCTTCTGGTACGACGTATACCACATTGACGGTATGAGAGTGGATGCGGTAACCAGCATGCTGCGTCTTGATTTCGAGAAGCAGAGCCACCAGTACAGACGCAACGTTAACGGAGGGCTGGAGAATCTGGAGGCGATCCGGTTTATCCAGCAGCTGAACAAGACGATTTTTCATTACTATCCAAAAGCATTGATGATGGCTGAGGAATCCAGCGCCTGGCCTGGAGTCACTGCTCCGGCGCACGAAGGCGGGCTGGGATTCAACTATAAATGGAATATGGGCTGGATGAATGACACCTTAGGTTACATAGAACATGATTTCGGGGGTCGTCCCTATCATCATAATTTGTTGACCTTTCCGATTGCCTATGCTTATGCTGAGAACTACACGCTGCCTTTATCCCACGACGAGGTTGTACACGGCAAAAAATCGCTGCTGGACAAAATGCCAGGCACCTACGAGCAGAAGTTCGCAGGCCTGCGGCTGCTGCTGGGCTATCAGATCTCCCATCCCGGTAAAAAGCTGCTGTTCATGGGCGGTGAATTCGGGCAGTTTATCGAGTGGAAGGATCAGGATCAGCTGGACTGGCTGCTGCTGGATTATGAGGCTCACCGCCGGATGCTGGCCTATACAGCTGCGCTTAATAAGCTCTATGTAACCGAGAAGGCGATGTGGGAGCTGGACCATGATTTGGAGGGCTATCAGTGGATTTATGCGGACGATAACCATCAGAGTGTGCTTTCGTACATCCGCAGAGGCAAAAAGCCGGTGGATACACTGGTTATTATTGCTAATTTTCAGCCGGTGGAACGGAAAAATTACCGGATAGGCGTTCCGCGTCCTGGCACGTATGAAGAGATTTTCAGCTCGGAGACGGCTGAATTCGGCGGTTCAGGTTATCATAACGGGCCAATGAAGAGCTCGAAGAAAGAATGGCATAACCAGGTGAACAGCCTGGAGCTGACAATTCCGCCGTTAAGCTTTTTGGTGCTAAAGAAGGCTGGACGCAAGCCTAAAGCCGTTTTGGAATAGAGAATCCGTACATTTTAAAGGGGGAAATCTGCATGAAATTATTATTTGCTGCTGCTGAAGCCCATCCGTTTGTCAAAACGGGAGGCCTGGCTGATGTCATTGGAGCTTTGCCCAAAGCACTGAAAGGTGCGGGAGTGGATGTACGGGTGATTTTGCCCAAATATAAAGGAATTCCGGAAGTATACACAGCTCAGATGGAGCATGTGGCCGTAGTGGATGTGCCGGTTGGCTGGCGCAGCCAGTATTGCGGGATTGAACGCATAATATTCGAAGGGATTCCGGTCTATTTTATCGACAACGAGTATTATTTCGGCAGGGACGGCATTTACGGGTATATGGATGACGGCGAACGCTTTGCCTTCTATAACCGGGCTGTGCTGGAATGCCTGCCGGCCATTGATTTTCAACCGGATGTGCTGCACTGCCATGACTGGCATGCGGCGGTTATTCCAATGCTGCTGAAGGCACATTACCGTCACCTGGAATTCTATAGCGGAATGCGCACTGTGTTCACCATTCATAACCTGCTGTACCAGGGTGTGTTCCCGTATTCTGTGCTCGGGGAGCTGCTCGGCCTGGATCACAGCTATTACGACAGTGTTGAATACTACGGTAACATCAATTACATGAAGGCCGGGATTGTGCACAGTGATCATGTCACTACCGTCAGTCCGACCTATGCCGAGGAAATCCGCACACCATATTACGGCTATGGGCTTGACGGGCTGCTGAACCACCGGGCTGAGAGTCTGAGCGGGATTGTTAACGGAATCGATACTAAGAGCTATAACCCTAATACGGACAGTAAGATCTTTACGAAATACCGTTCGAATCTGGCCAAAAAAGCGGAAAATAAGCTCGGTCTGCAGCAGGAGCTTGGGTTGCCGGTCGCACCTTACATCCCTATGGTAGCAATGGTTACCCGTCTGGTGGACTCCAAAGGCCTGGATTTGCTGACCCGGGTGCTCGACGAAATCCTGTACTACGACGATATTCAGTTCGTTCTTCTTGGTACAGGGGATGAAACGTATGAGCGCTGGTTCCGGGAAGCGGCATGGCGTTATCCGACCAAGCTGTCCTCACAAATTCTGTTCAATGATGCATTATCCCGTAAAATATATGCGGCCAGCGACATCTTCCTGATGCCGTCCAAATTCGAGCCGTGCGGCATCAGCCAGCTGCTGGCGTTACGTTATGGCAGTATTCCGGTTGTGCGCGAGACAGGCGGGCTGAACGATACCGTCCAGTCCTATGTTGAAGAGACGGGGCAGGGGAACGGCTTCACCTTTAAGGATTATAACGCCCATGATATGATGTTCACCCTCCGCCGGGCCGTCTCCCTCTATCACAAGCCGGAGCACTGGAAAAAGGTTACTAAGAACGCCTTCGCCGGTGATTACAGCTGGAACGTCTCAGCCCAGCAGTACATTGATATTTACAATAAAATAAGTGAATAATGGCTGACCGTGCATCCTTGTCCGGTTGTGCACACAACAAACACTCCGCAAAGATTAGACTTTGCGGAGTGTTTTGGTTTTTGAGTAAGGAGTTGAAGCATCTGGATTAAATAGAAGGGTGATAGTGGTAGTGAAGGGGGGAGTTAATGGAGGGATTGAAATGGAAAGTCCTTTTTAGGCGGTTGTCTTAGTGTTAATTGGGTGTGATAAAGGGAATAAGCACATTAATGGGAAAAGTCCCTTTATTATTAGCATCTTTTAAGATCGACGGGCGAATCAAGGGCAAAAATGTCCTTGATTTCAGCCTAAACGGTGAAATGGGCGAAATGAAGGGTATAAATGCCTTTGAATTCAGCTTGAACGGTGAAATGGGCGAAATGAAGGGCATAATTGCCTTTGAATTCAGCCTAAACGGTGAAATGGGCGAAATGAGAGGCATTTTTGCCTTTAATTATCTAGCCCAACCGGGTAACTAACATTATCCAGTAACCAACCACCAGCCCGCCTCAACCCAACATTATCCAGTAACCATCCACCACCAGCCCGCTCGAACCCACCATCAGCCAGTAACCAGCCACCATCCCGCCCCAATCCATCCATCAGCCTGTCAACAAACACACCCGCCCACCCGGCGCTGTACATCATCGCCACGGACCACCTAACTCGTCACCCTCTGCAAAATAAAAAAGTAGCCCAGCTCCTGCTGGCTTTTGGAATCCATTACGCCAAGCAGCGTATCTGCATCAATCCGCCGAAAATGGTCAATGATCGCCTTCTGGTCGTAGACCATGGAGGCACTGACCTTACCGCGGTATTCAATCATCCGCAGCCGGGCTTTACTGGAACGGGTTCGGATGAAGGGTGAGACCAAAGCGAAGAGCGGCCCGACTATCCGCTGCGGGATAAGCTGAAAGGGCAGGTTAAGCGGAATGAACCCGGGATTTGCGGTAAACAGCCTGCCGTTTTTCTTTTTGAAAATTAGCGGGTGGACCGTCTCGGCATCCTGGAATCCTTTACCGTACCAGCCCGTCAAACTAAGAAGACCATCCATGGGATGTCCTGAGGTTAGCTCACTACCGCACCAATTGCCCCATAACTGCTCCATTTCTGCAGGCTCAAGCTGATCAAACCAGCTGAATGCTTCCTCCTGGGTCAGCTGGCCTTTTTGTATGAATAGCTCATGTATATCGTTTGCGCTAACAGGTGACACAGCTGCTCCCCCTGATGAAATAATACTAAGGTAAATGAATTATAGTTTAGACTGTATACTGCTCCAGATTTCTTTTCAGAATGCGGTATCCGTACGGATCAAGCGAGATATTCATCATTCCATTATCCGGGATAACCTGCTCGCCGGTCAGCGCATCCAGCCAGTCGTCGGTCTCCATCGGATGGCTGAGTATGCGGGGCACCGGAGAATTGTTCATCCAGACTGTAAAATGAATAAGCTCGTCGGCCCGTTCATACACAATGCAGGGATCGTTCTCGCAGGCCTGGAGGATGCGGAAACGTCCCTCACGCAGCGCTTTGTGCTGCTTACGCAGCGCAATCATCATCCGGTAGAAATCATACAGCTCCCGGTCCTGCTTCTCCACATCCCATTCCATACATTTACGGCAGTCAGGGTCTTCATGGCCGGTTAAGCCGATCTCGTCACCGTAATAAATGCAGGGTGTCCCCATGAATGTAAAAAGAAACACAACCGCGAGCTTGAGCCGCCGTTTATCTTCACCGACTACCGTCAAAAGGCGGGGCGTGTCATGGCTGCCTAGCAGATTGAACACAACTTCGTTCGTCTGCTGCGGGTACCTCATTAGCAGGCTGCCGATTCGGTGACCAAAGGTAATTCCGTCCATGCCGCCGTTGAAGAATTCCAGCACGGTACCGGAAAAGGGATAATTCATAACGGAGTCGAACTGGTCGCCCAGCAGCCAGGTGAGGGAGTCGCTCCATACCTCGCCTACGATGTAGGCATCCGGATTGGCAGCCTTTACGACCTTGCGGAAATCACGCCAGAAATGATGATCCACCTCATTCGCCACGTCCAGCCGCCAGCCGTCCACCTTAATCTCCTTAATCCAGTATTCCGCTACTTCAAGCAGATAGTTTTTGACTTCGCGGTTTGCGGTATTGAACTTCGGCATATTGCCAAAAAAGCCGAAAGTGTCATACGACGGAATACCGTCGACAATTTCAGCCGGGAAGCTGTTCATGTGGAACCAGTCTTTGTAAACAGAGTACTCTCCTTTTTCCAGAACGTCCTGGAACGGGGGGAACTGGTCACTGCAATGGTTGAACACAGCATCGAGCATTACACGGATACCGCGGCTGTGGCACTCTTTAACGACCTGCTTCAGCAGCTCATTGTCGCCGAAATGCGGATCAACTTTTTTATAATCTACAATGTCATATTTATGGTTGGAGGGGGAGACGAACAGCGGCGTGAAATAAACGGCATTTATACCGAGCTCGTGCAGATCATCCAGATGGTCCAGCACACCCTGCAGGTCCCCGCCAAAAAAATTGTGGTACGCCGGCTTGCCGCCCCAAATCTCCGTACCTTCCGGATCGTTGGAGGCATCACCATTTGCGAAACGCTCCGTCATAATCTGATAGAATACAGCGTCCTTGGCCCATTTGGGCACCTGGAACAGGTCAATCTGATGAATATAAGGAAACTCATAGAAATGGGCCGGCGGATGCGGACATTCCGAACGTATGCTGTTGTCCAGCAGGTACACATTATCCGTCCCTTTACTGACACGAAAGGTGTAGCTGAGGCGCTTATATTTGGGCCTGACGGCGCACTCCCAATAATCGAATTTATCGTCCGAAGCTGCTTTGTCCATCATAATTTCGTAACAAGTATGCTCCCAGTCATATTTGTCCCCGGTAAGGGCTGTAACACAGTCCACATCATCCCTTTTGGTGCGTACACGCAGATGTATAGTCTTGGCATCGTAAGCATAGGCCCACTTATCGCGGGGCACATGGTACATAGCTTCCAAAAGCATGAAAGCACCTCCTAAAAGTTTTGTGAGCATGGCTACCAGAGATACATCGTACAAAACTGTCTTCGGAAGCATAAGCTTAGTTTTGTGAGCATGGCTACCAGAGATACGTCGTACAAAACTGTCTTCGGAAGCATGAGCTTAGTTTTGTGAGCATGGCTACCAGAGATACGTCGTACAAAACTGCCTTCGGAAGCATGAGCTTAGTTTTGTGAGCATGGCTACCAGAGATACGTCGTACAAAACTGCAGTCGGAGTATACACTTGCTGGTGATCTGGCTTCATAAGCTTTAGGTAAATATTACCACGTGCATGCCGGCTGTGAACCAGCCCGGTTAATTTGTCAGCTGCTGGAGATAGTAGTAGTATACCCCTCTTTTCCTGGAATGTGCAAAAGCGTGGGGCCGTCACGAAACTGATAGCGTTTTCCTGTCAAATAAGCATTTGCTGATAAAAAATGTCTTTGCATATTCATGCGCAGTGATTTATAATAAATCGGTCAAAGTACAACATAGATAACATAATGAGAGAATAGGGGAGATATAAAGATGAAAAAATGGGGTAAACTTTCACTGGGTATGCTGCTTGCGGCTTCACTTCTGGCAGGCTGCGGTAACAATAATAATAATGCGGCTACAACTGACAACGCTGCAGGCAATACCGGAGCTGCCGCTACTAAGACTCTGACACTGGGCACCAGTGCAGACTTCCCGCCTTACGAATTCCACAAAGTCATCGACGGTAAAGATACCATCGTAGGCTTTGATATTGATATTGCCAAGGACATTGCTGCTGATATGGGCGCTGAGCTCGTGATCAAGGATCTGCCGTTCGATTCCCTGCTTAACGAGCTGTCCAGCGGCAGAATTGATCTGGTTATTTCCGGCCTTAGCCCGACAGAAGAACGCAAAAAAGCTGTTGATTTGTCTGATATCTACTACAAAGCAGAGCAGGCGGTAGTTGTACGTGAAGCCGATAAAGATAAATATGCCACTATGGATTCCCTGAAGGGAGTCAAAATCGGCGTTCAGACCGGTTCCATCCAGGAGGACATTGCCAAAGGAATCGAAGGCGCACAGCTGACCTCCCTCGGCAAAATCTCTGAAATCGTCCTGCAGCTGAACTCTAACCGCGTTGACGCTTCTATTATGGAAGGACCGGTAGCCAAATCCTTTGTCAAAAATGTTGACGGACTGGTTATTACCGATGCCAAGCCTGAGGTTGAAGATGACGGTTATGTAATCGGCGTGAAGAAGGGCAACACAGAGCTGCTTGACCAAGTGAATACTACATTGACCCGCCTGAACTCCGAAGGCAAGATTGACGAGTATGTAGCGGCAGCAAGCGAGCTTGCTGAGAGCGAATAAGTTTCTAATATAAGTAAACATTGCTCTTTAAGTAGAAAATAGCGGTAATACGCTGTTTTCTATTTTTTTGAAAAGGATAGGAAGAGGAGGTTTTGCCGTCAAATGGATATTTTGAATATGGCTTATGAATACCGCAATTTTTTCTTTGCAGGATTAAAGTATACCTTGCTGCTGGCTGTGCTCGGCGTATTCTTCGGCTTCGTGCTGGGGATTATCGTCTCGCTGCTGCGCATGTCCAAATGGAGAGTGCTGCGTTTTATTGCAACCGCCTGGGTTGAATTTTTACGCGGAACGCCAATGCTGGTACAGCTGTTCCTGATCCATTACGGCCTGCCGGAATTCGGCCTGGAGTTCTCGCCGATTCAATCGGGGGCGATTACCCTAACGATCAACAGCTCGGCTTACCTGGCAGAAATCTTCCGCGCCGGTATTCAGGGCGTGGACAGGGGCCAGGTGGAGGCGGCGCGTTCGCTTGGGATGAAGCAAGGGATGACCATGCGCTACATTGTGCTCCCACAGGCACTCAAGAATGTGCTTCCGGCGATCGGGAATGAATTCATCACGATTATTAAAGAATCCTCCATTGTGTCGATGATCGGGGTAGCGGATCTGCTCTTTCAGGCGAGAACCATTACGACGATTACCTATGAAGGCTTGACGCCGCTGGTTGTCATTGCTGTCATGTATTTTGTACTGACATTTACCTTGTCCAAGCTGCTGGGTATACTCGAACGGAGGCTGAATACTGATGATCACCGTTAAGAATCTGCAGAAGCATTTTGGCAAGCTGGAAATTCTCAAAGGAATTGACCTGGAGATTAAGAAAGGTGAGGTGGTTGTTGTTATCGGTCCAAGCGGATCGGGTAAAAGCACCTTCCTGCGCTGTCTGAACCTGCTGGAGGAGCCGACCGGGGGCGAGATTACCTTTGAAGGCCAGTCCATTACCGGCAAGAAGCATGACATCAATCAGACCCGTGAAAAAATGGGCATGGTGTTCCAGCAGTTCAACCTGTTCCCGCATATGTCTGTGCTGCAGAACATTATGCTTGCCCCGCAAAAAGTGAAAAAGCAGCAAACTGCGGAAGCCCAGAAGATCGCCGTTGATCTGCTGCGCACCGTAGGCCTTGAGGACAAACGTGATGCCTATCCGGCACAGCTGTCCGGCGGACAGAAGCAGCGTATTGCAATTGCCCGCGCACTCGCGATGCAGCCGCATGTAATGCTGTTTGATGAGCCTACCTCGGCGCTTGACCCGGAAATGGTCGGTGAAGTTCTGGAGGTAATGAAGAAGCTGGCTGAGCAGGGCATGACCATGGTTATTGTTACTCATGAGATGGGCTTTGCCCGTGAGGTGGGTGACCGCATCCTGTTTATGGACGGCGGATACATCGTTGAGCAGGGCACTCCGGCAGAGGTATTCGGCAATCCGCAGCATGTACGGACCCGGGATTTCTTAAGTAAAGTGCTGTAATAAAGCGATAACGGCCCCTGGAGGATAATCCGGGAGCCGTTTTTTTTGGCTTATTATTTTGGCGGGCGGGCTATTGGGTGATATAGTATAACAAATGGCCAATCAACTTGAAAAGGAGTATATACAGATGAGAGATGAACTATGCCGGATTGGCATCATTGATATTGGTTCCAACTCTATCCGACTTGTAATCTATGATACAACCCCGGAAGGAGGCTACAAAATAATCAAGGAGTGCAAGTACTCTGCCCGTCTGAGTGAAAAGATTACCAAGGAAGGCAGACTGGAGCGGAAGGATATGGATACTGTTATTCCGGTTCTGCGCCAGTTCAGGGAGATCTGCAGTGCCTTCGGTGTAGAAAAAATCCGCGCCGGAGCCACAGCAGCAATCCGGAATGCTGCCAACTCCTCTGAAATTATAGAGTACTTGTCCTCAAACTCCTCGATTACAATTGAGATTATCAGCGGCTATCAGGAGGCCTACTTCGGATTTCTGGGGGTTATCAATGCCTCAGACGTGCAGGACGGATTCGTTATTGATATTGGCGGGGGCAGCACGGAGATTACGCTGTTCCGCGGACGCCGGTATCAGCACAGCATCTCTTTCCCTTTTGGTGCAGTCAATACGAATCTGCTCTTCAGCCACAACGGGAACTGGAACGCAGAGCAGATCAAGAAGCTTCAGGCCTATGTGACCGGAAGACTGGTTGAGCATGACTGGCTGGGAACAGGCGCCGGGCTCCCGCTCTACGGCCTTGGAGGTACACTCCGGTCCCTTGGTAAGCTGGATCAGAGGAACAGGGATTATTCGCTGCCGAATTCACACGGCTACACCTTATCTGCTGAAACGGTCAACCGGTTTATGGAGATTCTTCCCGCGACGCCTTTTGATAAGCGCAAGGATCAGGACGGGCTGTCCAAGAGCCGTGCTGACATTATTGTGTCCGGGCTAATTATCTTCCATACCGTGTATCACTATATCGGGGCAAGCCAGGCGGTCATCAGCGGCGAGGGGCTGCGTGAAGGGATGCTGCATGATCTCCTGCGGCCGGAGCAGCCCGTGCGCGACAGTGCGCTGGAATTCAGCCTGGATACAATTGTCCGCTTTGACATTCACACCTCCAAGCAGCATTTGGATCATATTCATAAGCTGGCATTGCGTTTATTTAGCGCTTTTGAACCGGGAGGAGACCGGGCAGAGCAGGAGATGCTCATCTATGTCTCTGTGATGCTGCATCGTACAGGCTCTAATATTAACTACTACCAGTCCAAGCGGCATACCCGCTACTGGCTGATGAATTCACCGATCCGCGGCCTGACACACCGCCAGCTGATCCTCTGCGCAATGATTGCTTCGTACAGCACAAAAAGCCGGAAGCAGAAATTGTCCCTGGCGCATAAGGACATTTTACTGGCTTCCGACGAAGATCTGATTCATAAGCTGGGAACACTTGTGCAGCTTAGCATTGCGCTGGACAGTACCGAGATCGGCATCATCCGCGATCTAAGTGTCCGCCTGCACGGCGGAACACTGGATCTGGAGCTGCACGGCACGACAACTGTGCTTATCGGCCAGGAGGACATTGAGAACGCCCTGAAGGCGTTCAGGGCTGCTTGGTCGGTGAAGGTAAAGCTCGGCTACTTTTCCAGCGTCTAACATCCATAGCGGCGAACTGGCTCCGGAACGGGGCCTTTTTGTCGTCCGGACGCTCATAGTATCCGTTTGGCTGGAGAAAGCTTGCTTTCATGTTGTCCTTGAGCGACATATCCAGCACCTTTACAATCTGCTTCTTGATAACGGTGTCCTTCACCGGGCACATCAGCTCTATCCGCCGGGTGAGGTTGCGGGTCATCCAGTCGGCGCTGGACAGATAAATTTCAGGATCGCCGCCGTTCTCAAAGTAATAGATGCGGGAGTGCTCCAGGAACCGGTCCACAATGCTGCGTACTGTAATCCGCTCACTGAGGCCTTCGATGCCCGGACGGAGGCAGCAGACGCCGCGAACAATCAGGTCGATGGATACTCCGCTCTGGGCCGCGCTGTACAGGCTGTCTATGACCTCCTGGTTGGACAGGGAATTCATCTTGGCAATAATCCGTGCCGGCCGTCCGGCAGCGGCATGCTCGGCTTCGCGCATAA
Organism: Paenibacillus camerounensis; assembly: GCF_000723885.1. Lineage (GTDB taxonomy): Bacteria > Bacillota > Bacilli > Paenibacillales > Paenibacillaceae > Paenibacillus_AQ > Paenibacillus_AQ camerounensis. Next base: position 59,471 of record NZ_CCDG010000021.1, read on the forward strand.
TCAGCTTCTGCAGCGACAGGCTCATATTGGTTGGGGCAACGATAAAAGCGTTCCAATTATAGTTGGCCGAATAACCGGTCATCTGGTTGAACAGCTCGGAAGCATCAAGGCCGATTTCGCCATTCGCTGTAAACAGGCTGAGGTCGGTATAAGCCTTGGCGGTGCTGTCATTATAATTTCCCGTGCCGACGTGGACATAACGGCGCAGCTCGTTGCCTTCCTGGCGGACGATAAGCGTGACTTTGGCATGTGTTTTGAGGCCCATAAGACCATAGACAACATGACAGCCTGACTGCTCCAGCTTGCGCGCCCAGGCAATGTTGCGTTCCTCGTCGAACCGGGCTTTTAGCTCAACCACGACAGTAACCTGTTTGCCGGACTCGGCAGCATGGGCAAGCGCAGCAATCAGCGGAGAATTGCCGCTCACGCGGTACAGTGTCATTTTGATGGCCATTACATACTCGTCTTCTGAAGCCTGGGTGATAAAATCAACCATGGCGTCAAATGATTCATAAGGATGGTAGACAAGCACATCACGCTCACGCAAAACCTCGAAGAAATCCTCATTCTCATCAAATTCTGCCGGATACAGCGGCTCAATCGGGGAATCGAACAAATAATTGAAGCCCTTCAGGCTATTTGCGAAGCCGCGCAGAAACCCGAGATCCAGCGGACCGTCAATTTCAAATACGAAATCCTCCAGTTCGAATTCAGCCTGCAGCTGTTCGAGGGCATACGGATGGATGCCTTTTTGAACTTCAAGGCGGGCCGGTACGCCGCGACGGCGTTTGCGCAGCTCCTTTTCAATCTCCTCCAGCAGATCCTCCGCGCCTTCCTCATCAATGGTCAGATCGGAATTACGGGTTAGACGGAACTCATTGACCGCTACAGGCTCGTAACCGCTGAACAGGGTCTGGATATGATGGCGGATGACATCTTCAATGAAAACGAACTGGCGTTTTTTACTGTTAGAGCGGTGGGGCAGAGGAATACATCTGGGCAGACTAGACGGAATTTGCAAAATAGCAAAGTAAGGCTCTTCATCCTGCGTGTTCTTGCGGGTAAGCACAACGGCCAGATAGATGAACTGGCTGTGAACAAGCGGAAACGGCCGGCTCTGGTCAACAGCCATCGGTGTCAGAACAGGGAAAATGATATCACGGTAATACTGCTCAATAGACTGCTCCTGCGCATGGGTGAGATCCTCATAATTGACGAATACAATGCCTTCTTTGTGCAGATTCCGGGACAGATCACGGAAGGTGCGGTACTGGTCGGCGATAATTTTAGTAACACGTTTGATAAGGCGTTTGTATAAGCCCGAGGGCGTATATCCCGTAAAATCCTTTTTGGTGTAGCCTGCCCGGATCTGATCCTGAATACCCGCAACACGGACGCTGATGAACTCATCCAGGTTGCTTGATACGATTGCCAGAAATTTAGCGCGCTCCATCAGCGGATTCTCAATATCCTGCGCTTCCTGCAGTACCCTGCGGTTAAATTCAATCCAGCTCAGGTCCCGGTTAAGATATGCGGTTGCAGGACCGCTTTGTATGTTCTTTTTGTCATCTGTAATCACGTTGATAGACCCTCCAAGTATGCTTCAGTATCTTATAAAAACCTTATTCTATTATTCTACTATTTGCAAAAGCGAGAAATGTTAACTCTGTGTAAAATTTTTGACGGCTGGCTGACGGACTTTCTAATAAATTTATAAATTCATTTGAATTTATGATCAGTAAGTAATAAATATCGTCCTCCAAACCGTGAAGGTTATCGTATTTCTAACAGAATGGTAACATTTTCATAGGCATTGGTTACAAAATTGTGATATATTCGTTACTGTCAGTTAACAAAGCACTGCACTTTAGATGCCGGATAAGATGAAGGTACGTAAGTCCAGAGTTACTTCGGTGTGAGAAAGGGAAATTCCTGCACACCCCATTAATGAAGGAGGCACATATGAAGACCAGATTCAGAGCCGTTACATTATTAGCTGCCGCTATAGGGATCAGCACAATGCTGCAATCAGCCCCCGTACAGGCAGACAGCGTACATATCGCAGGAGGAAGTACTACCTATTATACTCTATCAGGTTATTATGGCATAAGCGTCGATGAAATTATGAATGCTAATCCGGGTGTTACAGCGGGTAATATCTATCCGGGCCTAAGCCTTACGATCCCCGGAGTTACCTCTCCCAAAGCAACAGCTGCGCTCAAAACAACAATTGAAGCAGCGGCCGTCACTCAGGCCTCTGTTATCTCGGCCAGCCTGAACGTCGAAGCAGCTACCAATACTGTCGAGGCCTGGGGCAAGGAATTCAGCTATGCCAAGGTGATTCAGGTCAAAGCCTCCGCTTATTCCTCTGCTGCAAGCGAGAACGGTGGATGGGGTGCTGTCGATTATTTCGGTAATCCGCTGAAGCTGGGTACCATTGCAGTTGATCCGAGCGTAATACCGCTTGGAACGAAGGTGCTTGTAACAGGACACTCGCATCCCGGATTACCCAAGATGGCTTTTCTGGCTATAGCTTCGGATAAAGGCAGTGCTATTAAGGGCAACCGGATTGATATATTTATTCCGGGCAGCCAGAGCTCAGTTGCGGAATTTGGTTATCAGTACGTAAATTTGTTCATTATTGAATAGCATTTGAGGTAAGCGGATGAACATCATTATTCTTTACCGCACAAAACGGATACCGTCCTGTACAGGGGTATCCGTTTTGTTGTTTTATTTATTTTTGGAGACCTGCAGCATATGAGGCACCGTCACAAATGTATATCCCCTTTTACGCATAATTGTAATCACCTCAGGCAGCGCTTGAATGGTTCCCTGCAGATTGCTGCCTTTGCCGCCGCCCCCGTGCTGCAGAATTATTGCCCCCTTGCCTGCATGGGCTACAATATTGTTCCTGACCTGGGCTTTAGACAGGCCCCGCCAGTCCAGAGAATCCACATTCCAGTTCACCAGCTTGTAACCGTGTGCCTTGGCCCACTTCAGCTGCGGCTCGCTGATATCCCCGTAGGGAGGCCGGATCAGCTTCGGCTTGTAGCCGGCCAGTGCCGAGAGGATATTTTCAGTGCGGATAATCTGGGTGCGGAATTCATTCATTCCCAGCTTGCCGAACTCAGGATGATTATAGGAGTGGTTTCCAATGACATGTCCTTCACGTATAATACGCGCAATGAGCTCCGGGTGGCGTTCAGCCCTGCTGCCGACTACAAAAAAAGTGGCTTTGACCTGATATTTACGCAGGACATCCAGCAGCTGAGGAGTAAACCGCGGGTCTGGAACATCATCGAAGGTCAGTGCGATCATTCTGGTCCGCGGGCCCTGGGTCAATAGAGTCTCCGGATATTTACGGATCAGCTGGCTTAAAGTCAGCCCTTTGTTACGCTTACTGCGCCGGGCTGCAGCAGCTTTCAGGGGGGAGTCTGCAGGGATAGACTGCGGTGTATCCTTCTCCTCCTTTTGAAGCTGTTCCGGTTCCTGAGCCATAGTGCAGGCAGAGCCGGAGACGGCATCAGCATAACCGGAGGAGCTAATGCTGCCGGCAAGCAGCAGGAGAAGACAGAGCAGGATATGTAGCTTCCGGTTTTTTGGCAGCTGCTCCATACAGCCTCGCCTCCTTTTAACGTTGTATTCGCCTGTAAAGCTTCTATCTTCCAGGAACGCTGATTCCATTGTTATCCCCAGCCGTCACGGTATTTATGCCGGACTTTGAGCGGAATGCAAAGATTCACCACTGTCTTTATTCCGTGTATACTTAAGTTATCCGGGGGTTTAGCCCGGCAATGAAAAAAGCTGAATGAAGGAAGGGAACGGAAATGTCAGATTTGTTCACCCCGTATGAATTAAAGGCGCTCACTTTAAAAAACCGGGTGGTTATGCCCCCGATGTGCCAGTATGCAGTAGATCTGGAGGATGGCGTACCTAATGACTGGCATTTCGTGCATTATGTCAGCCGTGCGGTCGGCGGCACCGGCTTTATTATTGTAGAGATGAGCGGAATACATCCGGATGGACGGATTACGAATAAGGATACAGGCATTTGGGATGACGGTCAGCTTCCTGCTTTCCGTAAAATAACAGATGCAGTCCACGCCTACGGCACCAAAATTGCCATTCAGTTGGGACATGCCGGTCGCAAGGCGCAGGATGCCAATCCGCCTGTGGCACCTTCAGCAATTGCCTTTGATGATCGGTCGAAAACCCCGCAGGCGCTAAGCGCGGAGGGTATAACCGAGATGATTGCCGCTTACAGGGACGGGGCGAGAAGAGCGGTAGAGGCTGGCTTTGACACGGTAGAGCTGCATGGTGCGCACGGATATCTGATCCATCAGTTCCATTCTCCTCTGACGAATATCAGAGACGATGAGTACGGGGCTGATCCGTTTCTCTTCGGTGAACAGGTTGTCCAGGCGGTAAAGGAAGTGCTGCCGCCGGAAATGCCGCTGATCATGCGTATTTCCGCCAGAGAGTATGTTGAAGGCGGCTACGATGCAGCCTATGCGCTGGAATTCTGCCGCCGCTACAAAGCGGCCGGTGTGGACATGTTCCATGTCTCTTCAGGCGGTGAAGGTCCGGTTGGCTCGGCAGGTGTGCCGAATGCCGGACCGGCATATCAGGTAGATCTGGCAGAGTATATCCGCAGCGGCTTGCAGATTCCGGTGATTGCTGTCGGCAAGCTGGATGACTACCGCGAGGCACAAGCAGTTATTGAGGAGAAAAAGGCAGAGCTGGTAGCAGTCGGAAGAGCCATGCTCAGTGATCCTTATTGGGCGCTGCATGCAGAAGAGGCGCTGGGCGGAGTAGATAAAGCCAATGTGCCGGTGCCGTATGAACGCGGAGTATGGAAAAGAAAATAGATTATTAATAATGTGAAGTAAGTCACAGATTTTCAGCTCCTTCTAAGGCATGGTTAATAAGATAAAATTTGAAGGAGCTTGATAACGTGGCGACGGTAATCAGTAACGAGCGGCTGGCTAATGGGGTATATCACCTTCGGGTTGAAGGGGATCACGGCGGTAAAATGGGTCAATTCTACATGCTGCGGGCATGGGGAGCCTATCCGCTGCTGTCGAGGCCTCTTAGTATACATCAGGTGAATGATGACGGTGTGGAATTTCTGTATCATGTTGTTGGTGAGGGAACCGAAATTTTTGCCGAACTGACTCCCGGAGATGCCATTCAGCTTGAAGGACCCTTTGGCAACGGCTTCCCTGAAGTAGAAGGGAAGGTTGCCCTGATCGGCGGAGGCATCGGGATTGCGCCGCTGTATTATTGCGCACGGCAGCTTCCTGACAGTGATGTGTATCTGGGCTTCAGCAGAGAAGCCTTCCGGACAGAGGCCTTCCGGCCTCTGGCAGCTGAGCTTACCGTTGACGTCGGCGGACTTATTCTGAATAGTGTGGATTTTAACAGCTATGACCATATCTTCGTCTGCGGGCCTCAGCCGATGCTGAAGGCGGCTCAGATGAAGGGTGCTGCAGCCGGAGCCGGCGGCAGAAGCCCTAAAGTGTATCTGTCTTTGGAGAACCGGATGGCCTGCGGAATAGGTGCCTGCCTCGTCTGCAGCGTATCCTGCCGTGACGGACAGCGGAAGGCTTGTACAGACGGACCTGTATTCCTTGCTGAGGAGGTTGTTTTCCATGATTAGTACTTCGGTTGATACAACAGCGACAATTGCGGGTGTTCATTTTAAGAACCCGGTCGTAATGGCTTCAGGGACCTTTGGCTTCGGCAAAGAGTATGGCAAGCTGTATGATGTTGACATATTGGGCGGAATCTCCGGCAAGGGGCTTACTCTGCACGCCAAGGCCGGTAATGCGGGCATACGGGTATATGAGACAGCATCCGGTCTGCTGAACAGTGTAGGACTTGAAAATCCGGGCGTTGAAGCCTTCCTGAGCAAGGAGCTGCCTTACTGGGAGACACTGGACACCGCACGTATCGTGAATCTTGGCGGCAATACGCTGGCAGATTATGTGCTCGGGGCAGAGCTGATCCAGCGGGATGCTAATCAGCGGGCGCTGGAGGGCAGGAAGGCTGTAGACATGATAGAGCTTAATATTTCCTGCCCTAACGTCAAGGAAGGCGGAATTGCGTTCGGTGTCAAGACACCGGCCGCCAAGGAGGTTGTCCGTGCAGTGAGGGCCGCTACAAGCCTGCCGCTTGCTGTGAAGCTGTCACCAAACGCTGAGGATATCGCCGAGATGGCTGAGATGTGTGAAGCGGAGGGCGCAGATGCTGTTTCGCTGATTAATACCATATCCGGGATGAAGATTGACGTGCGCCGCCGCCGGAGCGTATTCAACAACCTGTATGCAGGGCTGTCAGGACCTGCGATTAAGCCGGTTGCCTTGCGGATGGTGCATCAGGTTGCTAACCGGGTAACCATCCCGGTAATCGGAATGGGCGGTATTACTTCAGCGACAGATATTATTGAATTCATTATGGCCGGCGCTACAGTTGTCCAGGTTGGAACGTATAATTTCATGAACATGCGGGCCGGCAGCACGCTGGTTGAGGAGCTGCACCAGTTCATGCTGGAGGAGAACATTTCGTCCTTGGATGAAATCCGCGGGATTGTCTAAATCCTGCTTGAGTGAGACAACCGCCGGAACTAAGGTTAATATTATAGATAGGGGGAGCACAGTTGCCGCCTGAGACACAGGAGTTTGATGATATTGAGCTGTCAGCCATTCAAGCCGGAGCCGACCTGCTGCTGCTCATTACAGGCGGTGTCCGCCATATCGGCGCTGCAAGCACAGCCTTCATCGACGGGGGGGCAGTGAGCGCGGGGACAACAGCCGTTCCCCATCATAAGGAACATACGATCAGTGAGGATATCGCCCGCAGAGCTGCCGCTGCGCTGAACTGCACGGTAACGGTTGTGATGGGCATTCACTATGATCATTTGAGTAAAGAAGGCATCATGCAAGTCGTCCGGACGGTTAATAATAAAGTGGATCAATATTTGGCGCAACAAAAATGAAACGATACTGGCACTCCCTGCGTAAAAGAATACCAAGTGAGCAGTTAACTTTTATTTTGGAGGAATGAACCATGTCTATATTTAAACGTTTGCGTGATTTGACCATGTCCAATGTGAATGCCATTATTGACAAAGCAGAAGATCCAATCAAAATGACCGACCAGTATATCCGTGATATGACAGAGGATCTTGAGGATGCAGAGAAGGCGGTAGCCGCCCAGATCGCGATTGAGAAGAAATTCAAACAGCTGTACGAAGAGCAGGAAGCCCTTGTTGCCAAGCGTAATCAGCAGGCTCACACCGCAGCCCAGGCCGGTAACGTTGATCTGGCCCGCAGAGCGCTGGAAGAGAAGAAATCGGCTGAAGCGAAGCTGGTGGAATACAAGGCAAGCTTTGATCAGAATAAGGCTTCTGCGGACAACCTGCGTGCCAAGCTGGATGAAATGCGCAAGCAGCTTACCCAGATGAAGAACAAACGCGAGACGCTGGTTGCCCGTTATAATGCAGCCAAGGCCCAGACCGAAATTAACAAAGCAATGAGCGGATTCAGCTCTGATTCGGCATCAGCCGGCCTGAAGCGGATGGAAGAGAAGATGCTAGCTGCTGAAGCGCAGGCTGAAGCCAGCAACGAGATGAATTCAGGCACGAAATCGCTGGACGATGAGTTCGAGAAGCTTGGCAAGGATCAGGCTGTAGAAGACGAGCTCGCAGCGCTGATGAAGCAGTACGACAAGCAGTAACATAAGATAAGCCGGTCCTGAGCCGGTTACAGCAGGCGGAGGAGAGACGGAAGCAGGATCTCCTTCGCCTTATCTATGCTTGCTGTAGCGGACAGGTAAAATGAACAAGCGGGGGCTAATGAAATGGATTTCCATACGCTGGTGTCCATGGTTGTGTGGACGGTGAGCGGCGCAGTGCTGCTATTTGTGCTGATGTACGTGGATTCGCTGTTTACCCGTTATAACGATCTGGAAGAAATGAAAGCAGGTAATATGGCAGTTACGGCCCGTTTTCTGCTGAAGCTGCTGGCGCAGGGTTATATTCTGTCTTGCTCTCTTGCTTCATCGAGCAGCCTGGGAGATGCACTAATCGTATCCGTCGTATCCTTCTGTCTGCTGTTTATTGTAGAAAAGGCCGTTGAGCTGCTGCTCGGGAAATGGGGCAAAATCGACCTTGATCACGGAACGCGTCTGGGCAAAATCGGATACGGTCTGCTGGCAGGCTTTCTTCACGTGAACGGGGCTCTAATCATTACTGCGTTTATCCGCGGATAATGCGGAATTTGTAAGCTTCACAATCATTAAACCACTTATTAAAGGATGATGGAATTTGAGCATCTGGAAAAGAATCGGCAATCTCTTCTCCAAGCCTCCGGCACCGGAAGCGCCCAAAAGCATGCTGAATCTCGCCCCCGGAGATATCTGTGAAGTATCTCTGGTTACCTACGAGGTAACCGGCCGGACGAAGACCACCGGACGTAATGCCGTCGTGCTGACACTGCGGGACGGCAGCCGGATTGCCTATCTGCATGTTGAAGAGCGGGAACAGCTGCAATACGCGCTCTATCAGCCGATTGACGGGCGTCTGGACAATCCGGCAGAGGTGCCGGCAACGCTGGAGCTGGACGGATACACCTTTCATCTGGAGGAAGAATACGAAGGCTACGCTGCGGTTACCGGCCAGACTCCTTATATGAACGGCGGAACCCAGCATGTCTGGCAGTACCAGTCAGATGATTACAGGCTGCTGCGGGTGGAGTGGCAGAACGGACGTTTTATGCTCTACGACGGGGAGAAAATTATCCCGGCCGATGTCCGGGTCATCCGGGCAACGTAAGCTTACACAGCCGATTAAAGAAGTGAGGATGCCTATGCGGTTCCGCAAGGCGTCCTTTTTGTGCTTTTATAGCTGTAAATTCAACTTTTTACCGTCCCATGTTAATATAGTGTGAGAAAAACATCAGGAATAACGGAGGTAGTCATGGACAGACACCGGGATAAAAAGGATCAGAAGTTCCAGCGTAAAGCACTGCAGGTACAGGAAGCCCAGGCACGGGTCATGCAATATGCCAGGCCTCTCGGTTCAGAGGAAGTACCGCTAAGCCAGAGCTGCGGGCGTGTACTGGCAGAGCCGCTTACTGCGCCGCATCCGTTTCCGGCGTTTAACCGTTCGGGTATGGACGGGTATGCAGTTATAGCTGCTGATACTGCAAACTGTAATACGGAGCAGCCGGTATGGCTTGCGGTCGTGGATAATATCCCGTGCGGCTCAGTGCCTTCAGCAGTGATAACATCCGGTACGGCAGCGCGGATTATGACCGGAGCCCAGGTGCCGGAGGGCGCAGATACCGTTGTAATGGTTGAGATCACCGAAACCAAAGAAATGGACGGCCAAGTGTATGTAGGTCTCCGCAAACCACAGCAGGCGGGCAGCAATATTACACCTCTGGGTTTTGAATTAAAAGAAAGCGAGCAGGTCCTTCCGGCAGGACGTTGCATCTCGGCCGGGGATATCGCCGTGCTTGCTGCCTTCGGCGTGCCTCTGGTTTCAGTTCACAGGCGTCCGAAAGTGGCTGTGTTTGCGACGGGATCGGAGCTGCTGGAGGTGGATGAACCGCTGCAGCCCGGTAAGATCCGTAACAGCAATTCGCCTATGCTGGAGGCACTGGTCAGAGAGGCCGGCGGAGAGGCGGTTATGCTGGGGGCGATTGCCGATGATCTGGAGCTGGCGCGCAGCAGGGTGCAGATGGCGCTTGAGACCCATGATTTGGTTATCACATCCGGGGGAGTCTCTGTCGGCGACTATGATATTATGGGTGACCTGGTGCGTGAAAAAAGCAGCGAAATGCTGTTCAATAAGGTTACCATGCGTCCGGGAAGTGTTACGACCGCAGCTGTACGCGGGGGGAAGCTGCTGCTCGCTCTGTCCGGGAATCCCGGAGCAAGCTTTGTTGGGTTCCATCTGTTTGCCCGGCCAGTCATCTCGCTGATGCTGGGATTGACCCGGCCTTTGCTTCCGGAATGGACTGCCGTTATGGGTACAGATTATAGCAGAGTGAACAATTATACCCGGTTTGTACGGGCCAGGCTGGCAGTCCACGACGGGGTTGTCCAGGCCTATCCGGCAACTATCGATGAGTCCTCTGTTATGGTTACCATTAAGGACAGCGACTGCCTGATCGTTGTTCCGCCCGAAGTACGCGGTTTGAAGACCGGGGATAAAGTGAAGGTATTGAAGCTTCCGGGTGAACTCCGCGGGCAGGAATGAGAGGGGGAGGTACGATTGCGGCGCAGGAAAAATAACATTAATGGCGGAGGGCAGCACCTGCAGCAGAATCTCAACCGGCGCGTTCGGGGAATACAGGTGAGTAGAACCTCTTCCTTGCAGGCAGCGGGGAACAGAGATACTGAGAGCTTGAATAAACCGGTTGTCTGGCAAATTGTCGGCTACAAAAATAGCGGGAAAACCTCCTTGGTCTGTGCGCTTATCCCATTACTAAGTCAGGAGGGAAAGCGTGTAGCTGTCATTAAGCATGACGGCCATGATTATGACATGGATCATCGCGATACAGATACCTGGAAGCATAGACAAGCCGGTGCGATGGCGGTTGCCATTACGAGCACAGCACGCACATCTGTTATTGAAGAGCAGGGCAGCAGCCTGCAGGAGCTGATTGCGGGTTTTTCCGGCTATGATTACGTTCTGGTGGAAGGCTTCAAGCAGGAAGCATACCCGAAAATAGTGCTGATAAGACAGCATGACGACCTTGAATTACTGCAGCAGACCCGTAATATTGCCGCAATAGCGGCATGGGAACAAATGATCCCGTGTGTCTGTGCAGCAGCTCAACGGCAGCGTGAACGGATTTTTGAAATCAATGATATTTCGGGCATTGCTGACTTTTTATACAATCAACGATCTGATTTTTAAAATTTCAACATATGAAAAATTCACAATAGATTTACGGAAAATCAACTGCTGCTGCTGATCAGCAGCTATTTAACACCTGTATAAAGGAAGGGCGGTTCCAGGCCCCTGGTTAGGGAATAAGAAGGAGGATTGCACGAGTGACAATCAGCAAGCAAAATGCAGAGCACTACGTATGGGGAGAGGGATGTGACGGATGGTATTTAGTCAACGATGATAAGCTTAGTATCATCCACGAGCGGATGCCGGCGGATACAGTAGAAGTAAGGCATTATCATGAGAAATCCCGGCAGTTTTTCTTTATACTGTCCGGTACGGCTACACTGGAAGTGGATGGCGTTGAATATACCTTAAAGCCCCAGGAGGGAAAAGAGGTCCCGCCGCTTGTTGCGCACCAAATGTTAAATAAATCTGGTAACGACGTCGAATTTCTGGTTACTTCCCGGCCGCCCAGTAAGGGCGACCGTATAGTAGTTGAGCCGGCCGATTAAGCCTGGCTAAATATAAGGATAAAAGGATGATAACATTGGACCAGAGGCTAATGTGCCTTCATGCCAGCCCAATGCTCAGGCCGGACCAAAGATCCGGGAAGCTTCGTAGCCCCGTCCCCCTTGGCGGCATTCACCTGAAACTGGGTCAGGAACAGACTGCCGGTAAGATCAGCGCCGCAGATATTGGCATCGCGGAAATCGGCTCCGATCAGATCCGCTGCCCGGAGATCTGATCCGCTAAGGTCGGCGGCGATCAGCCAGGCTCCGCGCAGGCTGACCCCGCGCAGATCGGCTCCTTTGAGCCGCGCTCCGATCAGGTCAGCGCCGCGCCCGTAGGTTTTCTGACGCTTAGGCGCCGGCTGTAGCTCTCTCCGGGCAGCCTCTCTTGTAAGCTCGCTTGCCTTTATCAGCAGTTCATTAACCTCCTGCCGGTGTACAGGGATATCAAGCGAGAGCAGTGATTCCGGGTCAAGCAAGGTAAGCTGCTCTGTCCGGTCCCATGCAGCAGCCAGTGCGGCATGAACGGGCTCTGCGGCCGGCCTGGCAAGCGCCTCAGCTATGTACCACAGCAATTCGTGAAGCTGGCGCATTACCGGGAAGACCTCGAACATCTGGCCGGCAGTGAAAGGGGCCTTACGCCAGTCAACTCCGCCATAAGTGGTCAGCGATACTTTTTGTCCTGCGCCGAAGCAGTCATATACGGTGCAGCCGCGCATACCAGACTCTCTTAGCCGGGTATGAATTCCGCAGCGGAAATCCTCTTTCAGGTTGTGGCAGGGCTGACCGGCCGCTTTATCCATTGCGAAATCGGATGACTGGGCAAAGGGCAGGGCAGCACAGCATAATCCGAAGCATTGTTCACAATCCGTGCGCAGACTGAGCCGCTTTTCTCCGGCGGAACAGTTTGTTAACTCTTCATTTTCAAACAACGAATTTCCCTCCAGCAATATAACTAATGATTAATGATAGATAGGTAATAATGCCATTATAGTGACAGGCTCAGCTGTCCTGGCGCCGTTCGATCGCTTCAGACATCGTTTTATCTGTCAGGTGGGCATAGACCTCAGTCGTTTCGGTTGAGGCATGTCCAAGCTGTTCTTTAGTCTTGTAGATATCGTTCTGCAAATAGTAGTCGGTAGCGAACGAATGGCGCAGCTTATGGACGGTGAGATAAGGCTTGCCGAAACGTTTGGCGTATTTGATAATCATCTCTTGAATCGCCCGCTTAGTCATGCGCTTGCCTTCCTTACTGCCGTTGGGTAGTGCAATGAAAAGCGCTTTTTCACGTTTTGGTGTTTTGTAACGGGCCTGGCGGAGGCTCAGATACTGGGCCAGATCGTCTTTGGCCTGCTCGCGGAAATACACCGGAGTCTTGAAGGTTTCATCGTTATTACCTTTACGGTATACATAGAGCAGCTTGTTGTTTACATCCACATCGTCGATATTCAGATTAACAACCTCAGATACCCGCAGTCCTGAATTAAGGATCAGGCTTGCAATACAAGCATCCCGTTCCCGGTTTTGCTGGAAGGAATAATAGGCCTGCTTGTTAGCCTCCACATCTTGTCCGTAGCCTTCATAAATATAGCCGACGAACTCCAGCAGCTCCTCCTCCTCAAGGATTTTGCCTTTAAGCTTGGCGGCGGTGTCCTTAGGCTTATGGATGCGTTTGATTTCGACTTTGGCCATAATATTGCGCTTCAGCAGCGGATAGAAGTTCTCATCCTCGGCAATCTGGCTCAAATAATGGAATAGGGAGCGCAGGGCAGACAGCTTACGGGAGACCGTAACCCGGGAGTTGGCACTCTCGGCGCGGGTAGTCAGATACAGGCGGTAGCCGACAATGCTGTCCATATGAAGCGTTTCTAGTTCCAGTAGGGTAATGCTGGCATTACTCTCCGCAGCGGACAGACCCTCCGCCCGGAGCCAGCCGAAAAAGGATTCATAATCCCGGATATACTCCAGCAGGGTGGAGGGGGACAGATCCGGACGTTTAAAGTCAATGAACTGCTGGACATACCAGGGCATGTGAACTACACGCTGATCCAGATGCTTGCGGTCACTGTTTTTTTGAATGCTGATGACAATCACCTTTTTCTGAGTTTGCAATTTTATTGGAAATAGGGCTGTATGTTACGTGGGTTTGTCTATTTTATCATAAAGTTATATGATGTGTATTAAAACGTTAAGCACAGAGGTGAGCCCAATGGAACTTGGAATCGAGCTGGTTCCCAAGGAGCAGAAAGAAATGATCAGCAAGCTGATGCAGTTTTATCTTTATGATTTTACCCGCTATCTGGACATTCAGGTGGACCGTGAAGGCAATTTCCCGGCGTATCCGGGCCTTGAAGCATACTGGAGCAGCGGTAACAATAAATTTGCTTATCTGTTTACTGTAGACGGGAATATCGCCGGCTTTGCACTGGTGGACCGTCTGCTGCGGGACCCGGAAGGGCAATTTTATATGACTGAATTTTTTGTTATGCAGAAGTACCGCCGCAGCGGAGTAGGAACATGGGCAGCACACAGGCTGTTTGACATGTTCCCCGGAGACTGGAAGGTCTCGCAGATCCGCGCGAATACACCGGCCCGCAACTTCTGGCACAGGGTAATCGGCGAATACACGAGCGGGGATTTCAAAGAGCGCTTTAACCCGCGGCAGGGGAATCCGAGCCAGTACTTCAGCACAGTAAATGCTGCCGGAGCCAAAAAATAACGATGAGACGTTAACTCTGAACGGAAGCAGGAAAAGAGGTTTAGATGAAATCAGCAACAGATGTACCAGATCCGCTTAAGCTCGCAATCACACTGATGACTGCACTCGCAGGCGGGGGGATATTCATGATCCTGAACCTGCCGGTTCCATGGCTGCTCGGTCCGATGATCGCAACCTTGATTGGATCTAATCTGCGCAAGCAATATTATACCTGGCCTAGTCCGCTCAGGAACACGGGAATGATTATCGTCGGCTATACCATCGGCCTTTCATTAACCGCGCCGGCATTGAGGGAAATGGCGGGACAGCTGCCATCAATGCTCCTGATGACGGGGCTGCTGCTGCTTTTTTGTGCAGGAATTGCCGTCATTGTCTCCAGAATATCCGGTATGAATTACAAGACAATCCTGCTCGGAAGCATACCAGGCGGATTGACACAGATGATTGTGCTGGCGGAAGAATCCGAGAACGTTAATCTGACTGTTGTGACTGTGATCCAGGTGGTCCGCCTGATGATGATTATTATCGGGGTACCGCTGCTGATATTTAGTCCGCTTGTAGGAAACAGTTCAGGAATCGGGTCAGTAGTCCCTGTTGGTATGGAGCTCACAGCCGGCTGGACGGGTATAGATTCGAATTTCCTGATCTTCGCCGCCGCCTGTACCTTCTGTGCAATTGCCGGACAAAAGGTAAGATTTCCGACAGCCTATCTGCTTGGTCCGGCGCTAATTACCTCGGGTCTGCAGATCAGCGGACTGCAAGGACCTGTACTGCCCGCAATCCTGCTGAATGCTGCCCAGCTTATGATAGGGGTGTTTGTGGGCATGCTGCTCGATCCGCGCAAGCTGAACAATAAGCTGCTTACATTGTCACTGGCTATCGGCAGCAGCGTTGTGCTGATCGGCGGTGCTTATCTGATGAGTCTGGGGTTTGCATATATTGATGCTGTCTCCGTATCTACGGCAATACTTAGCCTGGCACCGGGGGGAATGGACCAGATGAGTCTGATCGCCCATGAGGTAGGGGCGGATTTGCCGACGGTGGCTGGTTACCAGCTGTTCCGGACCTTTTTTATCTTTTTTGCCGTACCGCCGCTGTTCAAGCTCATTTTTCGGGAAAAGAAGAGGGGAGCAACCCTAACAGGTTAACATAGCTATAGTTATGTTAACTTTGTTTTGTTGCAGTTGTAGCGGGAAACTGAAAACTAATAATTAATCAATTAATCAGCAACAGTTAACATAACAATAAGTATGTTAACTGTTGCTATTTTCACTTCGCCACATCCCCCCTGCATCTTTTTAATATTATTTCAACATATGAAAAATTCATAATAGAAAGCCCAAAATATATCCCCCCTTGATACACATTGCTGAAACACACATACAACCTCCCTAAATACAAAAAACACAAGTAGAAACGGCTATGCCGACCTTCAGAGAAGGCGGTAACCGTTCCTGCGAGAAATATAAGGATTAATGATAGCGTATAACATATAAAATCTTATATGAGGTTAATGAACCAACGCTGTGAGCCGTTTTTTTAGCTCAAGTGCAGTGTTAAGAGCAGACAGCGCATGATCCAGCGAAAGTATAGACTCTGTACCGTCCTTGAAGCAATTCAGCGCATAACGCAGACTTTCCTCATATGGGTTGACCTTGTCGAGAACGACCTCTTGTCTTCCAGAGCTGCTGTATTCATAGAGTGCTGTATCTACGCCACCCCGCATATCATCTTTTTCATGAAATTCAAGCTTGCCCTGCTCAAAGTAAGCCTCATAACCGACCTTAAAAGGATAAGCTGAGGGCATTAAGGAGGCTGCGATAACCTGAGCATTGATCTGCGGTGTATCAAAGGCTGCCTGAACCAGAGATTGGCCGGTGTGTGAACCCACTGTACCCCAGACGCTTATTAAAGCAGCATCCTTTAGTGTCCAGGTTATAAAATCAAGCTCATGGATCATCAGGCTAACTGTAATCTTATCGAGGCCCAGATCTCCCCATAATGGCGGCGTTTCCCGGGATAAACTTACCTTTAGAAGCCGGCCGTATTTCTCCTGCTGCAAAGACTCATATAGGTACCGGTATGCAGGATCAAATTTGATGAACTGGTTGACGAATACTCTTTTAGCTGATTGTGCTTCGGCTTGTTTCATGGCGATAGCATCTTCCATAGTGAGGCATACCGGCGTTTCACAGAATACATGCTTTCCGGCTTGCAGTGCCAGCAGGGTATACTGCTTATGTAGTTCCGATGGAAGGCAGATATCAATAATATCTATTCCGGGATCGTTAATTACTTCATCCAGAGAAGTAGAGATTTCAATGTCTAATTCTTTTTTGAGCTTCAGCAGCTTTTCTTCATTCCGTCCGAAGAGGACCACACGGTTAACCTTCTCTAATTTGCTTAAAATACCTGCGTGGTAAGCTCCGAATCCGGTGCCTAATATACCAATGTTCATTTACAACAGCTCCTTATGTCTGATACATTTCATAATAAACTACGATTGTTGACAACTGTTTGGCAAGAATAATCCGGTGGGCGTAAAAAGAAATGAAGGAGGCCGGTTAGCGATGCGTGTTCACCGTTTAATAGCAATTCTATTGCTGATTGAATCCCGCGGGAAAATGAAGGCCAGTGAGCTCGCGGCCGCACTAGAGACGTCAGCCCGTTCTATTTACCGGGATATAGATATTCTGGCGGAAGCCGGACTTCCAATGGTGACTACAACCGGTCCGAACGGCGGGATCTCCCTGATGGAGGGTTACACGCTTAATCTGCGCCAATTGAATGGCGATGAGGTGGTCCATTTGTATTTAACGGGAATGGGGTTCCATACAGGGCAGCAGGGAGAATCGGGCTTACAGCTCAAGAATGCCCTGCTCAAACTGGAGAAGACCTTGCCCGAAGCCTATCAGGCCGATATCCGCAAGGCGAAGAGTGTTTTTCATTTTGATCCTACGCCTTGGTGGAACGAACGTCCGGCAATTCCCTGTCTGGAAAGGCTGCGGTCAGCACTGTGGCGTTCTCTCAAAATCAGAATTGAATACAGTAAGGTTAATGGAGCGGTATCCAGCCGTACGCTGCAGCCGTATGGACTTGTTGTAAAGCAAGGGGAATGGTATCTGGTCGGCTTTTGTGAATCGGCTGAGGATCTGCGTACTTTTAAATGTGAACGGATTACAGGGGCTGAGCTGCTTGAGGAGGACTATGACATTCCTGCTGATTTTTCATTGGAGGCGTACTGGAGCAGCCGTGAGAATATATTTAAGCATAACCGCAGGGCAGAGGAATACTATCCGGTGGTTATCCGGTTGAACCAGCCTTGTCCTGAAGCCGTTAGCAGGCTGGAATTGTTGAGTGTTGCAGCTGAACAGGAGGCTCAGATCCTGACTGTTAACATGTATAGCTATGAGCAGGCGTGTGACAAAGTGATGGCTTTGCCTACTAATGTAGAGGTTCTGCAGCCGGTAGTGCTGAGAGAATATATCAGAGAGAAAAGTCTGCTTTTGCAAAAGCTATATATTTGATTTGTAATAATGAGATGTGTTCATAATGAATTAACATATTAATTATTATGTTAACTTTATTGCTGGGTTTAAACTTTTCTCATAGAATGATTGATTCTCCTACCCTGCATAGGTAAAATTATTCATTGAGTGCCGTGGGAGTATTCGGAATCTTTTGGACGATTATGGCTATACAGATGGGGGCACCGATATTTTTTGCAGCGTTCGGCATCATTTTTGTCGGGTTGGCTATCGGGCAGGCAATTTATCATTTTAAGAATGCAACGGGCGAGAACCGGATGTCGCTGCTGGACATCACAGAAGCTAATGAAGAACCGGACCCTCTGGACCGTTTTCTTCAAAAATCTGCAGGTCCCGCTTCTCACAGCCGTGAATTCCAGGATGATAATAGTGAGCACGGCTCAAGTTACTGCCCTTATTGCGGCAGCAAGGTGACGAATACGGCTTACCAGTTCTGCCCGAAATGCGGCAAGGCATTGGAGTCTTAGACGGATATCGAATGATTAATTACAATAAAACAGCGGCAGCTCAGGACCTGATGGTCCACGGCTGCCGCTGTTTATATGAGATACAGCTGCTTTGACTGCTTATGCTACAAGCAGCTTTTGGCTTCTGACAGGTCTCTGGCTTTGAGCCTTCTATGGGCAAGAATGAGGAACGGCAGACCGAGGGCTGTAGTCAGCGCAAGCGGCACAAAGACAGCGGGACCGCTTGAGGCGCCGAACTGATCCAGCAGCAGGCCGCCAAGGATGGGGGCCATAACACCGCCGAGCCCGTTGAAGCCGATTGTTCCGAAATAGGTTCCTTTCCATTCTGGTTTGGCAATCCGGTCTATCAGCATGTCCATCATAGTGAACAGCAGTACCTCTCCGATGGTGAACAGAATGACGCCGGCCATCATCAGCCCGATCCCGCCTGCGGCACCGAACAGCAGCATACTGAGGGCAACACAGATATTACCGAGAATCAGCGGCACAATCGGCGAAAACCGGCTTGCTGTGCGGACTATCGGATATTGGACAACCAGCACCGTAACAGCATTCAGCGACAGCATATAAGAGAACACCTTGCCGCCGTCGGTGAAATGCGGATTCATTGCCAGGTATTGCGCCAGCGTTGAGCTGAAATGTCCGTAGCCGAGCACACAGAAAATGGTACCCAGCAGCACCGGCAGAAAGACGCGGTCACGACCGGTAACAGCCAGCGCGGCACGGAGCTTAGGAGCCTTAGCCGCCGGACGTTCAGGCAGGGTTGAATGGTGAATCCGAAATTGCATGAACAATACCAGCCCGTAGGCGATATAGACAATCCCCGCGATAACAAAGGGAAAGGTCGATTCAGCAGAGCCAAGCTGAAGGCCGATAATAGGCCCGAACACAACACCAAGGTTAACTGCCGCATATCTGAGATTGAACACAAGCAGCTTATGCTCCGGCGGAGTAATATCCGATAGCATGGCCCGGGAGGTTGGCTCGAATACCGCACGGCAGATCCCGTTCAAGGTATTAACGAGGAAAAATACCCATAAATGCTGGGCGGCGGCAAAGCCGAAGAAGACGCAGGCCCAGCCGAAGACTGAGACGAGCATGACGATTTTGCGGCCGATTACATCAGAGATATAACCGCCGTAGAAGCTGATCATCACTCCGGCCAGAGAGCTGACGGCTACCGTGAAGCCAGTCTGGGTCGGGGAAGCCCCAAGCACCTGGGTCAGATAGATGGATAAGAAAGGAATACTCATCGAGGTAACCAGCCGGCCGAACATGGTCCCGATAATAATGGTCCAGGCTAATGGATGGATATGCTGTAGACGCTGTTTCATAAGTCGGTGAATCTCCTAATCTGCTGAATGAATTTTGAGGGACTGCCATTCCAGGCGGTGTCATGTATAATTGTAATGTAAAAAGGGGGAAATAAAAGTGTAAGGTTTACACACTCCCTTTCACCTTTATAGGAGCGATCAGGATGGATAATCATATCTCGCATTATCTGCGGATAGCAGCCGGTTCTGGCAGTCCTTACAGGCTGCTGGAGCCGCTTCCGGCAAGTATTGATGCACTGGCTGAGGTGCTGTGCTGCACACCGCGCAACGTTAAATTTATACTGCGCCGGCTGGAAGAGGAGGGATTGATACTCTGGCAGCCGGGCAGAGGCAGGGGCCATTTCTCTACAATCACTTTTCTGCGCAGCATGGAAGAGGTGCTGGAAGAGCAGCTGCAGGGACTGATGGGCAAAGGGAAGGTCAAGCAGGGAATAGAGCTAATCGGCCTTCCGGAAGTTCAAGGTCCGCTGAAGGAAAGGCTGCTGGCCGTCCTGAATAAGCAAATGGGCTACCATAGTGAAGCAGAGAGCACCACAGGGCTTGATATTCTGCGGATTATCAGCAACCGGCATGTGCTTGCGCTGGATACGGCCTCTGTCTACACCGCTTTTGAAGCTTTTTTACTTGGTCAAATTTACAGCACACTTATAACCTACGAAGCGTCCAGCGATAGCTTTATGCCTGCGCTTGCTCATATGTGGGAAGTTAACGAAGCGTGCACCAGCTACGTGTTCTATCTGCGTAAAGGCGTCCGCTTCCATCACGGACGGGTTATGACCTCCACAGATGTTAAGCACACACTGATGAGGCTCAAGGAATTGGATAGTCCGGCGATATGGCATTTCCAGAATATTGCGGGTATAGAGCTGCTTGGTGATCACCGGATCCGTTTTGACCTGTCACGCCCGAACCGTTTTTTTCTGCATACATTAAGCTCCATCTATATGTCCATTGTTCCATATGATCTGGAGTTTAATCCGCTTAGCCCGGCCGGAACCGGTCCATACCGGGTAACCAGGCTGAGCGGTGATGTGGTTGAACTTGCGGCCTTCGATGAGTACTACGGTATACGTCCGCTGCTGGACCGGGTGGAGATCTGGACATTGCCGGATCAATGGGCCAGCGTACGCCAGTATCAGCTGCCGGAAGCGGGGGAGGTCCGTCCTTCCTCAGCCGCTTGCATCAATAACAGCATCGATTATCCGGCGCTGGGATGCAGGTATCTCCTCACCAATTTCCGCAAAAAGGGCCTGCAGCACAACCGGCCATTCCGTCAGGCTATGAGACTCTTATATCATCCGCTGTCCTTGAAGAAGGAGCTTGGCGGGAACCGGATTACCCCGGCAGCGAGTTTTTTGCCCTGGCTGAGCCGTCAGGCCAACTTCAGCGAACCTTCTCCAGATGCTATTAAGAAGCAGCTTAAGTTAAGCGGCTATAACGGTGAATATATAACCTTGGCGTATACCAGCAAAAAGGATGAACGCGATGAGGCCGAATGGCTGCAGCGCCGCGGAGCTTCAGCAGGTATAGCCTTCAAGCTGCTGGAATACAAGGATTTTCAGCTGGAAGAGATCATCAGCCGGGCGGATTTTGTATTTTCTGAAGAGGTGCTTGAGGATGACTGGCAGTGGGGAATGATCAATTACTTTGTTAACAGGTCTAACCATCTGCATGGACTCCTGCTGGATAGCCAGCTGGCCGTGATTACACAGAAGGTCAGCTCATTCATGGAGCTGGATGACAAGAGCAGAAGCAGTATGCTGCAGCAGACGGAGGATCTTTTACGTGATAATGCCTGGGTGCTTTACGGGTGCCATCTGAACAAAAGAGCCCAGCATAATCAGAGCCTGTTCGGTCTGCATACCGGCTCGTTTGGATTTCTCGATATTTCGAAGCTGTGGATTAAATCAAGCTTTCCGGAGGGAAGCGTGGAGAGCTAACGTTTTCTTTTTGCGGCAGAGGGTATAGAGTATAAGATATGCGAGTTCACAGGCGTTCCCGAAATCATAACGAAGGATAACAGGAGGCAGCCAGGATGGAAAAACGAAAATACGGCAATACGGATATGGAAGTTAGTGTGCTGGGCTTCGGCGGCTCGGAAATCCGCGGTTCTGGCCAGCAGACGGTAGACCGTCTGCTGGGAAGCGCAGTGGATGCAGGGCTCAATCTGATTGATACGGCTGAATGCTACGGAGACAGCGAGGAGCTTATCGGTAAGGCACTCGGCTCGCGCCGCAGTGACTATTATCTGTTTACCAAATGCGGTCATTCCGCAGGTCTGGAATATCCGGATTGGGACCTGGCTATGCTGGAAAAGAGTATTGACCGCAGCCTCAAGCGCCTGCAGACTGACTACGTGGATATGATACACCTGCACAGCTGCCGGGAAGAGGTGCTGCGTGACGGAGGCGTGATTGAAGTGCTGCAGCGGGCTAAAGAAGCAGGCAAAACACGTTATATCGGCTACAGCGGTGACCGCAAGGATGCACTCTATGCAGTGCAGACCGGCGTGTTTGACAGCCTGCAAATCTCGGTCAACATAGCAGATCAGGAGGCTATTGACCTGACATTGGGCGAAGCAGTCAAAAGGAATATAGGCGTAACTGCGAAACGCCCGATCGCCAATGCCGCCTGGATGTCCGAAAGCGTGGATGAGAGTGATTATTCTTATATTTACTGGAAACGGCTGCGTGAATTGACCTACGGTTTTTTAGCGGACCCGCAAAAAGCAGTTGGGACGGCGCTGCGTTTCACGCTCAGTACACCAGGAGTGCATACAGCCATTGTCGGTACTACCAAGCCTGAACGCTGGCAGCAGAATGCGGCACTGTTAAGCGGGGGCGCTTTGCCTGCAGAGCAGTACGAGGAGATCCGCAGCCTTTGGCGGAGTATGGCTGGTGCAGATTGGGTGGGCCAGACCTAAACCGGTTTTCATGATAACGGGCTGGGGCTCATGCCGTTTTTACGGTGTGGGCTCTTTATTTTGCATATAGTCATGGATCGGCTGGCAGAAAATTAGTTCATCAGTTTAAGGGAATACGGAACATTGGATTAGCTTAGATAAAAAAGGGGAGCCCCGTACCAAACGGTGCTCCCCTTCACTATGAGTGCTGGAAACAGACCGTGCTAAGCCGGGACAGCGAGCTAGACCGCCTGCTTGCCGTCACACTTTTTGCAGACATCCAGCTTGCCGCCGTCCGCTTTTTTGCCGATATAGAGCAGCTTGATCCGTGTACTGCCGCAGATTGGACAGGTTCCTCTGCTGCGGGACGGCATCCGCCAGAGTGCTTTACCGCGTTTGTTCTTGGACATGAGTATTCCCACCTTCACTCGTTATACCCTATCCTATGCCTGTCCTGATCTGACTAGTACTTTTCATATTGACATACCAGTTATTACTAATATAGTGTGAAGGCTGTATATTCATAATCATTCGGTATAACGATTACAGGAGGCAGCTATGCATACTTTCATCTACATGGTAAGGCACGGTGATTCACCAAAGAATGAAGGCAACGAAAGAACCAGAGGGCTGACGGGGAAGGGGAAAGCGGATGTATTCCGGGTAACTGATTTGCTGAAGCGGGAAGAGATCGAGGTGTTTGTATCAAGCCCGTATCAAAGAGCGGTCCTAACCATTGAGCATTTGGCTCAAGCCAGCGGCAAGGAAATACTATTGTATGAAGAGCTTAAGGAAAGGATTTTTCTGAATGAAGACAAGCGCCTGCCTGATGAGGTGTTGGTCCCTTTATTGGAGAAGTCTTTTATAGACCCCGATTATTCATTACCGGGCGGCGAATCGAATGCGGATTGTCAGGGCCGGGCGATGACTGTGGTCAAAGAGCTGTTACAGGAGCATAAGGGGAAAAAGATAGCTATAGGCACCCACGGTGCTGTGATGGTCTTAATTATGAATGCTTTTGATTCAAAATATGATCTGGATTTCCTGCTGGGCTTGTCCAAGCCCGATGTATACAGACTGGAGTTCGACGGGGTTGAGCTGGTTGAAGTTGTGAGGCTGTGGAGTTAATGATAGTAACTGCTAGTTCATAGACAGCGCCAGCCGCAGATTATAGCTATATTGCAGGCTGGCGCTGCTCCGTTTACATGCTTTTCTGGTATTGAACGATCAGATAGTGACTCATGAAATGGTAGATCAGAAATACAACCACTACAGCGAGGGTCACCCATAACGGGGCTGAAATAAGGATAGTAACATAGGCGATCGCCATGATCAGCCATTGTGTGATGTCTGCAGCTTTGGCTTTGGCGCGGTTGCGGATCACCGTATTCCGTTCGTCGTTATAATCGATGCGCGCTTGTTTGTCTAGCTCAGGGTTCTTGCGTGCTGCACGGATCATTAACAGATTAGATATACTAACCCCCGCACTGCCTGCCCCGATTCCGATCAACACACCTGAGACCGCCTTGAATTCCTCATTGTTAAAAAAGAAGCTCGCCGCAACCGCGCAGATCCCCATGAATAGCAATATTCCGTAGAAAGCTCGTGATCTTCTCATTTCTGTTCCTCCTCGTAGATAAAAATCTCCTCAACGGACAGGTTAAAATAACGGGCGATTTTAAAAGCCAAAATGATGGAAGGGTTGTATCTTCCGTTTTCGAGCGAGCCTATTGTCTGTCTGGATACTTCCAAGGCAGCTGCAAGCTCTTCCTGCTTAATACCGTGCTGTTTGCGTATTTCCTCAAGCCTGTTTTTCAAATAATCACCTCACTGTGACAGATGGAAAGCATGCTTTCCATCATTAACATAGCATTAAAAACGGAAAATGTAAAGGTTACTTTCCATTTTGGTGAGATTATATTATAGGGTGCTGTCAGCTCGGAATTCGTTATTTCAGGTGAAAAAGCTGTCCATTTTAGGCCGAAAAAACAGCGTATAACATAAATTATACGCTGTTTTACTTTAAATCGATTTTTATTACATCACACGGACAAGAATCCGGCTTAAAGAACGCTCTATTTACCATTATAATCCAGAGTGTAAACAGACTTCATCTGTAATTCCATCCGTCATGCTATAATGATTCAAAAACGAACAGGTGGAGAGTTATGACAACTGGAAAATCAGGCGCTGTCCAAAAATGGAGATCGGACAAGCTTTCACATTTAGGCTCTTCCATTTTTGCTGAGGTGGCAGAGTGGAAGGAGGAGGCGATCCGCTCCGGTCTTGAAATTATTGATCTGGGCATAGGCAGTCCGGATCAGGCGCCCGCCCCTGAAATCCGAGAAGCGTTAAGTGCGGCAGTGCTCCGGGATGACAGCTATTCTTACCCGGCTTCCAAGGGCAGCAGTGCCTTCCGTGAGCAGGCTGCCAAGTGGATGAGCTGGCGGTTTGGAGTGGAGGTTAATCCTGAAGAGGAGCTGGTGTCTCTGATGGGTTCACAGGACGGGCTGGCCCATCTGGCTTTGGCCGTATGCAATCCCGGTGATCTGGCAATTGTGCCCGATCCGGGGTATCCCATTTATTCAGGATCACTTGCTATCGCCGGGGTGAGGGCATGGCCGCTGCCGCTGCTGGCGGAGAATGATTTCCTGCCTGATCTGGACAGCATTCCGGATGAGGTGTGGCGAGAGGCTGCTTTTATCCTGCTTGCCTTTCCGGGGAATCCGGTTTCGGTAACGGCCGATTATGCATACATGGAGAAGCTGGTGGCGCTGGCTCTGAAATGGGAGGTGCTGATCATCCATGATCTGGCCTACTCGGAAATGGGCTTTGACGGCTACCGTCCGCTGAGCGTCCTGCAGGTACCTGGAGCGATACATACAGCGGTTGAATTTCATTCCTTTTCCAAAAGCTTCAACATGGCCGGCTGCCGCATCGGCTTCATGACCGGTAACCGTGAAGCAGTGGGTGCGCTCCGTGAACTCAAGAGTAATGTCGATTACGGGGTATTTAATCCGGTGCAGGAGGCAGCGGTGCTGGCCTTGGAGCTGGCGATGCAGGGAGATGGACGGCTTGAGGTTGCTCCGCTCTATGAACGCAGACGGGATGTATTCGTGCAGGCGCTGGCTGAGGAAGGCTGGGGCGTTCCGAGCCCGAAGGCTACGATGTTTATCTGGGCACCGCTGCCGGAGGTGTTTTGCGCAGGTCAGACCGGGCGGTCACGGAGGTTTGCGCAGGAGCTGCTGCTAAAGACCGGAGTGGCAATTATTCCGGGGGATGCTTTTGGCGCACAGGGTGAAGGGTTTGTACGGATTGCGCTGGTGGAGGATGAAGGACGGCTTATTCAGGCAGCGCAGAGAATCGGCAGTTTCGTACAGGCTCTGTAATAGAAAGAACAAAAAGGACTTCCTGCAGTGGAAGCCCTTTTTGTTTTGAAGCAATCTATTGCGGCTGAGCGGGGCGAAGCTTTTGAAACAGACAGATTCCTAGCAGTCCTAAGCATGCAGCATCAACGATTCTCACAACATGTACGCCGTAGCTCTGTAAGGATACCGGGGCTATAACGTACCAGACCAATAGGATGACGATAGCCAAGAGACACACGGCCGCCCAGAAGATCGCTTTTTGCTTAACCGATATGCTGGAAGGCTCCTGCATGTTAGAACGGCTCCTGTAAACCAGATAAATGAAGATCAGACTGAGTCCGAGCAGTGTACTGCCATGCTGCAGGAATTTGTATAACGGAATGCTGTGACCGTACACGCTGAACATGTGATTAAAGAACCCGGGGAATTTTGTCACCATAACCCCCTGCTTATGGGTAAAAGCATCCCAGGCCACATGCGTGAGCATGCCGAAGAGTGCTGAATAGAGGAAGACGAATACCCGGATAACAGGATTTGCAGCTGCACGGTGTGTGTAAGTGTCCTGGAGATAATGCGGCAGATGGCTCATAAAAGTCTTGTGCACAAAGTAGTGATAGATCAGATAAAAGACCGCAACCAGCGGCAGATTAAATACAAAAAATCCGGTAAATGAATGTCCGATCTCGGCAACCGGCCTGCCTCTGACAAAGTATTCGAAATCCGGTGACATGCTGCCCAGGACCATCGCGGAAAAATGAACGTAAGTGCTTTTGCGGGAAAAGGGTAATAGAATTGCCGGGTGTGCAAAAGTTAAGGGCATGATTATAATCTCCTGGTTTGTTTATTCTTGTAACAAGGCTTCGGGCATTTCCAGTGCAAAGGTTATGTTCTCAAAACGCACCAGTGCGGTTGTGCCGGAGATGATAATATGGCTGAAGTAAGTGTAAGACAGACCAGTGTCTAGTTTGCCTACAGCGGCTCCGGTGCGGGCATCCATGATGATGAAGCTGCCATTATCATAGCTGGCGAATACAGCATTCCCTTCCTTTTGAATCAGCGTAATCCCATCCGCCGGAGCTGCGAAGGGGACGGTCCGCTCATCCGCCAGATGAACACCAGTCACCATATTATTTTTCCGGAAAAAAGCCATTCCATCTGTAGGCCCGGCTGCCCAAACACCGTATTCATCATAGCTTTTGACGCCTGAGCCATCCGTTTGACCAAGGGTGAAACGAATGAGTGAGCGATCTGCCTGATCCGGCTTGCTGTCAAGCGTATAGACATAGGGCTGTTCAATTAGGGTCAAGCTGCTTTCTGTGAGCTGTACATCTGTCAGAGACTGATAATGTTCTTGCCTGGTCAGTTGTCCTGTCGCAGAATCCAGTCTTACAAGAGTCAGGAGGTGACCGGCAACCGGCGAGTCTCCGGGAATGTACTGCTCAGCAGCTGTCTCACGCAGCACCAGGTCATCTTCATAGGTGGTAACCGGACTTAAGATGCCTTCCGTGCGCCACATCCGCTTCCCGGTCGCAGGCTCCAGCCCAAAGAATTGCGAACGGATATTATCGATAGTACTGGACACGATCAGCACACCTTTATGCCCGCCGTGAATGGTACCGGCATACATCGGGATATCCGGATTTGTCCACAGCTGGTTGCCTGTATCAGGGTCATAGGCGGCTATACCGCCGCTTTCATTGGCAAAAATAATGGTCTTGCCAATTAAGCGGGCGTGTCCGCCTATTTCCATAAACTGCTTGGCAACTTTCGTGCTCCATAGCTGCTTCCCGGTGTCCGCTGACAGCTTAACGAGGTGGTCGCTGCCGCTTATGGTATAAACAGTGTTACCGCTGATGATTTCCGGCGTTCCTGCGTTCTCAAAAGTCCAGGCAATTGAACCGGAGGTGAGGCTGGCGGCATGCAGCGTATTATTGTGTGAGTAGTAGAATCGGCCATCCGAGACAGGGGGATCATCCGAATATATGCCGCTGCCTTCCGTATCAGCCTGCCATAATACCTTAAGCGGAGTGACGGCTTGCGGAGACGGTTTTGGCGTTATGTTCGCTGAAGCGGCATCAGTAGCTTCCTTAGGGTTTTGGTTTTGGCTGTTCTGGCTGTAATCCGCTTCATGTGAAGCGTTGACGAGACCGTATGTAAGCAGGCCGGCTGCCAGCAGTAAAGCGAGTCCAAGGGTCGTTCTGGACAAAGGGATCAGCTCCTTGATGGATATTATTATACTTTATTGACCCTCGGATCAGGCGATTAGTTGCTGTTTGGTCATGAAAATAATATATGGTTAACATAATAATATATATGTCACCTATATTCGCGGTTAACGGATTAGGGTAATAAAAAGCAACTACAACTCAGAGGAGGAACAATCATGGGGTTTCATCTTGGCGGACTGGGCGATAAGGTCCAGGGTCTTATGAATTCAGTTAAAGACGGGAATATAGGGGAACTGCTGCAAAAGCTGCCGCTGGATAAGCTTCCGTTAGATCAGCTATTGGACAAGCTGCCTCTGGAGCAGCTGCTGTCCAGCCCGTTTCTGCAGAAGTTTACCTCCTTCGGGTCGCTGAAGGAGCTCCTGCAAAGCGGCGGATTCTCCGGCTCCTCGGCTGACGACCTGAAGTCGCTGCCCCAGGATCAATTGGACGAGCATGTGAACAAAACGACCTCGTTCGGCTCGCTGAAGGATATGCTGCTGAAAGCGGCTGAATTCTATGCCCAGCGGAAATAAGCGGAGCACATTTGTACTGAATATAAGGATAACAAACAGGCCAGCCCCACAAATGTCGGGGCTGGCCTGTTATACGTATAAAGCGGGCTGAGCTGCCTTGGGAAAACGCAGTTACTGCTTTAACCAGGCGGTTGCCAGCAGCAAGGCGCCTTTTTTCGCTTCGGTATCTGCCATTGCATTCAGCATAACAAAGTCATGGATGATTCCCTGGAAGCGTACAGCTGTAACAGGCACTCCGGCTTCGCGCAGCTTATTGGCATAGGCTTCGCCTTCATCACGCAGCACATCCGCTTCACCGGTAATGATCAGTGCCTCGGGCAGACCGCTTAGCTGCTCAAGGCTGGCCCGGAGCGGAGAGGCGGTGATCTGCGCCCGTTCTTCCGGGTCGGCTGTATATTGATCCCAGAACCATTGCATGCCTGTACGCTGCAGGAAGTAGCCTTCTGCGAACAGATGATAGGATTCAGTATCGAAGGCGGCATCTGTTACCGGATAGAACAGCAG
Organism: Paenibacillus camerounensis; assembly: GCF_000723885.1. Lineage (GTDB taxonomy): Bacteria > Bacillota > Bacilli > Paenibacillales > Paenibacillaceae > Paenibacillus_AQ > Paenibacillus_AQ camerounensis. The sequence goes on from NZ_CCDG010000021.1 coordinate 88,468, forward strand.
CTGCTTGGCGATCTTCGGTCCGCTGCGCTCCTTAGCCATCAGTGTAATAGCCGCTGTCATATTACCGCCGACACTGTCACCGGCCACGGTCACATTACCGCTGTCCAGCCCGTTTTTTCCGCCTTCCTTGGAAATCCATTCCAGGACAGCATAGATTTCTTCAATAGCAGTAGGATACTTGGCTTCCGGGGACAGGCTATATTCTGGAAAAACAACCGCAGCTTCCGCACCGGCCGCCAGCTCCCGGATCAGCCGGTCATGGGTGTGGCTGTTGCCGAACACCCAGCCTGCGCCATGAATATAGAGGATGACCGGCAGGTCGTCACCGACTCTGTTCAGCGGGCGGATAATCCGCACAGGCACTTTACCGCCGGGACCGCCAGAGACGATAGTATCCTGAATGTCGACTGCAGGCTTATCAACTTCGCCGGACTGAACATTATTTACTGTTTCCCGGCCTTTTTCCGGCCCCAGGTCAGGGAGAAAAGGGGGCTCCGAGTTATCATTCGCAAATTGCAGGGCAGCTGGCTCCAGTACGATTTTATTATAATCCGACATATATTATCTCTCCTTCGTGTGTTATGAATGATAGAACTTCTCTCCTTCATCCATAACCCGCTGCATACAGTCTGAAACGATTCACTTTGAGGTTGAATAGTATGGATTCAATATTAAAGGCCGCGATTCCTTAGCAATTAAGGAGTATCGCGGCCTGTTTGTGTATAGCAATTATATACATTCTCAATTGTATTAAATGACTTTGGACTTTTTCTGCTGCGGTTTTCTTTCGGGCAGATCAGGCAGCGAACGGCGGCTGCTCCGGAGCCAGACAATGGCCGTGAAGCATGCCGCAATGGCGAGCGGATAACCGATTGCCCAGCCGGTAAACGGAAACACTGCTACCGTCGCGGAAAAAGAAATCCAGCTGATTGTTACGCCCATCCGGCTGCCCTTAAGCAATCGTATACCTGCCGCGCAGCCGCCGATGTAGGTCAGGATGAAGGTTGCGTTCGGAAACTGTATCAGGGTGGTTATAGACAGCAGTCCGCTTCCGTACAGAAACAGGATTACTGCATAGCAGCCCATAAGGAACATCGTGGCACCTGACGGTGTCTGATACCGGGAGGATAACCGGCTCATCCACCGGGGCGCGTAGCCCTGACGGGCTAAAGCGAAGGCTACACGTGAAGCTGCGCTTGTATAGGCGATGATGGTTGCCGTACAAATGAACATTCCGGTGAGTCCGGCGATGAAGCCGCCCCATGCTCCCAGCGGCTGGCTGATGATCCAGACCAGCGAAGAATCTGCTCCGCCCCGGAGATAGCTTTGAGTGCCGACCGTTGCCAGGGCAGAGAGGAAATAGAGTACGCCTACAATGACAGCGGCAATGGTAACCCCTTTTATGGCAGCACGCTGCGGATCTTTAAATTCCTCTGACAGATGAGACACGGCTTCCCAGCCGATAAAGCACCAGAAGAGAATTGCAGCAGCTTGCCCGATGCTGGTCCAGCCGTGCGGAAGGAACGGAGTGAAATGAGTGCTTTCCATCCGGGGCAGCGCCGCGGCAAAGGAGAAGACCAGCACAGAGACAATGGCGATTACGACGGCAATTTGCACTTTGCCGGCGACCTGCATCCCGATCCAGTTCGTGATCAGCCCCGCTGCCAGCATGCCGGCAGCAATAGCGATTCTTGCACCGTCGCTCCAGCCCATGGCGGCGGTCATATAGCCTGCCCCGGTTAGCGCGGCAACGGGTCCGCCGATCGGAACAGACATCAGGAAGAACCAGCCGACCATCGCTCCGGCCCGCGGACCGAACGCCAGTGTTACAAAGTGTGATACGCCGCCGGCATTCGGATATTTGGCAGACAGCAGTCCCATCGACAGCGCCAATGGAAGAATTAACAGTGTCATAAAGCCCCAGGCCAGCAGAGATGCCGGTCCGGCCATTTCGGCCGCCAGGCCGGGAACGATCAGCACCCCGGAGCCGAGCACAGCACCGATGTAGAGGGCAATGGCCTGCGGCATGCCGATATTGCGTTGCAGAGAATTGCTTTGCTTCATTTAAATATCCCGCTTTCCTTGTATTTATGTATAGAGTATCAGATAATAGATCCATTGGAAAAACGGAATTATTAAATACTATCCATTCAAAAAACCGATGATAACTTTTTTATAAGGAGGCTGGCAGGCAAGCTATGGAATCTAGGCATTTATTCACCTTTCTGGTTGTAGTTGAGGCAGGCAGCTTTACAAGAGCCGCCCAGAAGCTGGACTATGCGCAGTCGAGCATTACAGCGCAGATCCAGGCACTCGAAATAGAGCTGGGCCAGCCTTTGTTTGACCGGATCGGCAAAAAAATCATGCTGACTGATGCCGGACGCCGCCTGCTGCCTTACGCACAGGAGATTTCCCGGATGCATGCCCTGGCAGAGGGTGCGCTGCGATCGGAAACGGAGCTATCCGGTGTGCTGCGCATAGGTGCACCTGAATCACTGGCTGCGTTCCGTCTGCCGGGGATTATCAAGGAATTCCGCATGTCTCATCCCCAGGTCCGGATTACGCTGAAGCCGGGGGTCTGCTGGGAGCTGACGGAGATGGCCCGCACCGGTGAGCTTGATCTGGTCTTTCTGCTTCAGCCGGACACCGAATACAAGGACTTAACCTGTGAAACGCTGATTCAGGTGGAAATGACGCTGGTGGCGCCGCTTGATCACCCGCTGACTGCTTTACAGGAGGTTATGCCGCTCGATCTGAAGCAGGAGACTATCCTGCATACAGAGGCAGGGTGCACCTACCGCACACTGTTTGAGCGCCATCTTAACAGCCATGGCGTATATCCCGATCCTAATCTGGAATTCTGGAGCATTGAAGCCATTAAGCAGTGTGTGATGTCCGGGCTGGGCATTTCCTTCCTGCCGCTGATTACGGTCAGAAATGAGCTGTCTGAAGGCAAGCTGGCACGTCTGAACTGGAATGATGAGTCTCAGCGGGTAGCTACACAAATGGCCTACCATAACAAAAAATGGGTTTCACCCGCACTCGATGAATTTCTGGCAATCGTACAGATACATGCAGCAGAATGGCGCACAAACAGGGGGGATCGGCAGTGAGTGAGCTGGAAACGGATTACGAAGAAGAGCTGGAGGCATTTCTGATCTGGATGAAGGATGCCGGATTTACTGCATACACGCAGAAGTCTTATCTTGCTGATGTGCGTGAATTCCTGGAGGGACTTAATGGCAAGCGGCTGGAATCCGTCAAAAAGCTGCATGTAGTCTCCTATCTGACCTCTGTGCGTGAACGGGGCGTCAGTGACTCGACCAGAAACCGGAAGCATGCCTCCATCAACTGCCTGTTCCGGGCGCTGATTGAGCTTGAGCTGCTCACCGTTAATCCCGCTGCCGGCATCAAAAAATCCAAGACCGAAAAAAACCGTGAGCCGGTGTATTTGGGTGAGAGCGATCTGCAGCAGTTCCTGTCAGCTGTCAGCGGGAAATACCGCAGCCGCAACCTCGCAGTCTTCCTTCTTATGTCCTATATGGGGCTGCGGGTAGGGGAGGTGCACACGCTTAATCTTAATGATTACAGTGCAGACCGCAGATCGCTGCGTGTATTTGGGAAAGGCCGTAAATGGCGGAATGTCCCGATCCCGGAAGCTGTCGCACCTTATTTGGAAGAAGCGATCAATGAGCGCCTGACACCGTGGCGCAGTAAAGAAGAAGCCATGTTCATCTCGCAGAAAGGCCGGAGACTCTCCATACGAGGGATTCAGGGGATTGCTGCGGATACGTTTGAGCGGTTCCAGCAGGGTGTGCCCGAGGCGCACCGCCGTGCGTATTCAAGCCACAAGCTGCGTCATTCCTTCGCTACCATGCTTCTTCGCAAGGGAGCGGATCTGCGGACAGTACAGGAGCTGCTGGGCCACTCCTCGATTCAGACTACAACCGTGTATACACATATTACGAGCCGTGAAAAGGAAGAGGCTATGGCCAGGCTGCAGATTAGCATACCGGAGAAGGAAGCGGCGGTTGTGGAGTAACCAATGAGAACAGCATAGTTCATACCAGTGAATTCCCTAATCATGTGTTTATTCGAACAAGCCGGAGGACCCAAAAGTCCGCCGGTTTTTTCATATTTATAGACTCCGTGTTTTGTAGGGTGAGCAATCATGAAATAATAACTTGTTATTATTTTGTTTTTCAATTATCCTAACAAAAGATAGATATTAATTCTAAATGTTATAAGCGGAGAGAAGCTGCTAATTTAATCAACGGGAGGATACAGCGGTGAAAGAAGGATTTTTTAAAGGAATGACTTATGGCTGGGAATCAACAAGAGGAGCATACAGGCAGCCTTATGCGGAGGAATCGCTGCGGAAGCTGGCAGAAACCGGAAGTGAATGGATTGCTCTGTCCTTTTGGACGTGGCAGGACACGGTGCATTCCACCGAGATTTATTTTGACTACGGATATACAATGACAGACCGGGATATAGAGCATACGGTTAAGCTGGCTAAAGAGCTGGGGCTGAAGGTGTGCCTGAAACCGGTGGTGAACTCCAGAGACGGAATCTGGAGAGCCCGGATCGGTTTTCCTGAGGATGGGGATGTTTACTGGGCTGCCTGGTTCAAGTCCTATACAAACTTCATTAAGCATTATGCAGAACTGGCGGAGGAGCTGGAGTGTGAGCTGTTCTGCATCGGCTGCGAGATGGTGGCTACAGAATCGCGGGAGACAGAGTGGCGCAATCTGATCAGTGAGGTCAAAGGCCTGTATAACGGCCCGATTGTGTACAATGCTAATCATGGTAAAGAAGAGGGAATTGAGTGGCTTGACGAGGTTGATTATATCGGAACAAGCGCATATTATCCGGTAGCGTCCGTTCCGGGCGATACTCTGGAGAATATGCGGGCCTCCTGGGAGGAGCAGAAGCCGCGGCTGAAGGCACTGGCTGACCGGTTCGGTAAGAAGCTTGTCTTTATTGAAATTGGCTGCCGCAGCGCGTTAGGCTGTGCCACGATGCCGTGGGATTTCAGCCATAAGGAGCTTCCGGCTTCCCAGCAGGAGCAGGCGAACTTTTACCGTTCGGCGCTGGAGACCTTCTGGGATGAATCCTGGTTCGCCGGTTTCTTCTGGTGGGACTGGAGTACGAAGCTGTATCCGGCTGAAGAAGCGGCGACTAACGTCGGGTTCGATATTTACGGCAAGGAAGCAGAGCAGGTGTTAAAAGAATATTACCAGCGTCCGGTGATTCGTTAATCTGGAAATTACGTCCAGGATATTAATTTCATTGTCAGATAAAAATGTTTCATGTTATATTAACAAAATGACATGGCAAGTTAACTCCGTCCTTTAACAGCGGTGTGTGCGATACACGCTGAAGGACGGATTCTTTTGTGTGCGGGTGTACGCAAACAAGGGCTATCTTCCGGTCCGACAAAGCGACCGGGAGATAGCCCTTGTTTGTTATAGGAGAATGCTATTTTTACAGCTCCAGCTTGGAAATCTCTGATTTCAGCTTGTCCGCCGATTTCTGGAACAAGGCCTGCTCTTCCTCGTTAAGAGGCAGATCGAGAACTTCCCGCACACCGGAACGGTCAACGACACAAGGTGCACCGAGGAATACATCGGACACTCCGTTGTAGTTGTTAAGCAGGGTAGAGACATTCAGTACAGCGCCTTCATTGTCCAGAATCGAGACAACAATCCGGTCCAGTGCCAGTGCAATGGCATAGGACGTAGAGCCTTTGGCATCAATAATTTCATACGCGGCATTTTTGGTGTCTTCAAAGATATCCTTGCGCTCCGCTTCATCGAAGCCAAGGTCAGTTCCCGCAATATTGGCGAGACTCCATACCGGAAGCTCTGAATCACCATGCTCCCCGATAATCTGTCCATGAATACTGCGCGGATCAATCTCCTTGTGCTTTCCGATCAGGTAACGGAAACGTGCGCTGTCGAGCACAGTACCGGAACCGATGACCCGTCTGCGGTCAAAGCCGCTGATCTTCAGGGTGGCATAAGCCAGAATATCCACCGGATTCGTAGCAATCAGCAGGATGGCATGATGGTTGTATTTAGTGATTTTTTGGATGATGTCTTTGAAGATGGCAATATTCTTGCGCAGCAGATCGATCCGGGTTTCGCCCGGCTTCTGCGATGCACCGGCGGTAACGATAATGATATCCGCTTCCCGGCAATCTTCATAGGTTCCTGCCCATAGCTTCACGCCGCCGACAAACGGCATGCCGTGATTCATGTCCAGCGCTTCTCCAAGGGCCTTCTGATGATTGACATCTATAAGTACCAGTTCTTGCATACGTCTGCGCAGCAGCAGGGTATAAGCGGTTGTTGTTCCTACTGCACCGGTGCCGATAACTACGACACGATTGGGCTTAAATGGGGGGGCCATTGATACATCTCCTCCGAAGTTCGAATTTTTTGTGTCCAATCTTAACCATCATAATCGTTAAATGTAGTGTTTTCAAGCATGCTGTTTTTAATCCATTACCCCGGATGCGGGTATGCTAACAACAACATTTGGCAATAGGGCTGCCGGTTCCTGGTTCCGGCATTATTTTGGCTTGCTGACCATAAGGTCATTAGCGATATATCACTATTATTGACAGGAGAGAAAAGAAGTATGGATTTATTCCGCAAGAAACCGCTGGCTGTCCCTGTGAGCGACAATGCCGGCAAGCTCAGCAAAACCTTAGGTGCCCTTGATCTTACCGCACTCGGCGTGGGTGCGATCATCGGTACCGGCATTTTTGTAATGACAGGGGTTGCTGCTGCAGAGCATGCCGGACCCGGCCTGGTGCTGTCCTTCGTACTTGCCGGAATCGCCTGCGTGCTGTCCGCACTCTGCTATTCGGAGTTTGCCTCGACACTTCCCGTATCAGGCAGCGCCTATGCTTACAGCTACGTTGCATTTGGTGAGCTGCTGGCCTGGATTCTCGGCTGGGATCTGGTGCTGGAATACGGAGTTGCGGCTGCAGCGGTAAGCAGCGGCTGGTCCGGGTATTTTCAGGGGCTGCTGGAGGGCTTCGGAATTCATTTGCCTACTGCGCTGTCCGGGGCATATAATGCGGACAAAGGTACCTTTATAAATCTGCCTGCAGTGATTATCATCCTGCTGATTTCTTATCTGCTGACAAGAGGCGTCAAAGAAACAGCACGCTTTAATGCGATAATGGTAGTTGTAAAGCTCGCTGTGGTCCTGCTGTTTATCTTCACCGGTATCTTCTATGTTAAGCCGGAGAACTGGACACCGTTTCTGCCCTATGGCTTCCACGGGGTCGTTAACGGGGCGGCGACGGTATTTTTCGCTTATATCGGCTTTGATGCCTTGTCGACGGCTGCTGAAGAGGTCAAGCGCCCGCAGCGAGATCTGCCAATCGGAATTATTTCTTCACTTGCCATCTGCACAGTCCTGTATATTTCAGTCTCGCTCGTGCTGACCGGAATTGTGCCTTATCAGAACCTGAATGTCAGCGATCCGGTTTCCTTCGCATTGCGGTTTGTGGATCAGAATATGATTGCCGGCCTGATCTCCGTCGGGGCCATAGCCGGTATGACGACTGTGCTGCTCGTTCTGCTGTTCGGACAGACCCGTCTGCTGTTCGCCATTTCCCGGGACGGGCTGCTTCCCGAAAGCCTGGCGAAGATTAATACAAAGACACAGACTCCGGTGCGCAGCACCTGGATGGTCGGCGGCATTATTGCCGTATTCACCGGCTTTGTGCCGCTGGACCGGCTTGCCGACCTGACAAGCATCGGGACCTTGTTCGCCTTCCTCGTGGTCTCGCTTGGTGTTATCGTCATGCGGCGTTCGCATCCAGAGCTCAAACGGGGGTTCAGAGTGCCCTGGGTTCCGGTAATTCCGCTGTTGAGTGCAGCAGCCTGCGGTTATTTGATGTATAATCTGGGCAGAGAAACCTGGATCGGATTTTTCATCTGGCTGGTCCTCGGATTACTGATCTACTGGCTCTATGGCTATAAAAACAGTAAACTGAATAAGAAGTAAGTCAAAAGAAAGGGGGGAGAGCCTTGTTTCCTTACACTGCAGGTTACAGGAAGCTGGGAATATCCGCTGCGGTTCTTTTTATCCTGCTGATTGTATCAGCCTGCTCCTCATCCCCGGCACCAGCACCGACTCTGCCTCCTCAGCCGACGGAAGCGCCGGAGGAAGGGCAGACGATTACGCTGATTACCCCCGGCGATGCCAAAAACGTAACCAATGAAAGCACGCCAAAATATCAGATCCAGACCCGTCTGACCGATTTCAGGCTGCTGAATGAATCGGTCGGTCTGGCATGGGGTGTCACCAAAAAGGAACTGCGGATCTATATGACCAAGGATAATGGGGGAACCTGGGCTAATATTTCACCTTCAACAAATGTTCAGTTTTTGGCCAATCCGGTGTACGGGGAAGAAATTTTTTTCACTGATCCTCATAACGGCTGGATTATCCGCAGCTCGTTCGGGGTAACGGAGACGGTTGTTCTGCGGACCACAGACGGCGGCCAGAGCTGGAAGGTATCTTCTTTTCCCGATTCGAACACGGTATCGTCTATTTACTTCAGTTCTCCGCAGAACGGCTGGCTGATGACCTCCTGGGATGCAAATGCCACCAAGTCAAGTAAGGCTCTCTATGCCACTAAGGATGGAGGAGCGACCTGGACCATGGTTATGCAGAATGAACAGTATAATCCGAACCTGCCGAACAACACGATTCCTATGGCCGGTATTGTTACCGGAATGATCTTTAAGAACACCACGCATGGACTGGTGACCCTGCAGACCGGTGCGCTACCCAAAATCTACATGACCAGCGACAGCGGGGTTACTTGGCATCCGGGTCAGGAGATCCTGGTTAATGCAGAGTGGGGAGGCTGCGACAAGGTGATTACCGGAGAACCGGAGTTTTTCGGCGGAAACAGTGCCGCCGGCTTTCTCCCGGCAGCCTGTCAGACAGACAAGCAAAACAGCGTGACTTATAACGGCTACTTTACAGCTAACGGCGGTGACAACTGGAAATTTGTTGATTTTGTGCTGAACAGCCAGACTGGAGTCAACCGTTATCTTCCGCCCGCTTTTATTAGTGCCGGGACCGGCTGGCTGCTGAGCGGTAATATGATCTTCAAAACCGTGAACCAGGGCCAGACTTGGGTGCCGCTGCCGGCCAGCAGTGTCCTCCAGTCAAAGTTGCTTGAATACCCTGAGATCGTGAAGCTACAGTTTATTTCAGAGGATGTGGGCTGGCTGCTGATCCAGAAGGAAGAGGACCGCAGGTCCATATTGCTGCAGACAACGAACGGCGGGGTCAGCTGGCGCGTCATGTAGCAGAATCTATATGAGTGAAGGAAGGCTGCTCTGTGCAGTCTTCTTTTTTTGACGGAGGATGCTTATGTCTGAATATCAGAGAATAGAAACGGAAGCAGAGCTGCGTGATTTGCTGGGTTCCCCGGGGCAGCTTGTACAGCACAAGGTGATTGGTGTGATTGATGAGCATTGCCGGCGTTTTATCGCCCGGTCCCCGATCCTGATGATGGCTACTTCAGATCATGAAGGTCATGTGGATGTTTCACCAAGAGGGGATGCACCGGGTTTTGTGCAGATTCTGGACGAGCGCCGGCTGGTCATTCCTGAACGCCCGGGCAACCGCAGAATGGACTCGCTGATTAATCTGTTATCTAACCCGCGGGCAGGGCTGATTTTTATGATACCGGGGCTTGAAGAGACGTTGCGGGTGAACGGGCGGGCGGCAATTGTCCGGGATGAGCAGCTGCTGCAGCAAATGGAAGCTTACGGGCGGACGCCGCTGGTAAGGATTATGGTAGAAGTAGAGGAATGTTATACTCATTGTGCCAAAGCGTTCAAACGCTCAAGCCTGTGGAATCCGGAATCCTGGCCGGCAAAGGACCAATTACCTGATATTCCGAAGATGATAGCAGATCATGTGAAGCTGCCCGGAATCAGTGCTGAACAGGTGACAGCCTCGCTCAACGACAGCTATATAAATAGGCTGTACTAATCCAAGCTTTGTCCAAAAGTTGAACAAAAAAACGTATTTCAAATTTTCTTTAAAAATGTGAAAAAAATCACATGACAAACGAAAACGCTTGTGATATATTTAACACATAGAAAACAAGTTCATTTTTTCACAAACTTTCATCTACGAATAGGAGAGATTATAATGACAACTTTCGAAACGGATTATGTGACTAGAAACCTTCTGCAATTGTGCTATAACTGCGATGACGCTCACCTGTGTGAAACGGAAGAGCAATGCAGAGCCTGCTGGGCTGACAACGGTATGATGCCGACCGAAGAGAATGAAACCAGACAATTTCTTGATCTTGTGCATGCATAGAGTAATAGATCGGCAAGCAGCGGTTAAAGACCACATACGTTCTCGTAACTGAGAACAGAGTGGTCTTTTTTGCATTCAAAAACGTAAATCAGGAACTTCTGCAGCGTCAGGCTATTTGTATTATTAGTGATGCTGTATTAGAAGGATAAGGCATATACATGTACAGAAGCATCCCCATGAATGTGCAGGGGGCGGCAAGTATTTGGGGTATGAGGGGGAATAAGCATGGGAATGGGCTCGGATCCTTCTTGGATGTTTGATCTTACCGGAACAGTGATACCGATCTTCCTTGTGGTGATGATCGGTATTGTAGCAGTATCTGCAGGCAGAGGCTTGTTTCAGTGGAGCCGCAATAACAGCTCGCCCCTGCTCACTATCCCCGCCCGTATTGTCAGCAAACGCAGTGAAGTCCGCCAGCAGCAGCTTCAGGATGACAGCCAGTCCAGCCGGACCAGCACCACTTATTATCTGACTTATGAGCTGCAGGACGGCGTCCGGATGGAGTTCAAGGTGGACGGCAGTGAATTCGGCATGAGTGCAGAAGGGGACAGGGGCATATTAAGCTATCAGGGAACCAGATACCATGGCTTCAAGCGGCATCCCCATTACTCAACTGCAGAATAGCAGGAGGTTGAAGCAAGACGTTAGTAGCGGCTGCAGTTTATTTACTATATAGTACGGTCTCAGTACAATCCCCTTGATTCCTTAACCGGAATAAGGGGATATTTATATTATGACTCTATCACCAGCCAGCTTAGGAGGAGAATGAATAGTGGAATATGCCAACAAAATTGTAATTGTTACAGGCGCAGGCCGCGGGATCGGCAGAGCGGTAGCCGCTGCTTACGCTGCGGAAGGGGCAAAGGTAGTTGTGGCAGAGCTGGAATCCGCACTGGGTCAAAAGACGGCAAAAGAGATTACCGCAGCGGGCGGACATGCTGAATATGTGTCCTGTGATGTCAGCCGGGAAGATCAGATTATAGCGCTTGTTGCCCATACAGCGGAGAAGTATGGAACAGTCGACATTCTAGTCAATAATGCCGGGATCGCAAATCCGCATGCGGCTTCGCTGTACGAGCTGTCTGCAGATGACTGGGACAAGGTGCTTAATACAAACGCCCGGAGCGTATTTCTTGCGACCCGGGAGGCGGCCAAACACATGCGGAGGAACCCGGGCGGCGGGTCGGTCGTCAATTTGTCCTCAACCCGCGCGCTGATGTCTGAGCCTGATACGGAGGCTTATGCAGCATCTAAAGGGGCGATAACCGCCCTGACGCATGCGATGGCAGTAACCTTGGGGAAGGATGGTATAACTGTGAACTGTATCAGTCCGGGATGGATTGAGACCGGGGATTATAGCGGGCTGCGTGAGGCTGATCATAAGCAGCATCCGGCCGGCCGTGTCGGTAAGCCGGAGGATATAGCCCGGGCCTGCCTGTATTTAACAGCCCCGGAGAATAACTTCATTACAGGGGCACAGCTGGTGATTGACGGTGGCATGACCCGCAAGATGATCTATGAGCCATGATCTGCTGTAACGGGAGGCTGAGGCGTTGAGAAATTCATAACGGACTGTCACCTCTTAGGCGGATGCACATACAATACAGCGAGCAGGAAAGAAGGAGGAGAACACATGGCCGTTATCAAAACGAACTCGGAAGATGTGAGGGTGCTGGCACGGCTGATGAGGGCGGAAGCCGAGGAGGATGGGGATTCCGGCATGCTGATGGTCGGCAATGTCGGGGTCAACCGGATTCTCGGAAATTGTCTAGACTTCAACAACATCCGGAATGTGAACGATATGGTGTATCAGAGTCCAGGCGGCTTCGAGGCCCCGCAGAAGAGTTACTTTTACCAGCGGGCCAGAGAGTCGGACATCAGGCTGGCCAAACGGGCTATCGCAGGTGAACGAACCTGGCCGGCCTCCAACGCCCTATGGTTCTTCCGTCCAGTCGGAGCCTGTCCGGCAACGTGGTATAACCAGCAGAATACCGGACGTTACAAGGCCCATTGCTTCTTTACCCCGACCGCTGAGGATTGCCCGGCTGTATACTAGGCGCCCGCAGGCTGCAGGAGACAGAACGGCTGGGTCCGTCCGCCGGAGCTGTCTCCCTGAGCCAACATTTACTTAGGAGGTTTTACAAAAATGATCAGCCAACCTTACCGTCCCGTTACTTATATGATCGGCAGCAACCCCGGCGGGGCCATGATGCCAATGGGAACCATGCCGCCCCAGGTGACCAGCGGAAGCCCGATGACTCCGGGCGGAGCAGTAGTGCCTACAACCGCACCCGTTTTTGAACAATCGTACATCGAAAATATTTTCCGGCTGAACCTCGGCAAGGTCGGAACGTTCTACTACACATACGAGAATAACAAAGAGTGGAATGCTAAGGTATACAAAGGCGTGCTTGAGGCTGCCGGCCGTGACCACATTATCATCAGTGATCCGGTTACCGGACAGCGCACTGTGCTGCTGATGATCTACTTCGATTATGCCACCTTTGATGAGCCGCTGGCTTACCAGTATCCCGGCGTAATCGGCAATCCGCCTACCCGCAACTGCCGGTAAGGCACAGAGGCTTTCCTTGAATAAGACAGTCCCGAATTAGCGGGACTGTCTTTTTTTTGCCGGATCAACGGCATCAAAATCTATCCATTTGAATGGAATGTCCATAAGATTGGCAGCGAAATCATATTTTTACACTAATAATACCTGTTTTTGTGGCGCGGATAATAATATAATACAGTATATCTTAACATCCGTGATTACAGTCAGGAGATGAAGGCATTGGGAAATTGACGATGAAAGGAACAGCTGCTATGACGCAGACTGACACTCTGAATAAACGAAGGAGGTGGGCCTATCCGCTGAACAAGGACTCGGTGGATAGGAGTATAATTTGAGCGACCCTTTACCCGGTATATTACATGTAGGTCTTATTATCATGCTTGTGCTGTTTAACGGCTTTTTTGTTTCGGTTGAGTATGCAATGGTCAAGGTGCGCAGCGGCCGCATTGAATCACTGATTGAGGAAGGCAGCAAAAGAGCGCTAGCAGCTAAAGACATCGTGCACAATCTGGACGCATACCTGTCCGCCTGCCAGCTTGGCATCACGCTTGCCTCGCTCGCACTCGGCTGGCTTGGAGAGCCGGCGGTAGCCACGATTGTCGGGCCGCTTGTAACAAGTTTGGGCTTTGGCGATACTGCCGTTTATGTCATTTCGCTGATTATTGCTTTTATGTTCATTACGGTTCTGCATATTGTGCTTGGTGAGCTTGCTCCGAAGACAATTGCGGTGAACAAGGCTGAGGCGGTGCTTCTGCTAACCTCGGGAGCCATGAATGTTTTTTACCGGATCATGTATCCGTTTATCTGGATCGTGAACGGTTTGGCCCGGGGGCTGCTGCGCATATTCCGTCTGGCTCCTGCTTCGGAGCTGGCCACTGCGCATACTGAGGAAGAAATCCGTATTATCATGCAGGAGAGTAACAAAAGCGGTCTTATCGACAATACCGAAATGACACTGGTAGACAATATTTTTGAATTCGCAGATACAATGGCGCGGGAGATTATGATTCCCCGAACCGAAATGATCTGTCTGAACAGCCATCTGCCGGCGGAAGAGAATCTGGAGATTGCTTATGACGGCATGAGAACACGTTATCCGGTCTGCGACGGCGATAAGGATCATATTCTAGGCTTCATTCACATCAAGGACCTGATCCGTGAGAACACGCCGAAGTATACGGAGCTGATTCGTCCGATTCTGACGGTGCCTGAGTCTATTCAGATCAGTGCTCTGCTAAAGGTGATGCAGCGGGCCAAGACACAGATTGCTATCCTCATTGATGAGTATGGCGGCACTTCCGGCATGGTTACACTGGAGGATATCATGGAAGAGATTGTAGGCGAAATCCAGGATGAGTTCGACCATGAACGCCCCGGTGTTGAGCGGCTGGGGGAAGACGAGTTCTCCATTGACGGTCTTATGCTGATAGAAGAAATCAATGACATGCTGGGGCTTCATATGGAGACGGATGATTATGATACCATTGGAGGCTGGCTGTATTCCAAGCTTGAGGTAAGTCCTCCGCAAAAAGGCCAGACGGCCGAATTCGACGGCCATCTGTTCGTAGTAGAGGAAACCGAAAACAAACGGATATCACGGATCAAGCTGCTGAAGCTGCAGATACTGGCTGAGGAAGCCGGAGCGTAACGGTTGTATCATTAGGCATGGCGCAGGTAAGTGCGCTGTGCCTTTTTTTGATTCATTTTAAAAATAGATATTAACGAAATTTTAGCAGGTTCGTGACGTTTCTTGGAGGGTAAAGGTAGGGTAAATACATGATTTGTACAATTTTTAAAAAAGAAAGGGGAGGAGCGCATGCTGCAACATCCGGATCATTACCGTGACCTGCTGGTGCTCTTTTCTGTTATTATAGCGCTGTTGTCCTGCTTCTCAGCGTTGGATCTAGCCGAGCGGCTGATCCGCGAGAACAGGGGACATAAATTTATTCTGCTGCTGTCTGTTTTGCTTGGCACGGGAATGTGGAGCATGCACTTTATCGGGATGCGGGCAATGCGGACTGATATTAGCGTCGCTTACGATTTTCCTTTGCTGCTATTGTCCCTGATTGTACCGGTAGCGGCCTCATATGCGCTATTTTTGCTGCTCAGCAGCCCGTACACCCGCAATCGGCTGTTTTTGGGATTCGGCGGTGTTCTTTTTAGCGCCGGGATTCAGATTATGCATTATTGCGGCATTCTGTCGATGAAATTTTTCGGGAATTATGAGCAGAGCCTGCTCTCTATCCTGTTCTCCTTCGGCTTGGCATTGATTGTTCCGGCGGTTGTCTGTTTGTATCATCCGCGCTGGATTGCAGGGCCGTACAATATGTTAACACTAAAAAAGGTGCTGCTGGTGCTCGTGCTTACTGCCGGCCTGAGCGGATCTCATTACGCAGCAATGAACGGGGCAGAATTCTCAGCTTCAGGAATCTTTAATTACAGCGGCACAGTCCCGCTTCTGCCTGATTTCCTGCTGGCAATGGTACTGGCTGTTTCCTTTTTATTCATAGTTATGGCGGTACTGATACTGCTGTACAGGGACCGGCAGCGTATCCTTTTCTCGGCCAGCTTCAATGAACAGCGGTATACAGCCTTGTTTGACTCCAGCCCTGATATGGTACTCTGCATAGATCCGGTGCGCCGGAAGGTGATCAGCTCCAACCCCTCCCTGCAGCAGACAACCGGCTACCGTAAGGAGGAGCTTGGTGATTACAAAAGAATTTTCAGTACTCCGAGGGATGAAGCCATGCTGAAGGAAGCGGTAGAGCGTGCAGTTTCGGGCCATTCCTCCAAGATTGAGCTTGAAGTAATAATAAAAAACGGCGGAACCATGATCTGCAGCACAACTGTGTTCCCGCTTCTTCACGGCAACCAGAAGCTGGTATATCTGGTTGCCGAGGATATTACGCCCTTTATCCGGTTTCAGCAGCAGCTGATTGAAGCCAAGGAAGCCGCAGAAGGCGCAGACCGGATGAAAAGCGAGTTCCTGACCACGATGAGCCACGAGATCCGCACACCGCTGAACGGCATAATCGGGATCAATCAGCTCCTTGCCGATGACATTGCCGAACCCGGTCAGCAGGAGCTGCTGAGGCTGCAGTATAACAGCAGCCAGGCGCTGCTGAGTGTCGTGAATGATGTGCTGGACTTCTCCAGGCTGGCTTCGGACGGGTTGCAGCTGCGCAGTGAAGCTTTTCCGCTTCAGGCACTGCTTACGGAATGTTCCGAGCTGTTCGAGTCGGCAGCGAAGGAAAAGGGATTGCAGCTGAAGCTGCAGGTTACAGGGGATATTCCTGAATATGTAAAAGGGGACAGTCTGAGAATCCGCCAAATTTTGGTGAATCTAATCGGCAATGCCGTCAAATTTACGCCTGCCGGCGGGGTGACCGTTGAGGTAGGGTTCAGCCCTGTAGAGGGCACAAAAGGAGAATATACTTTTCGCATCAAGGATACCGGTATTGGCATCCCGGCGGATAAGCTGCCGCTGCTCTTTCAGCCCTTTACCCAGCTGGATGCCTCACATAACCGGCAGTATCCCGGCACCGGGCTTGGGCTTGCGATCTGCAGGAAGCTGGTGGAGCTGATGGACGGGCAGATTAGAATGAACTCAGAGCCGGGTGCCGGGACTGAGGCTGTTTTTAGCCTGATGCTTGATTCAGGACAGATGGAGGGTGAAGGGTCCCGTGACTTTAGTAAGCCGGACTCCCTGGAGCTGAATACGGAGGCTGGATAAGCTTAGGTTTGCCAAAGTGAGAAGTTTAATTATATAATTTTAAATTATATGATTCATATTCAACGGGTCCCGCGGGACAGAAAGGAACTCTCACTTGAGCAAAAACAAACGCAAAAGCGCTGCACTTCAACAGAAGAGCAAAAATGAGAAGCTTGTAGCGCAGATGGAGAACCAAAAGAAGAAAACACTGATAGTGATTGTTTCGACGATCGTGGTGGTGGCTGTTATTTTTGCAGGATTATTTATGCTGGCCGGCAGAGACAGCTCAACAGCAGGCACCCCAGCTGCACCGGTTGAATTCAATTACAGTGAAATGTCAAGAATGGGCAGTGAAGATGCACCGGTCAAAATCGTGGAATTCGGCGATTACAAATGCCCGGCTTGCGCCCAGTTTGCAGGTGTAATCAAGCCGCAGCTTGTTCAGGAATATGTAAATCAGGATAAGGCAGCCCTATACTTTGTAAATCTGGCCTTCCTTGGTCCTGACTCAACAACGGCAGCCCTTGCAGCCTTGTCGGTTTATAATCAGAACAATGATGCATTCTGGACATACTATGATGCTCTCTATGCGAATCAAGGCGACGAGAACAAGGAATGGGCTACGGCTGACTTCCTGGTCGAACTTGCGCAGAAAGAGAACCTGCCAATTGACTTCGAGTTGCTCCGCAAAGACATTGAAGACAAAACGTATATCAGCCAGATCCAGAGTGAAGTACAGCTGGCTACGACATCCGGCGTATCTTCAACTCCAACGCTGTTTGTCAACGGGGTAATGGTCAATGAGCCTTTTAATATGGAGGCTATTGATGCCCAGATTCAGGCCGCTTCCGAAGCGGCGGCTGCCCAGTGATGAGGTTCGCTGCCTTTTGCCGGCGTCATTGTCTCTATCTGGCCTGGTTCGTATCCATTATTGCGGTTGCAGGGAGCTTATATCTGAGCGAAGTATTGAAATATGAGCCTTGTAAGCTATGCTGGTTCCAGCGCATCTTCATGTATCCGCAGCTGTTTCTGCTGGGCATTGCCACATACCGCGGGGATAAAAAGATTATTCCTTACGTATTGCCGTTAAGCATTATTGGCGGAAGCATCTCCGTCTATCACTATGCAGAGCAGAAGATTCCTGCACTGAGCAAGGTGCTTCCATGCACGGTAGGCGTTCCCTGCAATGTAGATTATGTGAATCTATTGGGCTTTATTACCATCCCTTTGATGGCTTTAACCGCCTTCACGCTGATTACAATTTTACTGTGGACAGGCCGCAAAGATACGGCAGAGGAATAGACCGCTGACAGCAGGCTTTAGCACATAATAAACCATGATTTTTTTGTCACAAATAACATCCGAAATACGTTAAAACCAAGATACAAAGGGATAATGCAAGAGAATGAAAGAGCCATTCATCCCCGATCTTGGAATTGCGTGTTTTGGATGTTTTTTCATGTCTTTTTCATTTGTTTCACAACTTTACTGGAAATGCTTTGTCGACTATCATTAAGCCTTGTGAGAAGTTGAATATGCGCTGAATTTTCCGCAGGGAAATCGGGGGAACCAAACTCGGCTGAAAGGCCGACGGGGTGAATCGGAAGCAGGCCATAAAGGCTGTAACCGTAGGGCTTTCCACAGCCCGAATCCGCCAGCTAACCTCGTAAGCAAAGGTGGGATAATGACCATGCCAGAAGCATGCGGATCATTTCCGTATGCTTATTTTTGTGCCTGCATTTATGAAAATCCCCCTATGAAAACGATGAAAACAGCGCACGGTATAACCGGTTCAACTAACAAAGAGAGGAACTGTTACACAATGGTAAGCAAGGTAAAACGACTATTGATCGGACGTCCGATGAAGTCGAACGAACTCGATCATGAAAAGTTATCCAAGGTAAAGGCACTGGCTGTCCTGTCTTCTGATGCGCTCTCGTCTGTAGCCTACGGAACGGAACAAATTCTATTGGTGCTGGTGGCTGCGGGCTTCACCGCCATCTGGTACTCACTGCCAATCGCGCTTGCCGTATTGGGCCTGCTGGCCATACTCATTCTATCCTACCGGCAGACGATCTTTGCCTATCCGCAGGGCGGAGGAGCCTACATCGTAGCCAAAAGCAATCTCGGTGTACCCACCGGCCTGTTAGCCGGCGGATCGCTGCTGGTCGATTATATTCTTACCGTTGCCGTTAGCGCCTCGGCGGGCACGGATGCAATTACATCCGCTTTTCCAGGCTTGCATGATCACACTGTCCTTATCGCTGTATCCGTTATTCTATTGTTAACGATCGTCAATCTGCGCGGGGTTACGGAATCGGCCTCTTTTATCGCAATCCCGGTATATTTATTCGTCGTTTCAATCTTCTTCCTGATCGGTGCAGGGGTGTTCAAATACTTGACGGCAGGCGCTCATGCCAGTGTACCTGAGATCGGCTCGGCGGTGTCCAATGTCAGTCTATTCTTATTATTAAAAGCATTCAGCTCCGGCTGTTCGGCGCTGACCGGGGTAGAAGCAGTCTCCAACGCGATCCCGAACTTCAAGGCTCCGGCTGAAAAAAATGCCGCCAAAACGCTGATGATGATGGGGCTTATCCTCGGTCTGATGTTCACAGGCATCACCCTGCTGGCTTACTGGTATGGGGTTACCCCGGATGAAAAAGCCACAGTAGTGTCACAAATTGCGGAGTCAACTTTTGGCCGCGGCGGTGTGTACTTCTTCATTCAAGGGGTTACCGCTGTTATCCTCTTCCTGGCTGCAAATACGGCTTACTCGGCGTTCCCGCTGCTGGCCTTCATGTTTGCCAAAGACAAGTATTTGCCGCATGCATTTATGGTCCGCGGCGACCGGCTGGGCTTCTCTAACGGGATTATTTTTCTCGGCGTCCTGTCGGCAGTGCTGGTAGCTGCTTTTCACGGAAACACAGAAGGTCTGATTCCGCTGTACGCTGTCGGCGTATTTATCCCGTTCACACTGTCCCAGCTCGGGATGATGGTGCACTGGTTCAAAACAAGACCCAAGGGCTGGCAGAACAAGTTTGCGGTGAACACGGTCGGCATGCTCACTACCCTCACTATTACTATGATCTTCATTATTACGAAGTTCTCCAGCGTGTGGATGGCCTTCATCTTCCTGCCGGTTGTCATGTTCGTATTCCACCGGATTCACCGCCATTACATGAACACAGCAGACCAGCTGCGCATTTGCCCGGCAACCGATAAGCCGTGTATTAAAGGTAGTACCGTTGTCGTGCCTGTAGCCGGTGTAACCCGTGCTGTGCTTCATTCAATCAGCTATGCCAAGTCCTTGACGGATAACGTGGTGGCTGTATATGTGGGGTTTGATGAAGAGGAGATTCACCGGATGGAGCAGAAGTGGGAGGAGTGGAATCCGGGTGTGCGCCTAATCGTTCTGCGTTCCCGGTACCGCAGCATCATCCGCCCGCTGGTCAAGTTTATTGATACTGTAGAGTGGAAGACCGCTTCAACGGACCATATTACGGTGCTGATACCGCAGTTTATTACGAAGCACTGGTGGCAGGCGGTTCTCCATAATCAGACTAGTCTGTTCATCCGCTCTTACCTCATGAATCAGAAGGATATTGTAGTTGCAACAGTACCGTACCATCTGCATAAATAGACAGGGAATATGAAAAGGGGCTGCTTCCGTTGATGACGGAGGCGGCCTTTTTAGATGGTAAGAAAACCGGAATTTGCTATACAAAATAATTATTGTGTTGACATAGATAATGAGAATCAATATCATTTAAGGGGTTAAGACAAAGGAATATATCTTTGAGCTCAGAGCGATCTACAACCAGGAGGGGTATTAAATGTTTTTATCAGAAACAAAGAAATCCATGAAGCTGGCGCTGGCCGGACTTCTGGCCATGACCATGCTGCTATCCGCTTGCGGCAATAATAACGGAGGAAAT
Organism: Paenibacillus camerounensis; assembly: GCF_000723885.1. Lineage (GTDB taxonomy): Bacteria > Bacillota > Bacilli > Paenibacillales > Paenibacillaceae > Paenibacillus_AQ > Paenibacillus_AQ camerounensis. Next base: position 109,064 of record NZ_CCDG010000021.1, read on the forward strand.
GCAGCAAATTCGTCAGCAGCTCCGGCTGCTACAGCTGAGGGTGCTGCTGAGGCGACAACAGCTCCTTCTGAAACTGCTGCACCTGCTGCAGAAAAAACAGTTAAGGATGCCATGGGGCATGAGGTTACCGTCCCGGCGAACCCGCAGCGTGTGCTTGGCTCGTATCTGGAGGATTATCTGGTAACGCTCGGCGTAACGCCGGTTGCCCAGTGGTCCATCGCTAACGGCGGCGTTCAGGATTATCTGTCTGACCCGCTAAAGGATGTTCCGGAAATCAGCTTTGATCTTCCGCTTGAGGCTGTTACCAGCTTCGCTCCGGACTTCCACATTGTACAGTCAGAAGGCTCTGTACAAAACGGACTGTATGATCAGCTGAATAAGATTGCGCCTACCTACGTGTTGGGCGATGAAATCAGCAAGGACTGGCGTAAAGCACTGCTTACCATTGCAGACCTGCTGAACAAAACACCGGAAGCGGAAAAAGCGATTGCCGATTATGAGCAAAAGGCAGCTGATGCCAAGGAAAAAATCACTGCATCCTTCGGCGAGAAGTCGGTTGCAATTCTGTGGCTTGTGCAGAAGAACTTCTTTATTGTGGACGAGACCCGCGCGAGCGGAGCAGTTCTGTACGGGGATATCGGACTGCAGCTGCCTAACCTGGTTACAGACATTCCAGCAGAATCCAGAGCAACCTGGAATCCGATTACACTGGAAAAGCTGGCTGAACTGACTGCTGACCATATCTTTCTCGTAAACAGTGACCAGACTGATGCATCGGACATTCTGAACGGGCCGATCTGGCAGGGGATCCCTTCTGTGAAGGCCGGCAAGGTTACAGAGCTTAGCGCAACGAGCAGCTGGCTGTACAGCGGTGCGTATGCCAACACCAAGACTATTGATGATGCTGTCAGCGCACTTGTGAAGTAAGACTGCTTGACAGGATCAGTTGACTTAGACATGTGCAGGCTTTTGTATCTTTCAGATACAGAGCCTGCACCTTTTTTTAGCCTTTCATCAAGCGGGCTGCCCACTTCCTTATCATACGTGAACTCTTGTACAACTTACATATATTTGCGATAATGATAATTGAGAAACAATATCAGTAGAGTGATAAACAATTTCAATTGAACTTATTCCGTTAAGGGGAAGACTTATGGACTCATCTAGACATTCTGCATCCGGCAGTCCGCATGCAGAAACGGCAACGCCACTGCAGCCCAGGCCTGCTGCCGCAGCTATCATCTTCATTCTCGGCATTGGCGCTATTCTCTTCGGACTGACGCTGTCAGTTTCGGTAGGAGCGGCGGATATCCGGCTGGCTACGGTTTGGGAAGCGGTATTCCGGTTCAACCCGGATCTGCAGCAGCATCAGATTATATGGGAGCTGCGCATCCCCAGGGCACTGGCAGGTGCGCTCGTCGGTGCCTGCTTCGCAGTAGCTGGTGCCATTATGCAGGGCATGACCCGCAATCCGCTGGCCGACTCCGGTTTGCTCGGACTGAATGCAGGCGCGAGCGCCGCACTGGCACTGACCTTTGCGTTTGCCCCGGCAGTATCTTTTATGTACATTATGCTGTATTGCTTCACCGGTGCAGCGGCGGCATCCCTGCTTGTATTCGGCATCGGCTCGCTCAGCCATAGCGGTCTGACCCCATTGCGGCTTACGCTTGCCGGGGCTGCTGTAAGCGCACTGCTGCTTGCAGTAAGCCAGGGTGTTGCTATTCTGTTCAATCTGTCGCAGGATATTGCGTTTTGGATGGCAGGGGGAGTAGGAGGAGCGAACTGGACCCAGCTTAAGATCATGACACCCTGGATTGCCGGAGCGCTCATTGCGGCATTGCTGCTGTCCAGATCGATTACACTGCTGAGCCTGGGGCAGGAGGTTGCTGCCGGACTCGGCCAGCGGACCAGGCTGGTGCAGTTAGCGGGCATGATTGTTGTAGTAATTCTTGCGGGGGCGGCAGTCTCTACAGTAGGGCCAATTGCTTTTGTAGGTCTGATCATTCCGCATATCACAAGGTATCTGGTCGGAGTAGATTACCGCTGGATCATCCCTTGTTCAGCAATACTGGGAAGCCTGATGATCGTGTTTGCCGATATCGCCGCCCGGATGATTAACGCTCCCTATGAAACTCCGATCGGAGCTCTGATTGCTGTAATAGGCGTTCCGTTCTTTGTCTATCTGGCAAGCAAGCGGAAGGGGGAGCTGTAATGAGCCGGATGATTGCGCCAGCCTCAGCGAAGGTATCCCACAGCCGTCATTTAACGATTCTTATGCTGCTGGGTATTCTAATCATCGTTATGTTTATTGTCAGCATGAATACCGGGCTGATGCGCCTTACGCCGCTTGAGGTTGTCCATACCTTGCTGGGTGATGGAACACGGCAGCAGAAGCTGATCCTGTTTGATTTCCGGCTGCCGCGCATAGTCATCTCAATGCTGGTCGGTGCAGGCTTCGCTGTCTCCGGCTGCATCCTGCAGAGCCTCTCGCGCAATGCGCTAGCCGAGCCGTCAACACTGGGGATTAACGCCGGAGCCGGCTTTGCGGTCATTATCTTTATTTCGTTTGTACCGGCTACAGCCGCAGGCCACATCTTTGTGCTTCCGCTGATGGCTCTCATTGGGGCTATGCTGACCGCAGCACTGATCTACTTTTTATCCTACCGGCGGGAAGACGGATTATCACCGACCCGGATGATCCTGATCGGGATTGCCGTGGGGGCGGGGATCTATGCCATCCAGATGATCCTGACACTCCGGCTTGATCCTCAGAACTTTCAGTTTGTGTCGATCTGGCTGGCCGGTAAAATCTGGGGCGGCGACTGGCGGTTTGTGCTTGCATTGTTGCCCTGGATCGCCGTCATTCTGCCGTTTGCCTTATACAAATCCCGGGTGCTTAACCTGCTGAACCTAGGCGATCAAACCTCGGCAGGGCTGGGGATGCCGGTGGAGAAGGAACGCCTCGTCCTGCTGGCGGCAGCAGTAGCTCTGTCCGGCGCCTGCATCTCTGTCAGCGGCGGCATCGGCTTCGTCGGGCTGATCGCGCCTCATCTGGCCCGCAGGCTGGTCGGGCCGAAGCATCAGGTGCTGCTGCCCGCCTGCGCGCTGATTGGCTCTCTGCTGCTGATTACCGCAGATACCATTGCCCGCTGGATTCTGCAGCCTGCAGAGATTCCAACCGGTATTGTGGTGGCGCTTATCGGAGCCCCGTATTTCTTGTATTTGTTAGCCAAATCCAAAGCATAAATATATAAAATTTTTGAGGAGTGGGGATTATGTCAGAACGTTTAAACACAGAGCAGCTAAGTATCGGGTACGCGGAAGCAACCATTGTGAAGGAGCTGAACCTGTCACTGCCGACAGGGAAAATTACCGCTCTGGTCGGAGCTAACGGGTCCGGTAAATCCACCATTCTTAAGACAATGGCCCGGATTATGAAGCCGAAGAGCGGAAGCGTCATGCTGGACGGCAAATCCATCCATACACTGTCAACCAAGGAAGTAGCACGTCAGCTGGCAATCCTGCCGCAGAACCCGACCGCACCGGACGGGCTGACTGTATCGGAGTTGGTCAGCTACGGACGTTATCCGCATCAGAAGGGCTTCGGGACAATGACACCTGAAGATCGTGAAATCATCGCTAATGCCATTCAAGTAACCGGTATGGAGGAATTTCATGACCGTCCGATCGACCGCCTCTCAGGCGGGCAGCGCCAGCGTGCCTGGATCGCTATGGCTCTGGCCCAGCAGACTGAAATCCTATTCCTGGACGAGCCCACCACGTTCCTCGATATGGCCCATCAGCTGGAAGTGCTGCAGCTCCTGCAGAAGCTGAACCAGGAGGAAGGCCGGACCATTATTATGGTCGTGCATGATCTTAACCATGCTTCCCGTTATGCCCAGCATATGGTGGCGATCAAAGCAGGCACGGTCATCAGTGAAGGGGCTCCTGCTGAGGTTATGACACCGGAAGTGCTCCGCAAGGTGTTTGGGATTGAATGTGACATCGTTGCCGATCCGCGGACCGGTGTGCCGCTGTGCCTGCCGTATGAGCTGGCGGCTTACAAGGCTGCCGGTTTGTAAGCAGGTTTAAGGGAAGCAACAGGAGGAGGAAATGAGATGACAAAAGTACAGCAGCAGGAACAGATAAAGGACTTCAGCAGCAAGTTTGATTTGCATCCCGGCACACCTGAAGGCACCGTGTATTCCTTTAATGCCGGGGAGATGGCTGATGAAGCGGGAATGAGCGTTTTTGTCGAATGCTACAGGCCGCTGATAAAAGGGCTGGATGATAAGGTGGCAGCAACCTACTTTGCCGGAGCATTCGGTAATATCGCTCTTGCAGTCCAGTATGCGCTCACTGTATCTTCAGCTGTCCCTGTCGTCAGTCTGCAGAAGTTATCTGTACATCTCATTCCTGCCGATGGATATTGGCGTGTGGCCTTTTCTCTGGGTGAATGGTCATTTGAGCCTGCTCCGGCGGAGGCCGGGCAGCGGAGAGAATGGCGCAATGAGCAGCTGATACGGTTCTACCGGGATACGGCTGCTCCGCTGCTGTCCATGCTGTCCCGGGTCACCGGACTACCCGGTGGAGAAATCTGGGGACAGCTGCCTACCAAATTCAACTATTACCTGGAGGTCTTTACCTCGGGGGGGCTTCCTGAGCGCTTGCTGAATACACTGCAGGACGATTACAGGTATCTATGTGAAGAAATACCGGCAGAAATATTCGGTTTGAAGAAAAATCCGTTCCGCGTCCAGGTGCGCAAGCTTGAATCGCTGGCTGATCAGGATAAGACCGTGAATATGCGCAACCGCTGCTGCCTCTATTACCGGACCGAAGGAGGAAGCTACTGCTATACCTGCCCTCGCCTGAAAGAAGAGGAACGGGCGGTACGCCGGACGGAGTTCAGGAAAACGGCATCAGCAGGACAGGCATAGAAATAATATTTCATTAAATGTCCGCATAAACTCTATAAGCACACCTGCAGCAACAGGCTCCCGTCATTGACAAGGGAGCCTGTTCGTTGTTACAGTTGTGGATGCCATCAATCAGGCTGATCACCGGATCATGTATTGATTATAAAGGAGCATGAAAGATGAACATAAGCCAAATCGAAAAGGATTTGCAGCAGCTTCTTCCGGACGGAACGGTAAGAAGCCGGGAAATGCTGAAGCCCTATGTGTTTACACAGATCGGCGGCATTGCCGACATTCTGGCAACGCCTGCGAGCTATGAAGAAATTCAACGTGTGGTTACCTATGCCAGGGAGCAGGACATTCCTCTAACCGTGCTGGGTAACGGATCCAACGTTATTATCCGCGACGGCGGTATCCGCGGAATTGTGCTGTATACTTCTATTTTGGATAAGATGACTATAGAGAACGGTCTGCTGGTTGCCCAGTGCGGCGCCAAAATTATCGACACATCCTATTATGCGCTTGAGCGGGAGCTGACGGGTCTGGAATTTGCCTGCGGCATACCGGGAACCGTAGGCGGGGCGCTGTATATGAATGCCGGTGCTTACGGCGGTGAGGGCAAGGATGTACTGCACAGTGCACTAGCGGGGGATAAAGACGGTGAACTTGTTACGCTGCTGGGCGAGGAGCTGAAGTTTGGTTACCGGCACAGTGTTTTTGCAGGCGGAGATTACGTTGTACTGGAAGCGCGATTTGCCCTTCAGCCGGGAGAGCCGGCCGTTATCAGAGCCAAGATGGATGAGCTGACCGATCTGCGCGAGTCGAAGCAGCCGCTGGAATACCCTTCCTGCGGAAGTGTATTTAAACGGCCGCCGGGCAGATTTGCCGGGCAGCTAATTCAGGAGAGCGGGCTACAGGGCGTGAGAATAGGCGGAGCAGAGGTATCCCTCAAGCATGCCGGGTTTATTGTGAATGCGGATAATGCTACAGCCAATGATTACATCGGGCTGATCCATCATGTCCGTGCTGCGGTCAAGAATAAATTCGGCATAGAGCTGGAGCCGGAAGTCAGAATTATCGGGGAAGACTGAGCAGGAGGCCGCAGACAAGTGCTGCGGCCTCCTTTTTGTTGCCCAATTAACAATGCTGCCTTAAGCCTGTCCGAAGGAGAGGGTGTATTTAGCCCGGTCTGTCTGCAGCTCCGCTCTTTCGGCTTCCGCCGAATGCAGCTGTAAGCCGCTGACAGCTATTTCATAGCTCGGCTGAGGAAGCGGTACAAGCTCGCCGTCGCCGTTCAGCGTATTTCCGCTTCCCCTGAGAATTAAGGCATCCCCAAGATAATCGTCAATGACCTCCTCAGCCCCGCGGTAATCTACCGACTCCAGGCTGAAATGGACGGTATCGACATCGTCAAGCTCCTGCTTTGTAATGACTACTGTCTGTCCTGATTCTGAATTCAACCAATCCTTAAGCTGTTGTACAGCTTGTTCCATAAGTGATCCCATCCTTTATGCAGGAGATTATATTCTAAGTTACCCCGTTCGGCGGGATTGAATCCACCCGTTATCACTAATCGTTGAGCAGTTGCATGTGCTTGCCAGCGGAAGGGGAAACATGATATAGTTCAAGACGCTAATATACAAGCATAAGAAGAATTCTGCATTCATACGCAGGAGAGGTTCGCGAACTCCCTCTATAAAAAACTATTTAGTAGAGCCAGGTTTTCGAAATCTCGTTCTTCTTTCCTGTTCCGGCAGCAAGCCGGGGGAAAAGAGAGGGGTTTTTTGTCATGTCAGAAGGCAGACTGAAAGAGGAAATGCCGGAGGTAACCCTGCTGGGTAACCAGGGAACCAAGTATAATTTTGGATACGATCCGGAAGTGCTGGAAGCGTTCGATAACAAGCATCCCGGCCGCGATTATTTTGTCAAATTCAATTGTCCGGAGTTCACCAGCCTGTGTCCGGTAACCGGGCAGCCGGATTTCGGTGTGATGTACATCTCGTACATTCCCGATATCAAAATGGTGGAATCCAAGTCACTTAAGCTGTACCTGTTCAGTTTCCGCAATCACGGCGATTTTCATGAGGACTGTGTCAACATTATTATGAATGACCTGATTTCTCTGATGAATCCGCGTTATATTGAAGTGTGGGGCAAGTTCACACCACGCGGCGGCATCTCCATTGATCCTTACTGCAACTGGGGGCGTCCGGGTACCAAGTATGAGGATATGGCTGGGCACCGGCTGATGAATCATGACCTGTATCCTGAGAAAGTGGACAACCGGTAAACGGAAAGCATGGGAGGAGAGATGAATCGTATGAATAAAAAAGCACTTGTCGTATTCAGCGGCGGACAAGACAGCACCACATGCCTCGTATGGGCACTTCAGCAATTTGAAGAGGTGCAGGTCGTTACTTTTAACTATAACCAGCGTCATGCGGCTGAGATTGAAGTTGCGAAGGAAATTGCCGCTAATTTCGGCGTCAAGCAGCACATTCTTGATCTGGGACTGCTGAATCAGCTGGCACCCAACGCCCTTACCCGCGATGATATAGCCATTGAAGCCGGGGAGGACGGAGAGCTGCCGAGTACATTCGTGGACGGACGTAACCTGCTGTTCCTGTCGTTTGCCGCCATTCTGGCGAAGCAGCTGGGCTATGCGAATATTATTACTGGCGTATGCCAAACCGACTTCAGCGGATATCCGGACTGCCGTGACGTGTTCGTAAAATCACTGAATGTGACGCTTAATCTGTCGATGGATTATGAATTCGTCATTCACACTCCGCTGATGTGGCTTGATAAAAAAGAAACCTGGAAGCTGGCCGACGAGCTCGGCCGCTTCGATTATGTCCGTGAGCATACCTTGACCTGCTATAACGGCGTTATCGGCAGCGGCTGCGGCACCTGTCCGGCATGTCTGCTGCGCCAGCGCGGGCTTGAGCAGTATGAGGCAGAACGAAAGCCGGGTGAGCTGTAATGCGGGGTGAAGTAACAGTCTGCAAAATATTCACCTTTGATTCTGCGCATCAGCTGATCGGGCACAAAGGTAAATGCAGCAATCTGCACGGGCATACGTATAAGCTGGAGGTTATGCTCAAAGGCAAGCCGCTGGCGGAGGCCGGGCATTCGGACGAGGGCTTCGTCATTGATTTCAGCGATATCAAAGCGATCGTACAGCAGCAGCTGGTGGACCGGCTGGATCATGCTTTTCTGGCCATGGGCAATGAGCCTGTACTGGAGACGCTGAATCAGACCGGATCTAAGGTTGCGCTGCTGGGCTTCCGCACAACCGTCGAGAATATGTCTGCCTATATCGCCTACCGGCTGAAGCTGGCGGAGCTGCCGCTTTACTCCGTGAGGCTGTGGGAGACACCGACCTCCTGGGCAGAGGTCCTGTCCGAGGATATTCCGCAGGACGGGCCAGCCTACAGGATGCACGGGGGCTGTGACTGTGAGTAAAATTCCTGTAATTGAAATCTTCGGCCCTACGATCCAAGGGGAAGGGGCCGTTATTGGCGTCAAAACGATGTTCGTCCGCACTTACGGCTGTGATTACCGCTGCGGCTGGTGCGATTCCGCATTCACCTGGGACGGCTCAGCCAAGGATAAGGTGCAGCTGATGGAGCCGGAGGCGATCTTGAATGAGCTGCTGGAGCTTGCCGGCGATAACTTTGATTGTGTCACCATCTCCGGGGGCAATCCGGCCCTGATCGGCGAGAGCATGGCTGATTTCGTGAAGCTTCTTCATCAACGCGGCATTCAGGCCGCCATCGAAACCCAGGGCAGCCGCTGGCAGGACTGGTTCTATGCTATTGATGTGCTGACCATCAGTCCAAAGCCGCCCAGCTCGGGTATGGTGACAGACTGGGAGAAGCTGGATGACATTATCGATAAGCTGCGGCTGGCAGGCAAAGCTGCCCATAGCCTGAAGGTAGTTGTATTTAACGAGGAAGACTTTGCTTATGCGCGAAATGTTCACCGGCGTTATCCTGAGATTCCGATGTATCTGCAGCCTGGTAACGAGGATGTCACGGAGCCGGGAGATATTTCTGCCCGCCTGCTGGGCCGGCTGGAGTGGCTGTTCAATCTGGTCATTGCCGACCCGGCCATGAACCGGGCCAGAGTACTGCCGCAGCTGCATGCACTGATCTGGCATAACAAACGGGGCAAATAACGTAATATACTTAAGAGGCATGTGCGACCATCATCTGATGACTGTACATGCCTCTTTTACTGCAATGAGGTTGTCGACTATGAATTCCTACTATACTATTAAAAGAGTGATATAATATGATTTTATTTGCAGAACAGGGAGGGGAATCATGGGGCAAGTGAATCTCCGGGCCGGACCGATGAGCCCGGCGGCAACCCGGTTCAGCGGCCTTTCTGCCGAACACTGACCGACTTGTACAGCATATGACGGATTTCCTCCAGCCGCGAGAAATTCTGCTTAAAGCTATTGCCGGATGATCTTCTGAGCCCTTCGTTGAAATCCTTTTTATACAGGAATGGTGCTTCCAGATGCAGCGCGATAACATGAATCTGATTCCAGCCGGGGTAACGGTCGTTATGATAAAGGATGTTTGTGGTTTCCAGTGCGGTGAAGCTCTGGCACCAATTGCGTTCCTCCAGAATGTAGCGCATCGCCGGCCCGTTGCCGTGAATCATGATCTCCCGGAATTCATCCAGAGCATCTGCGGCGACGTCTACGTATTCAACGATCTGCAGCGGCTGAAACCAGCGGCGGCGTGTTCCGGTAGCAGGTATAGGGTAGTTGCTCTCCGGCGTGCTGAACAGGACTTCTTGCCGGATCAGTTCGGCGGCAGAGAATTTCTCTATGGCCGTTAACCGGTGCAGGCATTCTTCAGCGTGTCCGCGGCTGTCTAACTGTATCAAGTGAAGCGTGTTCCAGACAGTGAATTTGCCGTATTGCTCAGTTGTGATTCTATGCCTATAGATTTCATAGCCGGTAATGCCGGAATGCTTCAGCTCGTCATAGACGGGCAGAACAACAGTGTGCAGGTATTGGCTGTATGCTCTCAGAGCTTCCTTAGGAATGTTATAGGTAAAGGCAAGATAATAAGTATTATTTAACGGTTTCATCTATTCGGTTCACTCCTAATGTAATTTATATTTCTAGTCTAACAGGGTTCGCGTGCCTGTTATAACAGGCACGGGAGTTTTTTCACCCCGATCGGGATTATTGAAGCAGTAGTGCATATGTACCTAATCCAAGGAGGAATTATAAATGACCACGGCACTGTTGATTATTGACGTACAGGAAGCGATGTTTTCATATCCGGGTATGAGCCTTTACGACGGGGAGCAAGTGATGGACCGCATTGTTGCACTGCTTGGTAAGGCACGCTCGGCGGGAGTGCCGGTTGTCTACATACAGCATACGGAAGATGAGGAATATACCAAAGGCCTGCCGACCTGGGAGATCAGTAGCCGGATTACCCCGCAGGATGGCGAATCTGTTGTGGAGAAGCCTACCTGGGATGCATTTCACCGGACAACGCTGCATGAGGAGCTTCAACGATTAGGTGTTACAGGGCTGGTCATCTGCGGGATGCAGACTGAATTCTGTCTTGATACAACCTGCCGCCGCGCTTACAGCATGGGGTACAGCAATATTCTGGTACAGGATGCACATAGTACTTTTGATAATGCGAATTTCAGCGGGGAAGAGATCGTGCGCCACCATAACGGGGTGCTTGGCGGAAGGTTTGCCAGCCTTCGCAAAGCAGATGAGATCGTCTTCGCATGAGTAAGGCCAAAGCGGCAATGAAGCCGATCCGCCGCTCAAGACTGAGGCTGTTTGCCGGCAAGCGGTATTACACCTGGGCGAGATATTGGCAGTGGCTGACTGCTTCAGGTACACGGGCAAGGTCCCGCAGTGCAGAGGTGCTGGCTTACACAGCCGCCGCTCATGCAACCCCGCTGCTCCGTAAGCTTCGTAACGTGGATATGCAGCTGCAGTACAACAAAATTACGAACCTAAGACTGGCTGCCGCAAGGCTTGACGGACTGCTGATCAGACCGGGTGAAACCTTCTCCTACTGGCAGAGCATCGGTAAGCCGACCCGCCGTAAAGGTTATCTGGACGGTATGGTGTTATTCTATGGCGGATTCCGCACCGGAACCGGCGGAGGTCTATGCCAGCTGTCGAACCTGATCTACTGGATGGCACTGCATACCCCGCTGACGGTGACCGAGCGTCACCGCCACAGCTATGATGTGTTCCCGGATGAGAAGCGCACCCAGCCCTTTGGCAGCGGTGCGACCTGTGCTTATAATTATCTGGATCTGCAGCTTACCAATCATACGGAGCATACTTATCAGTTGAAGCTGCATCTCGATGACACACATCTGCATGGGGAATGGAGATGTGATAATGAGCAGCTGTATCAGTATGAAATTTATGAAGCGGAGCATGTAATCAGCCTGGAGCCATGGGGCGGTTATATCCGCAGCAACCGGATCCGGCGCCGGGTGCTGACGCGCAGCGGTGAGCTGGCCGGTGATGAGGCAGTGGCTGAGAATCATGCGCTGATGATGTATTCGCCGCTGCTGTATCCGCCTGCAGGCACTGAAGAAGGTGCCTTATAACCGTTGACTAACTTTCTGGACCGGGGATAATCTGCAGGATTTTAGGGTTATAACATAATAGACTTTGTTTGTAACCCTACTTTCGAAGGAGTGATCCTCATCATGAAAGCTGTTACTTATCAGGGAAAGAAGAAAGTGGAAGTGAAAGAAGTTGCTGATGCCAAGCTGGAGAAAAAGGATGATATACTAATCCGGGTAACTTCTACAGCCATTTGCGGTTCGGATCTGCATATTTACAATGGGGCAATTCCCGGCATGCATGATGATTATGTCATCGGGCATGAGCCGATGGGGATTGTTGAGGATGTCGGGCCGGATATAACCAAAGTCAAAAAAGGGGACCGCGTTATTATTCCGTTCAATGTTGCCTGCGGACACTGTTATTTCTGCCAACATGAGATGGAGAGCCAGTGCGATCACGCTAACGATGCCAAGGATACCGGCGGGATGCTCGGTTATTCCGATTCGTATGGCGGATTTGCCGGAGGGCAGGCAGAGCTGCTTCGTGTGCCTTATGGTAACTTCGGGCCGTTTGTGGTTCCGGAGGATGCGGAGATGGAGGATGAAAAGCTGCTTTTCCTGTCTGACATTGTACCGACTGCCTGGTGGGGCGTTGAGCATGCAGAAGTCAAACCCGGAGATACGGTAATTGTACTGGGCTGTGGTCCGGTCGGCCTGCTGACACAGAAGTTTGCCTGGATGAAGGGCGCTTCGCGGGTTATTGCTGTTGATCATGTGCCATACCGGCTGGAGCATGCCAGACGGACCAACAATGTCGAGATTTTTAATTTTGAAAAGATCAAGGACATAGAGGTCCATCTTAAGGAGATTACGCACGGCGGTGCAGATGTGGTTATTGACTGTGTAGGCCTTGATGCCAAGAAGACAGTGGTAGAAAAGGTAGAGACCGCTCTGATGCTCCAGGGAGGCTCACTCGGCGCATTCCGGATTGCATCGGAGGTAGTACGCAAGTTTGGTACGATTCAGCTTATCGGTGTCTATGGCCTTAACTATAACATGTTCCCGCTGGGTCATCTGTTTGAGCGCAATGTAAGCCTCAAAATGGGCCAGGCGCCGGTTATCCATTACATGCCGCTCCTGTATCAGATGATCAAGGAAGGCAAGTTCGATCCTACGGATATTATCACCCACCGTCTTCCTATCAGCCAGGGAGATCATGCCTATAAGGTGTTTGGGGAGAAGGAAGAGGACTGTATCAAGGTTATACTGAAGCCATAGCAGGCACATCGAGTGAGCAGAGACAGCCTGCCGGATCATCCGGCGGGTTTTTTGGTTGACTGAAAGGGTAACCAGGATATAAGCTCTAAGTTAGGTTTGATTTATGCTCTTTATATCTGAAAGGAAGCTGCTCTGTGAATTTCAAAAAACCGCCGGTTCCGGTTCCGCTGCTCATGCTGATCGGAATTGTAGCCATCTCATTCTCTGCTATTTTTATAAAATGGTCCTCTGCCCCTGCTTCCATACAGGGCATGTACCGCCTGCTGTTCACCTCACTGCTGATGCTGCCCTTTGTCCGGCCATACAGCGGAGCTGCCTTCGCGCTTAAGAAGAAAGACTGGCTCCTGCTCGGGTTCTCCGGAGTCATGCTGGCGCTGCATTTCCTGCTGTGGATGGGCTCGCTTAAGTTCACCTCTGTAGCAAGTTCAACAATGATTATGGCGCTGGAGCCGGTATTCATTATGATCGGTTCGTATGTGCTGTATAAGGAAAGAAGCACCAAATCAGCGATTCTGGGCCTGGGGATTGCAATATTCGGAACGGTCTTCATCGGCTGGGGCGACATCGGGCTGTCAGCAGATAATATAAAAGGTGACCTGCTGTCGGTTGGCGGCACAATCGCGGTCTCCGTGCATATGATGGTTGGCCAGCGTCTGGTCTCCCGTATGCCTTCTTATTTGTACAGCCTGATTGTATTCATCTCTGCTTCCGTTGTTTTTGCCGTGTACAATCTGGTAGCCGGAATCCCGTTCTTTGACTATCCGCCGAAGGAGTGGGGCATCTTTGTACTTCTGGCGATTGTGCCGACCGTATTCGGTCATATCCTGTTCAATTGGCTGCTGCAGTACGTATCAGCTACGACAGTCTCCATGAACATTCTCGGTGAGCCTGTCGGTGCCAGTATTCTGGCCTTCCTGCTGCTTGGTGAGAAGCTCAACGGCCTGCAGTGGACAGGCGGACTCCTTGTCATGAGCGGACTGGCTGTCTATCTGTATGCCGGCCGTAAAAAAGCAGCACAAATTGCTGAGCCGCTGCCATCCGCATCATAAGAGTATTCAGACAAGCTTCAGATTAATTACATAAAGGGGTACTTAATATAATGAATGAACAGAATTTGAATGAAGGACAGGAACAGCAGGCTGTGGTCCCGTCTAGTGAAGAGACATGGAACGAGGATACTTATGCTGCCTGGACGGGCAGGTTCGGGACACCGGCAGAAGCGGCTGCCAAGCTGAACAAAGACCCGCAGGGCAGATTGTTTCCGCTCCATCCTTATCTGGGGGAAGTTCAGGGCAAGAAGATTATGAATCTCATGGGTTCCAACGGGATGAAGGGTGTTGCACTCGCTCTGCTGGGTGCAGATGTAAGTGTGGCTGATTTCTCTGAAGCCAATGCAAGGTATGCGGCAGAGCTGGCAGAAGCAGCCGGAGTCGGTCTCGATTATATCGTGTCAGATGTTCTAAAGCTGCCGGAAGAGATACTGGACGGTTCTTACGATATTGTATTTGCCGAGATGGGCATTATCCATTATTTCACCGACCTTGCACCGTTCATGGACACGGTCTGCCGGCTGCTTACTTCCGGAGGACGGTTCGTCCTGCGTGATTTTCACCCCGTTACAACCAAGCTGATATCCTCAAAAGGCTCCACCGCGAAGGTGCGCAAGCATAAGGTGGACGGTGATTATTTCGATACTTCACTGGAGGAGAAGAGGGTCTCCTACTCCAAATACCTTCCGGCTTCCGCCCATATTCCCGGAAGCGAATTGAAGCAAAGTGTCGTATACTGGCGGCGCTGGACACTTGGCGAGCTGGTGACGGCAGCGGCACGCAGCGGGCTTGTCATCTGCGAGCTGGCGGAGGAGCCGAACCTGTCCTCCGATGTGTATGACAAAGGCATCCCCAAAACCTTTACTCTGGTGGCCGAAAAGAGATAGACATAAATAAACGGACTGTACCTTTAGTGCTTTTTGTAAAAGCTGAAGGGACAGTCCGTTTTTATTATTTATATACTTAATAGAGTTAATTATTAATCTGGTGATTTATTTCTGCGGCCATATCGATGAAAGCCTGCTGCAGCGGCGTTAATGCGTGATCCTTGCGCCAGGCGTAAGCAAAGCGGGCTGCTGGCGGCACTATGCCGGGCAAGGGGGAACAACGCAGCCTGCCCAGAGCCAGCTCGGTTTCGATGCCTGCTTTGGCGAATATACCAACCGTTCCGCCCTCCATGACCATCCCTTTATAGGCTTCAGGGGAGTTTACAATAGCATGATTCCATAGCCGTACAGCATTGGCCTGTGCCCAGCTGTCAGCAGCATTAGCCAGATAAGTGGCTTGTTCGTGCTGAATCCACGGCTCAAGCGCTACAAGCTCTGGAGTCAGCTCTGATTCTTGGGATAGGGGATGTTCGGGAGCAAAAATGAGCACCGTCTCATCCGGGGCGATGTCCTGTGTCTGAAAGGCTTCATTATCATTATCCGTCATATGAAGCACCGCGAGCTGAATATCCCGGCTGCGCAGCCGCTCCCTGAGCGAAGCGTCATTGTGTACGTTCAGAGTGACATCGATTCCCGGGTGAAGGTGGATGAATCGGGACAGTATTTTTGGCAAAGTATATGTACCAGGTATATAGGAAGCTTCCAGCTCCAGATTACCGGATGAAAGGGACGAGAACTGCTTTAGACTCCGTTCAGCTTCCACCGCAAGCGACACAATCCGCACAGCATACTGGTAAAGCGCCCGGCCGGCATCCGTCAAGAGAACACGTCCGCTGCGGTATTGGAACAGGGAGGTTCCGAGCTCCGTCTCCAGGCTTTTCATATGGAAGGAAACCGTGGGCTGCTTTAGGCCGAGCTCGGCGGCTACATCTGTAACTTTCTTATATTTTTCAATCAGGACGACGATTTGCAGTTTAGTTATATTCATGACTTTCCTCCGCTTAAATGGTGAACAGATGTTACTTTATCTATCTAATATAGATTATATCTATAACAATATACATTTTCTATTAGTATTTTTATCTTTCGCTTTACAAAACGCAGACTTTTATCTAACGAACGGGTTCTAGAATAAGAAGAGTAAAGCGGAGAGACAACATAGAGGAAGCTTCCAAAGTGAGTTTTGTAGAAGCAGATTCAATGGTGCACTAAAACACAAACTTTAGGAGGAACAAAATCAATGCAATTCAGAAAATCGTGGATCATGGCTCTGGCACTAACAAGCGTAGTAGCACTTTCGGCATGCGGTAACAGCAACAATGCGGCAACTAATAACGGGGGCAACAACGCAGCTGCGACAAACACACCTACAGAGAGCAGCAGCGGTGCAGACTTAAGCGGATCGATCCTGGCTTCAGGTTCTACAGCATTACAACCATTGGTTGAACTGGCAGCTGAAAGCTTCATGGATGCTAACAGCGGCGTTGATATTCAGGTTCAAGGCGGCGGCAGCGGTACCGGTCTTACTCAGGTTTCTGAAGGCCAGGTAGATATCGGTAACTCTGACGTATTCGCAGAAGAGAAATTGAAGGATGCCGATGCTGCAAAAGCGGAAGCACTCGTAGACCATCAGGTAGCGGTTGTTGCAATCGCAGCAGTATCTAACCCGGATGCAGGTGTTGACAGCTTGACCAAACAGCAGCTGGTTGATATTTTCACCGGTAAAATCACTAACTGGAGCGAAGTTGGCGGTACCGACCAGGCGATTCAGATCATCAACCGTCCAAGCAGCTCCGGTACACGTGCTACCTTTGAAGCATTCGCACTCGGAACGAAGACAGAAGACCTTCAAGGTTCCGTACAAGAGGATTCCTCCGGTACTGTTAAGAAGATGATCGGCGAAACACCGGGAGCAATCGGTTACCTTGCATTGTCCTACCTCGATGACACTATTAAGACTATTAACTATGACGGCGTTGAGCCTTCCGTAGACAACGTAGTGAGCGGTGATTATCCGGTATGGGCATACCAGCACATGTACACTAACGGTGAACCTAATGAAGTTGTAAAAGCATTCCTTGATTACATGCTGACTGATGAAGTACAGAACGGTGATGTTGTTGAGCTGGGATACATTCCTGCTTCTGCAATGCAGGTTTCCCGTGATGTAGAAGGTAACGTAACAGCGAAATAAACCAGGCTTAACACAGGATATTATCCAGTAGAACTTCATGTGAATTAGAGGCGGAATTCTTCTGCCTCTCTTTTCACTTTAGAAAGAGGGAGCATCTTGCGGGGAAAAACAAACAAAAAAAAGATCGAAAAACATCATATTGAGGACTTGGTTGGACGTATTTATATGTCCTTTTGCGTGCTGCTTCTGATCGTGATCATTGTTTCAATGGTCTATTTCGTAGCGTCCAAAGGTTTAGCCAATTTTATCAGCGGCAGAGTAAGCTTGTCGGATTTCCTCTTTGGAACAAAATGGGCGCCTGAGGCAGATACACCTTCATTCGGGGCGCTGCCCTTCATCTCCGGTTCATTCCTGGTAACACTGCTCGCGGCGTTGATTGCTAGCCCGCTGAGTATCTGTGCAGCACTGTTCATGACTGAAATTGTTCCGGGGTGGGGGAAAAAGCTGCTGCAGCCGGTTATTGAGCTGCTCTCCGGTATTCCATCCGTTGTATACGGCTTTGTAGGCCTCAGTGTTATTGTTCCGTTCCTTCGGGATACGTTTCCCGGCCAGGGCATCGGGGTTGCTGCAGGCGCGCTTGTGCTGTCGGTCATGATCCTTCCGACGATAACAAGCGTGGCTGCAGATGCGCTTGCTTCTTTGCCGCAAAATTTGAAAGAATCTTCATTTGCGCTTGGTGCCACCCGCTGGCAGACGATCTCCCGGGTCATTCTCCCGACTACAATGCCGGCCATCATGACCGGGGTAGTACTGGGGATGGCCCGCGCATTCGGTGAAGCGCTGGCTGTCCAGATGGTTATCGGTAATGCGCCTTTCGTGCCGCGTTCACTCTTTGAATCGGCCTCCACGCTGACGAGTGTCATTACGCTCAGTATGGGGAACACAACATTGGGTTCGACGTTAAATAACGCGCTGTGGAGTATGGCGCTGGTTCTTATGCTGATGACGTTTGTATTCGTCCTCCTCGTAAGAATGCTCGAAAGGAGAAATAAGATTTGAAGCCGAAAACAGCAGACAAAATCGCCACTACCTTCATCGTCTTTTTCGCATTGCTTATTGTAGCCATCCTGATTGGCCTTTTGGGATACATCCTGGTACGGGGACTCAATCATATCAGCTGGGATTTCTTAACCTCGGCACCGCAAAAAATCCGCGCAGGCGGCGGGGTAGGGCCGCAGCTCTTTAACTCGCTCTACCTGCTCGTACTGACCCTGCTCATTACCGTTCCGCTCGGCCTTGGCGCCGGTATCTTCATGGCGGAATATGCCCGTCCCGGCAAGCTTACGAACTTCATCCGTCTGATTGTGGAAGTACTGTCATCCTTCCCTTCGATCATTGTCGGCCTGTTCGGCCTCTTGCTGATCGTGAACTATTTCGAACTCGGATTCTCATTGATTTCAGGTGCTATAGCCCTTACATTCTTCAATCTGCCGCTGATGGTACGTATTACAGAGCAGGCCTTCCGCACTGTACCAAAAGCCCAGAAGGAAGCCGGATTCGCTCTCGGTTTATCCAAGTGGAAGATTGTAACCTCAGTGCTGCTTCCGGTAGCCTTGCCTACAATCATTACCGGAACCATTTTATCCGCAGGACGTGTATTTGGTGAAGCGGCGGCCCTGATGTTCACAGCGGGAATGAGCAGCCCGCGTCTGAATTTCTCAGACTGGAATCCGCTGCATGCTAATTCTCCGCTGAACCCGTTCCGTCCGGCAGAGACGCTGGCGGTTCATATCTGGAAAATCAACAGTGAGGGCCTTGCACCTGATGCGATTCAAATTGCAGCCGGCGCCTCGGCGGTGCTCGTAATTACAGTGTTGCTGTTCAACCTGCTGGCCCGGTACTTCGGCAGACTTATCTACCGCAAGCTGACAGCATCCAAAAGAATAAACTAGCAGGTATTTATTAGAGACAAACAGGAGGAGTAAGAGATGGGAACAGCGGCAGCGGTACGCGAATCATTTCAAACAGAGAATCTTAGCATTTTTTACGGGACTTACGAAGCGGTTAAGGGAATTAGCCTGCCTTTTGCCCAGAATACAGTTACGGCGCTGATTGGTCCCTCAGGCTGCGGTAAATCAACCTTTCTCCGTTCACTGAACCGGATGAATGACGATATTTCCGGCTCAACAACCAAAGGCAGCATCTGGATCGACGGAGTGGATATTAACGCTCAGGGGACAGATGTTATCAAGCTGCGCCAGAAGATCGGAATGGTCTGGCAGAAGCCGAACCCGTTCTACAAATCCATTTATGACAATATTGCCTTTGGTCCAAAGTATCATGGCATCAAAGGCAAGGCTGCACTGGATGAGATCGTTGAGAGCAGCCTGCGCCGCGCCGCCCTGTGGGATGAAGTCAAGGACCGGCTGAAAGATTCTGCACTCGCCCTGTCAGGCGGCCAGCAGCAGCGCCTCTGCATCGCCCGTGCCTTGTCGGTTAACCCGCAAATCCTCCTGCTCGATGAGCCTGCTTCCGCACTTGACCCTGTATCGACAGGTAAGGTGGAGGAGCTGATCAAGGAGCTGAAAGAAGAGCTGCGCATTGTTATCGTTACACACAATATGCAGCAGGCAGCGCGTATTTCGGATTACACGGCTTACTTCTATCTTGGTTCGCTTGTGGAATATGACAAGACTGAGAAGGTATTCAGCAATCCGGAGAACCAGATGACCCAGGAATACATTATGGGCCGCTTCGGCTGAGTCCGGTTAGGCATGAAGGGAAGCATCCTTAGGGTTGCTTCTTTTTTCACTTGTAAAACTAATGGTATTAGTTTATATTATAACTAATATCATTAGTTTTAGGGAGGAACGATATGAGAACTACTCAGATTGGGAACTTGGTACAGCTTACCTGGCTTCCGGATTTTTTTCCTGTGAATTGTTATCTTGTTGTTGAAGAGAATGAGCTGACCCTGATTGATGCAGCGCTGCCGTTTAGTGTAAAAGGTATTATTAGCGCTGCTGCCAAGCTGAACAAACCGGTTACAAGGATCGTTCTTACTCATGCCCACGGCGACCATGTGGGGGCATTGGATGAGCTGAAGAGACGGCTTCCTGCAGCGAAGGTATACATCTCCGAACGCGATGCTGCCCTTTTAAGGGGGGACCGTTCTCTGCGGGCGGGTGAGCCCCGGATGCCGATTAAGGGATCAGTGCCAAAGAAGCTGAAGACCAGACCTGATGTTGTATTGCAGGAAGGGGATCTTATCGGCTCACTGCAGGCTATCAGCACACCGGGCCATACTCCGGGCTCGATGTCCTTTATAGATACACGCACCAGGGCAATAATCGCCGGTGATGCCTTTCAGGCTTTCCACAGGACAGCTGTATCAGGCACAGTGGTTCCGCTGTTCCCTTTTCCGGCCATGGCTACCTGGAACAAAGAGCTGGCGCTGGCAAGCGCCATTAAGCTTATTGAGCTGTCACCGGCGGTACTGGCCGTAGGCCATGGCAATTTGCTTAAAGAACCTATGGAGGCAATGAAACAAGCTATCCGTAGATCAGAACAGACGCTAAGAAAGGCAGGAAGCTAAATGTCGCCCAGAGCCGGATTGGATACACAAACACTGGTACTTGCCGCAGCGGAGCTCGCTGATGAGCATGGTATGGAAGGGGTGACTCTGGCTTTGCTTGCGGCCAAGCTGGGCGTCCGATCTCCTTCCTTGTATAATCATGTTAACGGGCTTAAGGAGCTGCGCATTTTGCTGGCAACACACGGACTGCAGCTGCTGTATGCTGACATGTCAGCCGCAATAAAAGGGGTCAGCGGAGGAGAAGCTGTCCACGCCATCAGCAGAGCCTATGTAAAGTTCGCACAGCAGCGCCCCGGCCTCTACGAAACGACGCTGCAGGCTCCGGAAGAGGGGAATGCCGGCCTTGAGGAAGCAGGCGCAAAGCCCCTGCAGCTAATCATCAGTGTATTGTCCGGCTATGAGCTGGGCAAGTCAGGCGAGCTGCATGCAGTCCGGGGGTTAAGAAGCATTCTGCACGGCTTCGCTGCTCTCAGGAACAAGGGCGGCTTCGGGATGCCGCTGGACCTGGAGGAGAGCCTGATCCGGTTAATCGATGCTTATATTGCCGGAATCGGCTGTATGAGGACCGGTGATTAAGCAGCAAATGAATAGACGATTGATAATTAATCCTAAGGGAGAGATGTTCAGAATGGACGAGCAAGGTATTGTAACCACCTATGAAGAAATGACTGAAGTGGTGAACAGACTGGGAATACTGCCGCTGGCCCAGCTGATCCCCGGACATCCGTCGCTGAACAGGCTGACCAAGGCCGAGAACTGGCATACCGGCTCAGAGCTTGATCCTTGGGCCTGGCGGGCCAGATTCCCCGGGGAAGGGCTGGCGGGCTACGGCAAGTTCATCCGCAAGAAGGCAGTACTAGTCTCGCGGGAGTGGTTTCCGGCCTTTGTAAAGGCGGTAGGGAGCTCAATGGAGCTGGAAGAGCGGTACAACAACGGGCTGGCCAGCAGAGAGGCTGTACAGCTGCTGCAGATCATCCGCGATAATGAAGGGATTGAGACGCGGGAGCTGCGTTCGCTGGCGGAGATGAAGGCCAAAGAGAAGAAGACGGCTTTTGATAACGCGCTGAACGAGCTGCAGGGCACAGCAGACATTGTTATTTCAGGGGTCAAAGCCCGGTTGAATACAGAGGGTGAGGTGAACGGCTGGAACAGTACGTCCTTTGAGACGGCCGCCCGCTGGATGAAGGAGAATAACCTGCCTAGCTTCGGGGGATCGCGTGAAGAAGCCGCAGAATGGCTGCAAGCGGCTATGGAAGCCCGGTGGACGAATGAGGCTCAGGCCTGGATCAATAAAGTATTGTCTCTATAAAAAAACGGGGGATGTCCCACGGGCCGGAAACGGCCTGCAGAACATCCCGGTAAGCGCTTACTTGAAGGTGTATATAATAAATCAGCCTTACAGCATGGGTGCCAGGTAGGCAATCAGAAAATAAAGGAAACCGAATAGAAGCATGATGTAGGCTGTGTATTTGATTGCGTTGGAGGCTACGATGCTTGCATCCGTCGGGGGCTGAAGCTTAGGTCGCCCGGTTTCGGGCTGCTCCTGTTCCGGGGACATCGATTCTTTCATAGTGCTCCCTCCCAATATTCATGGATCATATATGGAAATACAATCCTTAATTGTATTGTGGCATATTTGTGAATAAAATTCAACGATATTGTGAACGAAAATAAAACGAAAGTTAAAATTTAAGCAAATAGCCCCCTGCTGAACTCATTGAGCACAGCAGGGGGCTTGCTATTATCTCGCAGGCAACCAGGTGATTCTGGCCTTATGCCCAGTTTCCTGAGCGGAAAATAGGTTCTGTCTTACCGTCATCAGTGATCCCGTCAATATTCATCTCTGCTGAGCCCATCATAAAGTCCACATGCGTGAGACTATGATTCATCCCATGCCCGGCAAGCTGTTCCTTGGTCATATTAATGCCGTCCTGCAGGGTGAAGGCGTATGCTGCGCCTAGTGCCAGGTGACAGGAAGCATTTTCATCATACAGGGTTGTGAAGTAAAGAATACCGCTCTCGGAGATCGGTGAATGGTAAGGAACAAGCGCGACTTCACCAAAGTATGCCGCGCCTTCGTCCATAGCTAGCAGTGAAGCCAGAGCATCATAGCCCACTTCTGCAGTGAAATCTGTCACTTTACCATTCTCCAGGGTCAGAGTAAAGCGGTCGATAATATTACCGCTGTAGCTGAGCGGCTTGGTGCTGCTGACGGTTCCGTTCGCGCCTGTCTTGAGCGGAGCGGTGAAGACCTCTTCCGTCGGAATGTTGGCGAGAAAAGGTACACCGCGCCCGTTAACCGCACCGGCTTGACACCAGATGTGTCCTTCCGGAAGCTCGAGGGTCAGATCTGTACCCGGAGCTGTATAATGCAGCTTGCGGTATTTACGCTCATTCAGGATATCACAGCGCTGCTTCAAGCCGTCAAGATGCTTGGTCCAGGCTTCAACCGGGTTTTCATGATCAGCACGGACCGCCTTGAAAATTGCATCCCAGAGAAGTCCTACCTGCTCCTCAGCCGGGGCATCCGGAAATACTTTTGCTGCCCACGTAGGGGACGGGTAGGCCACGATGCTCCAGCTGATCTGGTTGGACATCAGCATTTCACGATAAGGAGCCATTGCAGTGCCGGCTGTACGCTGATTGTCAGCAATCCGGCTGGCTTCGATACCGTTCAGCAGATCCGGGTTAGTGGAGACCACGTTTAAGAAAGCAGCACCCTTTTTACCCAAATCCTCCAATTCATCCGCATGCCACTTAGGCGGCTCCAAAAAGCTTTCGGCCGGAGCAAGCTCATAACGTGTCCGTGTTACCAGCTCATCACTGTAATTCACCTTGACCTGCTTAGCTCCTGCTTCATAGGCCTGCCGCACAATCAGGCGGACCAATTCCGCAGACTCGATATCTGCATTGATAACCAAGATTTGTCCCTGTTGGATATTGACTCCGACTTTTACCGCGAGCAGTGCATAGTTCTCCAGTTTTTGCTTGAAATCCAGCATTGGTCCAGCTCCCCTCAAATGTGTCTGTATATTTTAGAATGCCCAGTTTCCCTGCAGGAAGACAGGTTCCTGTGAGCCGTCTTCATGGATTCCATAGATGTCCATCTCGGCTGAGCCGATCATGAAGTCAACATGGGTAACACTGGTGTTAAGGCCGTTTGCAACCAGCTCATCCTCAGTCATTTCTTTGCCGCCTTCCAGACAGAAAGCGTAGGCTGTGCCAATCGCAAGGTGATTGGAGGCATTTTCGTCAAACAAGGTGTTGAAATAAAGGATATTCGATTCAGAGATAGGAGACTTATGCGGCACAAGCGCAACCTCGCCCAGATACTTGGCGCCTTCGTCGAGTCCGATCAGATACTCCAGTGAATCCTGGCCTGTCTCTGCGCTGACGCTGATAATACGGCCGTTCTCAAAGGTAATGGAGAAGCCTTCGATAATATTGCCGCCGTAGCTGAGCGGCTTGGTGGCTCTGACCGTTCCGTTGACTCCGGTTTTCAGCGGTGCTGTAAAGACCTCCTCAGTCGGCATATTGGCGACAAAAGAATGGCCTTTGGCGTTAATGCTGTCACCCTGTGCCCACAAATGGCCTTTTGGCAGCTCAATTGTAAGGTCAGTCCCCGGTGCTATGTAATGCAAGCTTTTGTATTTCTTGGCGTTAAGAACATCTGCCTTCTGCTCCAGGTTATCAAGGTGCTCCTGCCAGGCGGCAACAGGATCTTCGCGGTCCAGGCGTACGGTATGGAAGATTGCTTCCCACAGCTTATCTACGCGCTCCTCAGCCGGAACATCAGGGAATACCTTATCCGCCCAAGCCTGCGACGGGATCGCAACGATGCTCCAGCTGACTTTATCAGACATCTGCAGCTCCCGGTATTTTTTAAGTGCAGCTCCCCGTGTCTTCTGGAAGCCTGCTATCCGCTCGGGATCAATACCCTTCAGGGCATCCGGGTTCTCTGCGATTACATTCAGGAAGGCTGCGCCGTTCTCGGCAAATTCCGTTACTTCACCGGCAAACCAGGTAGGCGGCTTGGTGAACACCTCAGGGGCGGCGTGCTCGAACTGCTGGCGGGTAACAAACTCATCACTCCAGTTTACTTTGACCAGGCTTGCTCCGAGGCGGTAGGCTTTGGCTGTAATCAGACGGACAAATTCGGCTCCGGCAACCGGTGCATTAACGACCAGAGTCTGGCCCGGCTGGACGTTAACTCCGATTTCTACGGCGAGGTCTGCATACTTGCTGAGCTTTGCTGCAAAATCAGTCATTGGTTTTCCTCCATATTTATTCTATTTTTACTTCTGTAAAGCATTGTACTAAATTATTAACCGCCGGATGAAAAAAGTCAATTGCGTCGTAAAGGGAAGGATTTTGATGTATATAAATGCTATACTATGGATGTGAGATTGATCAGAGGAAAGGCAGGAAACAGGCATGAACGTGGAAATTGTTAAGGCAGAGCTGAAACGCGAGGAGGACAGAAGCTTTATCGGGAGAACCGTGTTCACCGTAGAGCAGCATACTTCTCCATATGAGATTACTTTCTTCAGTAAAAGAGGTAGTGAATGGGATTACAGCCTCAGCTTTGCCGGTGAACCGGGCAGTGAGGAGCAGTTCCTTGAGGTGGACGGGCTGCTGGAGAATGATGATGATTTCTTTAACCAGCTGCTGGATGCCGCTCTGGACACCCAGGAGGAACCTGTAGAATAATCCAAAAATGCGACCGCTTAGGGCATTAGCTGCCTGCTAAGGGTCGCATTTTGTTATCCGATCGTAATATTCCCCTCCGGGTAACGGAAGAGCTCTTTGTTCTTCTTGGGCTTAATTGCATACGCCAGCGTTAGCGGGCCGGTACGGCCGACAAACATCAGGATGATGACCAGAATTTTACCCGGGGTGGTCAGCTCAGGTGTCAAGCCCATCGTAATACCGGAGGTACCGAAGGCGGATACGGCCTCGAACAGGACGGTCAGGAAGTCAGCACTTTCCGTGACAGACAGCAGCATGGTAGCTATAACGATAAGCATCAGGGAGAGAAGCGTCATCGTAATGGCCCGATAGACATTGTCCTTGGAAATCCGGTGCCGGAACATGACGATGTCCTCTTTGCCTCTGATTTTGCTGTAGGCGGTGACGACCAGGATGGCAAAGGTGGTGATTTTGATCCCGCCCCCGGTTGAACCCGGAGCTGCACCGATGAACATGAGCAGGATCATCATAAACTGGGTGGATTCGCGCAGCAGCGGAATATCAATGGTGGTCACCCCGCCGGAGCGCGGTGTTATGGCCTGCAGGAAGGACGCCATGATTTTGCCGCCGGCATGCAGCGGCTTAAGCGTCTGATTCAGCTCCAGCCAGAAAAAGATTACCGCACCGATTAGAATCAGCGCTGCCGAGGCAGCGAGCACGACTTTGGAATGCAAGGTCAGCCGCTTGCGCTTCGGAAAGTCGACAATGTCCGATAAGACAATGAAGCCGATTCCGCCAAGAAAAATCAGCAGCATGGAGGTGATATTGACAATCGGGTCCTCCGCATAACGCGTAAGCCCGCTGAACGGCCCGTGAAGATCGCCGAACAGGTCAAAGCCTGCATTGTTGAAGATCGAGACACTATGGAAGAGTCCATAATAAACGGCCTTCCCGGCAGGCATATCCATGAGGAATCTGACAGTAAAGAGGAAGGCTCCAATGAGCTGAATTACCAGAGAGTAGATAAGTACCCGGCGGATCAGCTTTACAATACCCTGCATCGAGCTCTGATTCATCGATTCCTGCAGCAGAAGGCGTTCCTTAAGTGAGATTTTTTTGTTCAGGACGAGCGTAATCAAGGTGGCCATGGTAACAAAGCCAAGTCCGCCGAACTGGAAAAGCACCAGCAGGACGATCTGGCCGAACACAGTCAGCTGAGTCCCTGTATCAATTACCGCAAGACCGGTTACACAGGTTGCGGAGGTAGCCATGAATAAGGCATCGATAAAAGAAATCTGTCCACTGGTTGAAGCGGCCGGTAAGCAGAGCAGCAGTGTGCCGATTGCAATCAGCGCTATGAAGCCAAGTGACAGTATTTTGGGCGGTGTCAGTTTTAAATGCCCAAGTGATATATTAGCCAAACCATCAATCCCCCGAAGTCTTGTAATTATCCTTCAAGATTATAGCATAAGTTGCTGCTGGTCACTAAGGGGAAGGAAACTGGCGGATTGAGATCGAATCAATAAGTTTGGAATAGGATATTTTGGATGAAAAGGAGGATTACTCATGAACATATTATACAGAGAGCTTGTTCCGGAGGATGCCGGCAGCCTGCTCAGCCTGCAGCACTCCTTGGATGAGGAGACAGCATTTATGCTGCTGGAGCCGGATGAACGGCAGACAAATGTGCAGCAAGTCAAGGAAATGATAGAGGCAGCCGGGAAGTCAGCTAATTCCGTTCTAATCTGTGCTGAAGTGGCTGGTGAGCTGGCCGGCTATATTTCACTCCAAGGCGAAGGATTAAAGCGGATCAGACACAGCGCCTACATTGTTATCGGTATCAGGAAAGCTTTTCAGGGCCTTGGAATCGGCAGCGGGCTGTTCAGGGAGATGGAGAACCGGGCGCGTGCTAAAGGGCTTGTGCGGCTCGAGCTGACGGTTATGGTACATAATGAACGGGGAATCGCACTTTATAAGAAATGCGGCTTTGAGATTGAAGGACTGAAGAAGAAGTCCTTATACATAGACGGTGAATGGGTAGACGAGTATTACATGGGTAAAATCCTGGCATAGCTGTTAGAAATAAATTAAGGCGCTCCCGTCACAGGAGCGCCTCTTGCTATTGTATATGAGTATTATTCCGCTGGCTGTCCATCTGCATCCTTCTCGCCGATAAACACTTCGACTTTGCGTATCCGGTTCTTGTTCATCTCACGTACAGTCAATGTAATATGCTCATGTTCCATACTTTTGCCGATGGCAGGTTCCGCCATGTGACTGTACAGCCAGCCGCCGATGGTGGTTACTTCATCATCATGAAGATCAATGCCGGCCCGCTGCTTAAGCTCCATTAGAGATACCTTGCCGTCGAACAGGTAACGGGAATCATCCAGCTGCTCGACATTTTTGCTCTCGTCTCCGTCGAACTCGTCACGGATCTCGCCGACTATCTCTTCCAGAATATCTTCAATCGTGATAAGGCCGGAAGTACCGCCGTATTCATCCAGCAGAAGGGCTATATGTACACGTTCCACCTGCATACGGGTCAGAAGAGTCTTAACCGGGGTTACCTCAGATACAGTCAGAAGCGGCTGGATCAGTTTTTTGAAATCAAAATCAGCATTATTATTGTCATATTGCAGATACAGCTGCTTCGTGTTAATCATCCCGATAATATTATCTTTACTGCCGTCCGCCACCGGGAAGCGGGTGTATTGCTCTCTGCGGATAATCTCAAAATTCTCCTGAAGGCTATTCTCGGTAAACAGGCAGATCATGTCGGTACGCGGCACCATAATTTCCTTTGCCAGCATCTCGTCAAAATTAAAGATCCGGTTCACGTAACCGTACTCAGCCTTGTTAATCTTCCCGTTCTCATAGCTCTCGGAGAGGATCAGGCGAATCTCTTCTTCAGAGTGCGCATCTCCGTGCTCACTGGCCGGTTTCATCCCGAACAAGCGGACCAGCATATTGGCCGAGCCGTTCATCAGCCAGATTAAGGGGTAAAGAATTCTGTAGAACCAAATGATCAGCGGTGAGGTAAATTGACCGATTTTTTCCGGAATGTTGATTGCCGCCGTCTTAGGAGCAAGCTCACCAACGACAACGTGCAGGAATGTGGCGATGATAAAGGCCAGTGCGAATGCGATGGGCTCACTTACACTGTGACTGACGTCTGCCAGATCAAAGAGCGGCAGGATCAGCTGCTCAAAGGCCGGTTCGGCAAGTGCCCCGATCCCGAGTGCTGTAATGGTAATCCCGAGCTGACAGGCGGAGAGATAACCGTCGAGGTTAGCCGCTACACGCTGCACAGCCAAAGCATTCTTCTTGCCGTCGAGCACCATCTGGCTTACCTGGCTGCCTCTAAGCCGTACCACTGCAAATTCCGTTGCTACAAAAAAAGCGGTTAAAACAATCAAAATAGCCACCAACGTCAAACTAAGTCCTATACCCATAAAATCTTTACCATCCCTCTCGTCAATAAAATAGGTTATACTCATATTATGAGTTCATATGAACTCATTGTACGAACTTTCAGTTAAAAAATCAAATGGCGGAGGGATGCCATCAATGCAAGCTTTCTCATTAAGCCGTAAGGAAATGTCTGCACTCCTGCTGTCCCTGACGGAAAAAAGTGATCGCAATACACTGAGCATCCTGCAGGATGCATGGGCGAAGTTTCATCAGGAGGAAGTGCGTAGGGGGATGTCACTCACTGCCTTTTTGTCCACTGATATCCCGCCGATTATGCAGAAAATGATTAAAGGTACAAAAATTAACGGTTTGTCACTCGCTGATATTGCGGCCCTGGGCCAGCGGATTGAATATTCCACCCTGTCAGCCACCGCTATGCAGAACTGGGTCAAGCGCGATTTCAAGGAATACCTCGGCTCACCCCGGCTGGGCAGGAAATACTCTGTTAATCAGGCTGCTCTTCTATTTATAATAGATGATCTCAAATCAGCCCTGGACTTTGAAAGCATACGCCAGCTGTTCCGTATCCTGTTTCTGGCGCCTGAACGTGATGATGATGATCTGGTTGAGCCGGCCGAGCTGTATTTCGGTTATGCAGAGCTTATCGAGGATATGAAGCGGAGTCCTGTGCTGCAGGCGCAGGGGATTGCCGAGCGCAGCGCCAGCAAGCAATATTCCTGGAAGACCGACAGTACGCTTAAGGGTGCGATGGAGAAAATGATGGACAAGCTTACGCACCTTAACCCTTCAGAGAAGGATGCAGTGCGCAACATGCTGATGATAGCGGCAATTTCTGTACAGACCTGTTATTTTCAGTCGCTGGCAAGACAATACTGCAATGCCGCTTTATTCCTTGATTTTTGACCCGTGCAAATTTAGAATGTGTAGGAGTATATAATGGTTCCGGGTGCACCGCATAGCCGGAGTCAGGAAGAGGTGCTTGGAAAGATGGGTCAAATGACGCTATTGCGCAATCGTAAGCAGCGCAAGCTGCTGCTGAGCGCAGGCTTAAGCTGGATGTTCGATGCGATGGATGTCGGCATGATATCCTTTGTCGTAGCGGCGCTGGCCAAGGAATGGCAGCTGGGTCCGGAGCAGATCGGGCTGTTAACCAGTATAAATTCCGTCGGAATGGCGGTGGGTGCGGCGGCGGCCGGATTGCTGGCTGACCGTTTCGGACGCAAATCAGTTCTGCTGTGGACGCTTGTAATCTTCTCGGCAGCAAGCGGCTTGTCTGCATTCGCAACAGGGTTCGCCATTCTGTGCGTGCTGAGGTTCATTGCTGGCTTCGGGCTGGGCGGTGAATTGCCGGTAGCCTCGACGCTGGTGTCTGAGAGCATGCCTGCCGCTGAGAGGGGACGGGCTGTCGTTCTGCTGGAGAGCTTTTGGGCAGTCGGCTGGATTGCTTCAGCTTTAATCGCTTTCTTCATCATCCCGGACTACGGCTGGCGGGTCGCTTTTGCCATAGGCGCGGTTCCGGCGCTGTATGCATTGTATTTGCGCAAGGCCATTGATGATTCCCCGCGGTTCAAAGAGATGAAGAAGCAGGCTCCTGTCCCGCTCAGAAAGCGGATCGCAGCGGTCTGGTCACCCGAATACCGCCGTTCGACAATCATGCTGTGGATTCTCTGGTTTACGGTTGTATTCTCCTACTATGGAATGTTTCTCTGGCTTCCTACAGTTATGGTGCTGAAGGGCTTCAGCCTGGTCAAGAGCTTTGAGTACGTGCTGATTATGACGCTGGCCCAGCTGCCCGGCTATTTCACCGCCGCATACTTTATTGAGAAGTTCGGCCGCAAATTTGTACTCGTTATCTATCTCCTACTGACCGCTGTCAGTGCCGCCTGGTTCGGC
The DNA here is from genome assembly GCF_000723885.1 of Paenibacillus camerounensis. Lineage (GTDB taxonomy): Bacteria > Bacillota > Bacilli > Paenibacillales > Paenibacillaceae > Paenibacillus_AQ > Paenibacillus_AQ camerounensis. The sequence continues at coordinate 139,522 of NZ_CCDG010000021.1, forward strand.
AACGCCACAACGGAAGGTATGCTGATGGCTGCAGGGATCTGCCTGTCCTTCTTCAATCTGGGCGCCTGGGGTGGCATGTACGCCTACAGTCCTGAGCTGTATCCGACAGCAGCCCGTTCGACCGGCGTTGGGCTGGCCACCTCCTTCGGGCGGATCGGCGGCATTATTGCCCCGCTGCTGGTAGGGGTAATGGTAGGGAAGGATGTCAGCATCAGTGCGATTTTTATGCTGTTCTTCGTAACCATAGTTATCGGGGCTCTTGCAGTTCTGGTGCTTGGTAAAGAAACGAAGGGAACAGAACTGAGTTAAGCAGATGAAGTACAAGCTATATAGCAGTACAGGCCGCCGGAGGATTCCGGCGGTTTTTTGTATGCAAGGAACCAGCACAGGTTGCTTACTTATTTAATGAAAGGCCTTACTTTTATAGATGTACCCTAAGTGGAAGGACAAGTATAATTACTTTTGTAATCGCTTACTTTCGAAATGGAACGCAGCATAAGCTTACCGGTAAGCCTTATGCTGCGGGCAGGACAGAGAAAATTGAAGGAGGCAGCAGATGAAGATCAACGGAAAAAAGGGGATATTTCTGGCTTTAAGTTCGGTATTGCTGATTGCTACAGCCGCATGCTCGTCCGGCGGAGGGAATTCGGGCGGACAATCAACTGAAGGTACCGCAGCAACGGCGGGAAGTGATGCTACAGCGAAGACGATTGAGCTGCGCATGACCTGGTGGGGCTCACAAACCCGGCATGATCTGACAACCAAAATGATTGCACTGTTTGAGGAGAAACATCCGAATATCAAAATTAAGCCGGAGTATTCCGGCTGGGACGGCTATTTCGACAAGCTGTCCACCCAGGTGGCAGGCTCAAATGCACCGGATATTATCCAAATGGACTACGCTTTCCTGTCTGACTACGCCAAGCGCGGCACACTGCTTGATCTGGGGCCATACACAGAAGACGGTACCCTGCGGACAGAACAGCATGAAAGCAGCATGCTCGAAGCCGGCAGTATCGACGGCAAGCTGTATGCCATTACCCTTGGACTCAACGCTGCCGGTGTAATCTACAACGCTTCCGTGCTGCAGGAGCTGGGTATTGCGGAACCGGAAGAATCATGGACCTGGACCGATTTTGCAGACCTGTCCAACCAGATTGCCGAGAAGAAAGGCGAGGGCTATTACGGCACACCTGATATTTCGGGTACAACCAATATGTTTGAATTCTTTGTCCGTCAAAATGGAACGGGGCTGTTCGCTGACAAAGCACTGGGGCCATCGCAGGAAGTAACCATGAACTGGTTCAACTACTGGAAGGATCTGCGTGAATCCGGCGGTGCTACAACGCCCGAGATAACTGCAGCAATGACCAACGCACTGGAGACACGTCCGCTTTCTGTAGGGCAATCCGCGTTTGACTTTGCCTGGTCCAACCAGCTGCTTACCTATATCAACGTGCAAAAGAACCAGTCAGATAAGCTGAAGATGCAGGTTATTCCGCACAGCGAGAACGAAAAGCAAATCGGCGAATATCTGAAGCCGGGCCAATTCATCTCCGGTAATGCCAAAACCAAACATCCGAAAGAAGTGGCCATGCTGATTGACTTCATGGTTAATGATCCTGATGCAACTGCCATTCTGGGCTCTGAGCGCGGCGTACCTGTCAATTCCGGCATCCGCGAGCAGCTGAAGTCTAATCTGACAGAATCAGAACAGCTGGTCTTTGACTTTATCGATCTCGTATCCCAGCACTCCAGCAACATTGATCCACCTTACCCGCAGGGGTTCTCGGAAATCGACAAAAATTTCAAAAGCGCCAGTGAACAGATTGCCTTCGGTCAAGGCAGTATAGAGCAGGTAACCGAGCAATTTATCTCAGGTGCAAATCAGATATTATCAAAAACACAATAGGTGAGGGAGGCGGCGCTAGGCCCGTTGAGGCTACGGTGCCGTCTCTCCCGCAAGGGAGCGAGGGAAACCACATTGGGTACAGAGCTATTACCAGTTAAACGGCAAACCAGAACGATACGCCGGAGATCAGGCGCTAAGTATAATCAGAACGGCATCGCTCTATTGTTCCTGGCACCTTGGCTGATTGGACTGGTCTGTCTAACGCTGGGGCCGATGGCTGCTTCACTTTATTATTCTTTTACCGACTACAGTATCCTCGAAAGCTCCAGATGGATCGGTGCGGATAACTTCGTCACGATGTTCACGTCTGATCCGCTATTTACGCAATCCCTTAAGGTAACGTTTATTTTCGTATTCGTATCGGTACCGCTTAAACTGATATTTGCACTGGCAGTAGCCCTGCTCCTTAATAAAGGCATCCGCGGGCTGGGTATTTACCGTACAGTGTATTACATCCCTACTTTGCTGGGCGGCAGTGTAGCCATCGCCATGCTTTGGCGTAAGATGCTCGGTGGGGACGGCCTGCTCAACCAGCTGCTGGCGATGATCGGCATCCATGCACCGGACTGGGTCTCCAATCCGAAATATTCACTGTATTCTATTGTTCTCTTATCTGTCTGGCAGTTCGGTTCGTCGATGATTATTTTCCTGTCGGGACTGAAGCAGGTTCCCCCGGAGTATTATGATGCATCTTCGGTGGATGGTGCGGGTAAAATCGGACAATTCCTTCACATAACACTGCCGGTTCTCTCTCCTGTCATTTTCTTTAATGTCATTATGCAGACGATTACGGCCTTTCAGTCCTTCACGCAGGCTTTCATTATCAGTAACGGCAGCGGCGGGCCGGTAAACTCAACGCTCATGTATTCGCTATACCTGTATAAGAAAGGCTTCTCCTTCTTTCAGATGGGTTATGCCTCGGCGATGGCCTGGGTACTGGTGCTGCTGATCGGTATATTTACCTTGCTTGTGTTCGGCAGCAGCAAATACTGGGTCCACTATGAGGATGGGGGGAAATAAGACATGGATGCAACAGCTGCTTTTAAAAAATCAGTCATCATCAAACATATTTTTATCTGTCTGATCGCCTTTATCATGTTATATCCGGTACTCTGGATGCTTGGCAGCTCGTTTAAGCCGGCTAATATGATTTTCACCGAAATCTGGTTCTGGCCGAAAGAGTGGAACTTTCAGAATTATGCTAACGGCTGGTCCGGCTTTCAGGGCAGCTCCTTTGCCCGGTTTCTGGTCAATTCAAGCCTGGTCTCCATCGGTGCAGTGCTTGGTAATGTAATCACATGTTCTATGGCAGCTTATGCCTTTGCCCGGCTGAATTTCCGTTTCAAAGCGGTGTGCTTTGCACTCATGCTCATGACAATCATGCTCCCGCTGCATGTAACACTGATTCCACGCTACATTCTTTTTAATAATCTGGGCTGGGTGAACACATTCGCTCCCCTGATTGCTCCGAAGTGGGTGGCAACGGATGGCTTCTTTATTTTCCTCACAGTCCAGTTTATACGCGGCTTGCCAAAAGAGCTGGATGAGGCGGCAACCATCGACGGCTGCGGTCCGGTTATGATCTTTTGGCGGATAATTGTTCCGCTTGCCTTGCCAGCACTGATAACGACAATGATCTTCACCTTTATGTGGACCTGGGATGATTTCTTCAGCCAGCTGATATTCCTCAGTGACGTCACTAAATATACAGTACCGCTGGGGCTTCGCCTGTTTCTGGATTCCAGCTCCCAGTCCGATTGGGGCCCGATGTTTGCCATGTCGGTATTATCGCTGGTGCCTTGCTTTATCCTTTTCATCACCTTACAAAAGTACTTTGTCGAAGGAATTGCCACTTCCGGTCTGAAGGGTTAGAATCTTGAGTAGAGTATTCCGCGAGCAGGCAGAAACGGTTCACCGCGTCTTGAAAGCGGTTTAACTGTTTCTGCCTGTTTGGCACAAAGGATGGGGCAGATGAAACAACGGGTATTCGGCAGATGGATGCTGCGGATCAGGCGGAGCAAGCTGTCAACTTTGATGGCAGCCAGTATCATTTTTTTCAATCTAGTCTTTATGGGGATCATCGTCCTGCTGGCATACCGGACTTTTTCTACCGTTACCTTTAATGAGATCAGTAAATCACGGCTGGCCCTTCTAAATGAGAGCACGAAGCGGGGCTTCGACTTCATGGCCAATGTGTCCGGGACAGCTTACTCCATAGCTGCCAACAAGACGATAATGGAGTATCTTGAAACAGAGCCGGTCTCCAAATACCAGATGATCTCCAAAAAACGGGAGATTACTGAAATCCTGCAGCATACGCTGGTGCTGAATGAGGGAGTCAGCTCAATCGAAATATACACCGATCTGTTCAACGATGTGCAGCAGAGCTCCACCGACCTCGTCTTTCCGGTGAATACCATAGAGAAGGAAGTCTGGTACGACAAGCTGAAGCAGGCGGATGCCCTCTGGGTTCCCCTTGGAGACAGCAATGGAGGCAATGAAAGCAAGCCGTACCTGATCGGCCATATTCAGCATCTGTTCGGCAGCGAGGGCAAGACGATCGGTTATCTGTATATCCGCCTGTCGGCTGACGATATCCTTAACCAGTTCAGGGATATTCCGATTGTGCTGGACGGACAGATCCATCTGGTTGATACAAGCGGCAATATGCTGCTGCTGGTTAACGGCGGGAACGCTCCTTCCCAGAAAGCCGTACTTGAGCCGGAGTGGCTCAATCAGCATACCTATGAAGCCAAGGACGGATATGAGCTGCTGAAGACAGAAGGCCAGACCTATCTCGTAATGTTCTCCCGGCCAAGCACAATCTCCTGGCGTCTGGTGCAGGTGATTCCAACGAAAGAACTGCTGCAGGAGGTACGCAAGGCGGATAGGCAGATTCTGCTGATTGGCCTGCTCAGTCTGCTGTTGTCGGCGCTGCTGGCGTATTTCTTCATTCATAACATGATCCGGCCGGTACGCCGGCTGATTCAGGAGATGCGTAAGCTGGAGCGCGGGGACTTCAGGGCCAGCATGAGCGAGTCACTAACGGAAGAGTACACACAGATGTCGTACGGGTTCAATCACATGGTTAACCGGCTGCATGAGCTGATGCAAAGTGAACGGGAAGCCAGCGCAGCCAAACGGGAAGCTCAGGTGGGACTGCTGGAGGCCCAGATCAAGCCGCATTTTCTCTACAATACGCTCGACATGATACATTGGAAGGCCATGGATTATAATGCACAGGATATCAGCTTCATGATCACCCAGCTCGGGAAAATGCTGCGGATCGGCCTCAGCGGCGGCAAAATGCTGATTCGTCTCCGGGACGAGCTGGAGCATGCCCGTTGTTACATCAGCATTCAGCAGGAGCGTTTGCCGTTCTCAATCGAGTATACGGAAGCGATCGCAGACCCGGCTGTAAGAAGCAATTATATTCCCAAGGTCATTCTTCAGCCGCTGATTGAGAATGCCATCATACACGGGAGCAAGGCTCATGATCCGGGACCGCTGGTGATCCGGGTGGAGATTAGGGAGATCAAACCGCAGGGGAGTCAGCCGTTCCTGCAGATCTGCGTCCTGGACAACGGCTGCGGGCTGCCGGAGGACTGGTCGATGGACAATGTCAAAGGAATTGGCACACGCAATGTGATGAACCGGATTCAGCTGTACTGCGGGGAACCATACGGACTGTATCTGGCCAACCTGCCGGAGAAAGGGGTTGCGGCTATGATTACACTGCCTGTTATTGAGACGGAGGAACAGCTGGAGCGGCTGCTGCGTGATCAGTTATGAGACGTACCATATTACTTGTGGATGACGATCCTCACATTCTGAAAGCCCTTACGAGACACGTAGACTGGGAGCGTCTGGAGCTTACAATAGCGGGATCGGCAATGAACGGCAATGAAGCGCTGGAGCTGTTCCGCGGGCTGTCGCCCGATCTGGTGATGACAGATGTGTATATGCCGGGAATGAGCGGTCTTGAGCTGACCGAAATGCTCAGGGAGCAGAAGCCGGAGCTGCCGATTATTATACTAAGCGGTTACGAGGAGTTTGAGAATGCCCGTCAGGCCATGCGGTGGGGGGTGAGCCATTTTCTGCTCAAGCCGGCCAGAGTTGAGGAGATTGAAGCTGTGCTGCGGGAAGTGCTGCTGGAGCTGGATGCGCAGGAGCAGAAGCAGCGGCTCGAGGAGCGCTATAAGCAGGAGATTGGCCGTACGCTTCCCTTTTTGCGGGAGCGCCTTCTGATGGATCTGCTGACCACACGCTATAGTGCGGAAGAATTATCGGAGGAAAAGCTCGGGTATCTGCAGGTTGCCCGTCCGCAGCAGCTGGCCGCGGCCAGCATCCAGCTTAACCGACCGTCACATGCCCGGAAGCTGAAGGAACGGGAGTGGCAGCTGCTGAGGTTCGGGGCCAGCAATATCTGCAGGGAGACTCTCAAAATGAAGCTGGCAGAGTTCCCCTCCATCCAGGGACACGTGCTTGACTATTCGGAGGATCTGCTGGTTATTCTGCTGCTGGACCGTGAAGCAGAGGCGTTGTCAGTGCTGCTGACTGAAGCGGTTCAGGAAACTACAGATAAGATTATGAATTATATCCAGCTTCAGGCTTACGCAGGTATCGGTTCCGTTAAGCAGGCTATGCATGAGCTGATTGACTGCTATCTCGAAAGCCGGGAGGCACTGTTATCCGCTGAATATCAGGGAACGGGGCTGGTCTATACCTTTGAGGAGAAAGGCGGCAAAAGCCGCTGGACGTTAGAGGATTACTCCCGTCTGCTGCAGCAGTGGAACGAAGCGCTGCAAGGCCGGGATTCTGCGGGAATCTGGGAGATCTGGGAAGTCATTCATGCAAGACTCCAGATGGATGATCAGAATGCCATTCAGGATATCCAGACTGTCTGTGTCGGGCTGTTCACTGCACTGATGTATTTCTGGAATGCCTGCTGTCCTATGCGTACGCCGCCCATGACCATGCCGCAATTTCTGCAGGCGGTGTCAGGGTATAACTCGTGGAAAAGCCTGACGGAGTGGATGGGACAGATTTTTCCGGCTTATCTGAAGGCTGCATTCTCGGAAATGGGAGTGAAGAAGAACAGGCTCGTTGAGAGTGTGAAAAAATATGTGGAGGCCCGCTACCATCAGGAAATCAGCTTCATGGGCATTGCCCAGGAGCTGCATGTGCATCCGAAATATTTAAGCCAGCTGTTCAAACGGGTCAGCGGAGAGAATTTTGTCAGCTATCTGAACCATTACCGGGTGAATCGGGCTATTGAATATCTGCAGTCCGGCCAGCACATGGTGTATGAGATCAGCGAAATGGTCGGCTTCAACAATCCCGCTTATTTCAGCCAGGTCTTCAAGATGATTACGGGCCGGAGCCCTTCGGAGTATCTGAATGCTTGAGGAAGGAATTCTTCTTTATGATCGTGCCTGCTGGAGCGAATAGCTAACATAAGATCCTGAGGGGCTCAGGGTCTTTTTTTCAAATATAATGTATATGTTTACCGCCTTCTCTGAAGGACGGCATAGCCGTTTCTACTTGTTTGTGAAAAATAATAAGAACGGATAGACCTGTGGTCTTAAACCATTCGGGTGGAGGTATACGCTGCATCAGGCAGACGTCGTATATGATATAATGTTGAAATGACTATGGTATACGAGTGGAGAGATTACGGATGCCCAAAGATAAGCAGGGCCTGCATTTCTCGGAGCTGGTCTGGGAGAGCAGCGAGCAGAATATGGCGGTTCCCCCGCGGGGGTCCGTACACAGCCTGAGTAGCAGCACGGTTAATAAAAAGACGGACAAAAACGGACAGGCTGGCGAAGCTGCTCCGCAGCAGCTGCAGCTGTGGGATCTGGAGCAGGGCAGCCCGTCCGCTTCCGCGGAACGGTCTGTGCAGAAGGCGGATCAGCCTAAAGAGTGGAATATTCCGCCAAAGGAACCCCGGATGAAGTCGGCTCCTCCGCTGCCGCGTATAGCGCCATCGGCATCCACCGCCAAAAAGGAGTCGGAAAGCGAATTCGTGCAGCAGGCGGCTGAGCTCGAGGATATGACTGCAGATGAAGCGAAGCTTGTTCCGTTCAAAAGCTACTGGCCGAGCTACAGCCATATGACTGCTGAACAGAGCCGCTGGTACTTTTACTGGCGTAATGAGGTTAGACAGGGGAGATTCCCGAAGACGGATTTGTCTTATATCTTTCTGCATGTATATGAACTCATTAACGGCATCGGCTGGAGAGAGCCGGAGGAGGGTTACCGGCAGCTGGGGCTGATCTGGGAGGCTTACCGGACTCAATATAAACGGCTGGACCAGTATCTCGGCAGCTGGATGGCGGATTTCTCCTTTGTGCACAAGCTGGATGTCCCTCTGTCGCTGATTGTTGCGCGCACACGCGGATTGTCCGGCGACCTGGCGGAGATCGAGCTGCTGCGCTGTCTCAGCTCCGCTCCGGAGCAGCTGACCTTTGAGGTCCTGACGGTGATGTCCGATTATGATATCAGCAAGTCCAAGTTCTATGCCGGTGAAGGAAAAGAAGCGGCTGAACGCTATATACCGCAGGTGGTAGCCTTAATTGATGCCTATGTCGCGAGAAAGCACGGGGCACGGCTGATTGAAAAATTCCCTCCGGGTCCTCCGGTTATGCGGGAGCGCTATTTGTTCCGCAGTGCAGTATACGATATCTCGCGATACGGCTATTCTGTACTTGTGCCTGTCGTACGGATCAGCAAACTGCTGCCGCTGCGCAGCCTGATTACCCGCCTGTTCCGGCTGACCGAGAATAAGCTGAGGGAGCTGACGGGCTTCCGCGGCCGGCTGAAGGATATCCGGATTGACCCGGACATGGACGAGCTGATCACCAAATATCTGCGGCGGGAATTCCGCAAAGCGGAGCAGGAGGCTAAAGGCCCGGCGGTTGTGATCGACCAGTCGAAGCTGGAGCAGCTGAAGAGTGATTCAGAGGTTGTCCGCAGCCTGCTGACTGTAGAGGCATATGAGGAGCCGTTGACGGAGCAGTCCTATGAACCGGAACAGAATATAATAGAAGAAGAGAACAGCCCGGAACAGGATTATGGCCAGCTGATTGAGGTCAATACTGCTGCTGATGGCAAAACTTCTGCTGTACAGTTATCTGACGGTGTTCCTCCCGAATGGGCGGAGCTCAGCGGTGAATTGCTTCCGCTGCACCGGGAGGTGCTGCTGGCACTTGCTGCAGACAACGGATCTTCACAGGTTAATAGAATTGCTGCTGCGGCCGGAACGATGCCGGAGCTTGTATATGATGAAATCAATGAGCTTGCGGTGAACATACTCGGTGATCTGCTGATTGACGGTGAGGAGCTGGCTGAGGAATGGAAGCCGATGCTGTATTTATTTAATGAGGTGAATGATTAAATGAGTGAATTAAAAATACCAAAACGGATGACAACCGCACTGGTCAATTCCCTGACTGCCGGGGTCGTGCCGCGGATCGGACTGGAGCATATCGCTGTAGGACGCCGGTCTGAGGTGGAAGCGATCCTCCGGGATATGGAGAATATCGCAGATGGCGGTGCGGCCTTCAAGCTGATTACCGGAAAATTTGGCAGCGGTAAAAGCTTTCTGCTGCAGATTATCCGCAACTACGCGATGGACCGTGACTTTGTGGTGGCGGACGCAGACCTGTCGCCTGAGCGCAGGCTGGTAGGGACGAAAGGGCAGGGGCTGGCGACCTACCGGGAGCTGATGAGCCACCTGTCAACACGCACCCGTCCGGATGGCGGAGCGCTGGAGATCATGCTGCAGAAATGGATCATGGGCCTTCAGCAGGCTGTGATACAGGAAAAAGGCATTTCTCCGGATGCCCCGCAGCTGGCGGAGGAAGTGGAGCAGCGGATTTATACGGTCGCCTCGGGCATGCGCGGACTGGTGCACGGCTTTGATTTTGCCAAGGTGCTGGCTTCTTACTGGAATGGCCACAAGCTGGCAGAGGACGAGCTGAAGCAGGATGCGCTACGCTGGCTGCGGGGCGAATTCGCCACCCGTACAGAGGCACGAAAAGCGCTTGGTGTCGGTGTCATCATTGATGACGATAACTGGTACGATTATATGAAGCTCTGGGCGGAGCTCACCGGCGCGATCGGTTACAAAGGCTTGCTGCTGTTTATTGACGAAGGCGTGAATCTCTACAAAATTACGAACAGCATCTCCCGGCAGAGTAACTATGAGAAGCTGCTGACCATGTTCAATGACACGATGCAGGGCAAGGCGGAGCGCCTGGGCATCTTCATCGGGGGCACCCCGCAGTTCGTTGAAGACGGACGGCGCGGCCTGTTTAGCTACGAGGCTCTGCGTTCGCGGCTGGTTGCGGGACGTTACGGAGCGGCAGGGCTGAATAACTTTACCGGGCCGATTATTGCGCTGGAGATGCTCTCGCATGAAGAGATTCTGGTACTGCTGCAGAAGCTGCGGGATATTCACGCTCTGCACTACGGCTATGAAGCCAGGCTGACCCAGGAGCAGCTGGTGCATTTCATGGAGGAAGCCGTGGGCAAGCTGGGTGCGGACGAGCTGCTGACCCCGCGTGAAATTGTGCGTGATTTCATGGATCTGCTGCATACGCTGAGCCAGCATCCTGAGCTGTCCTTTGAGAAGCTGGTCGGGGAGCGGACGATTAAACCGGATGCAACCGATGACAATGAGCTGGACGGCCTGCTGGCGGAGTTTGACCTATGAGCAGCAACCCGTTCTACAGGCTGGCCCCGTTTATTAAAGAGTTCATATACAAGAACCGCTGGGAGACGCTGCGCGAGGCCCAGGTAGATGCCTGCCGCGTACTGTTCGACACGCCGCATCATCTGCTGATCGCCTCCGGGACGGCTTCGGGGAAGACGGAGGCGGCTTTTTTTCCGGCGCTGACGGAGCTGTATGAACGCCCGTCCGATTCCGTGGGCATTCTCTATATCGCGCCCCTTAAGGCACTGATCAACGATCAGTTCACCCGGTTAAATGATCTGCTGCGCGAGGGCAACATCCCGGTCTGGCACTGGCACGGCGACGTGCCGCAGGCCGACAAAACCAGGCTGATGCAGAAGCCTTCCGGCGTCCTCCAGATTACTCCGGAGTCGCTGGAAGGCCTGCTGATGAACCGGCCGAATGCCATTCCGGCCCTGTTCCATGATCTGCGCTTCATCATCGTTGATGAAGTGCATGCGTTTATGGGCGCGGACCGCGGCATCCAGGTGCTCAGCCAGCTGGCGCGGATCTCGCGGATGGCCGGCTGCCAGCCGCGGCGGATCGGGCTCTCCGCTACGCTCAGCGACTATGCCTCCGTGACGGAGTGGCTGGCCGCCGGAACGCGCGAGAGCGTAGAGGTCTCTGCGCCGCAGGGCGGACGCAAGCTCCGGCTGAGCGTGGAGCATTTCTCGTTCCCGGATGCGCGGGACGAGGTACAGGCCGAGCGGCTGGAGCAGGCGCGGCAAAGCTATTACGGGTTCATCTATGACCATACGCATCTGAAGAAGGCGCTGGTCTTCACGAACAGCCGCACGGATGCGGAGGAGACCATCCTCGAGATGCGGCGGGTGGCCGCGAAGCGCGGGGAGCGCGACGTGTTCCATGTGCATCACGGCAGCATCTCGTCGATGCTGCGCGAAGAGACGGAGGCCGCGCTCCGCGAGGGCTCCGGCCCTGCTGTTGCCGCAGCGACGCTGACGCTGGAGCTGGGCATTGACCTTGGCGAGCTGGAGCGCGTGCTGCAGCTCGGCGCGCCTTACAGCTGCGCGAGCTTCGTGCAGCGGCTGGGACGGTCCGGACGGCGCGGCGATGCAGCGTCCGAGATGATCTTCGTCACGCCCGAGGAGGAGGACGAGGAGGCGCAGCTTCCCGCGCGGATGCCGTGGACGCTGCTGCGGGCCATTGCAGTCATCGAGCTGTACGTGCGCGAGAAATGGGTGGAGCCGCTGAATGTACGGCAGCTGCCGGTAGGGCTGCTCTATCATCAGACGATGAGCATTCTCAAGAGCATGGGCGAAGCCGAGCCTGAAGACCTGAAAGAAGCGGTATTAACACTGCCTTCCTTCCGCAGGATCGATCCGGCGGATTATGACGCTTTTATGGAGTACATGATTGCAATGGGTCATATCGAGATGATAGATGAGGGCACAGTGCTGATCGGCCTGGCCGGCGAGAAGATCGTGAATAACTTCCGTTTCTACGCGGTGTTCAAGGATGATGAAGAGCATGTTGTATATAACGGAACCGAGGAGATCGGTTCCATTACTACTGTGCCGCCGCCGGGTTATTGCTTCACGCTTGCCGGCAAGCTGTGGAAGATCGAAGAGGTCGATAACCGCCACAAAGCGGTCTATGTCAAAAGCTCGCGCGGCAAGGTGGATACCCTATGGCTTGGCGCAGGCGGCGATGTGCATACCCGCATCATGACCAAGATCCGCGAGGTTCTTGGCTCAACAGCAATATATTCATACCTTGCGCCAAGCGCGGCTGCCAGGCTGGAGCGGGCGCGCCGGCTGGCGAAGGAGAGCGGACTGCTGACCCGCGAGGTGCTTCCGGCTGGCGGCGATTCGATCTTTATTCTGCCCTGGGCCGGCAGCCGGCAGTTCCGTACGCTGGAACGCCTGCTGAAGAACAACCTCAAGGGCCGGCTCGGCCTGCGCTCTATTGTGCCAATGGAGCCCTATTACATGGTCGTAGCCGGCAAGGCGGATGCGGAGACGCTGGAAGCAGAGATTATCGCAGAGAGCGTGGCAGCTACCGATCCGTTATCCTTGCTTGGGCCGGATGAGGCTCCGTACCTCGGCAAATATGACGAGTTCATTCCTCATGACCTGCTGCGCAAGGCTTTTTCCCTGGACGGGCTCGATGTGCCCGGACTGCTGTCTGTGCTGGACAGGTGGAAACGCGGGGAGTAAGCGCCGCAGGAGTTGCTGTTTGACCAAAATGGATTTTCGCCAGCTGTTTTCAATGGCTCCGTCTTTCAATTAGCAAAAAAAGCAGCACATACCGGTATAGAAACCGTTATCTGCTGCTTTTTTCACTTTAATCATGCGTAACCTTTTATATTTCGTAACACTGTTTAGATATTATTTGTATTGAGGTAGAAATTGCTGATGGTGTCCTCTGATCCTACTGCAAACAAAATAATAACCACAAAAAAGATGATAAGCAACGCGTAAATAATCGTACCGACAATGCCGCAGACCAGCCCGGCAATGGCCAGGCCTCGGCCCCCTTCATAACGGTTACGGATCTCCTTCAGGGAGAGGGCAGACAGAATAATGGCCACGATTCCGAACAGCAGGCCGATATAAGGGGTCACGATGGAGAGAATTCCCAGGACCAGCGAGGCAATAGATTTGCCGTTCGTTTGTGCAGGCGGAGGCGGCGGGGGAGGGTAGTAATCCTGTTGTTGACCATAGGGTTGATAATTCATGATAAAACTCCTCTGACTAAATGATGGCTAATGCGTCTTATAAAAAGCTCATACGTTCATTATATTACATATGTTCCCGTTATAGGAGATCTCAGGTTCATTTATTTCTGCTGCGGTGTGTAATTTATCCAGTGCTGAAGTTTTACTGCCAGCTTAAGTCCAGAAGCTTCAGCCAGCCGGATGGACGGCGTGTTGGTATCCTGCACCTGATATCTGGGAATATAACCCCTCTCCAGGGTATGGTGTAACGCTGTCCGGAGCACGCGTGCTGCAAGTCCTTGCCGGCGGCCTGATGCAGCCGTATGTACGGCCCCGATCTCCCAGATCTGCTCTTCGTTGCGGAAGACGATGCAGGTGCTGAGCGGAGTTAGTTCCCCGTAAATAGCCACCGAGAAGGCGCCATCCTGAAAATAATCCTCTATCTCCTCCGTAGTATATCCGTTCTCCATCCACAGCGGCAGCAGCTGCTCATCCAACCGGCTGCTAACGGTGGCCTGGCCGTCCGGGATGTAGCTGTGTCCGGGAACAGAGCTGTAAGAGTAGAAGCGGCGGACTGGCGTGAGCGGGAAATAAGGAGCAATAGCCTCACCGGCCTCCTCCTGCAGCTTGAATACAAGCCTGGCGTCAGCTGGAATTCTTCGTATAAGGTCAGGAAGCAATTCAGGGCTGGTGTAATCCATAAGGACGACGTAATCCGCCTCTGGGTATACTTGCCTGTCGTAGTAGTAAGCATCTGCCGGCATCATCAGGACCACGCCCCACTCTTTTCCTTGCTCCAAAAGATAGCAGTCCATCAGCTGATGGTAGGCTGTCAGCATCTTTAACGGGGTAATGTTCTTAAGCGGGTTACTGCGCAGGTAACACATAACCGTATCGTAATTACTCATTTTTTCATCACCTCCGTGTACTCGTAATTCACATATTCTACTACAAACCATCCTGCCTGGCTCTACTTATATCTGCGGATCTGCTTAAGCGTTAACACTGCTGCAGTCCCGAACAGGCTTAAAAGAGCTCCGGCAGCTGCCAGAACCTGTGAGACGCCAAATACATCCGCACCTGCCGAGAAAACGGCCAAGCCCAGCGGGGCGGAGCCACACTCATCAGTGAACCCAATACGCCGAACATCCGGCCCTGCAGCTCTTCCGGTACCTCCAGCCTAAGAATGATATTAATCAGTAAAGTACTGAAGGAGAAGGTGAAGCCGATCAGTAGAATGACGGGAAGTGCCGTGTTCATGGAGGAGGTGAAAGAGAGGAGAAGATAGAGCGGTCCGAGCAGCAGCAGGCTGGCAGAAATGACTTTACCGCGCTGCTTCAGCTTGCTGCCCGCCAGAATAATTACTCCTGAGCCCAGCATGTAGCCGAGCGGAATACTGCTCTCCAGCAGCCCGAACTGCAAAGGCGCCGCTCTCCAGACCTGAACAGCCATCACCTGGGTAAGCATCAGGCAGGAGAGGAAGAACATGGTAAGAACAGGCAGAAGAATAAGTATTGACCGGGCAAAAGAATGGCTCCAGATATAGCGGAAGCCGCCGGTGACATCCTGCTTAAAGGAATGATGCGCAGTAGAGACAGGAGAATTGGCAGCAAAAGCGCCGGCAGCTGCAACCAGCAGAAAAGCCAGCATGAACGTCATTCCGTCAACAAATACGGCCCATGCTCCGCCAAACGCGGCAACAAATATACCGCCCAGGGCATAACCGGTCGTCCGCGAAATATTCTCTGATAGCGTCATCCAGCCTGCAGCCTGCTGAATATAAGTTTTACCAACCACAGGAAGAAGGGAGGCCTGGAAGGCAGGTGCCTGAAACTGTCCGGCTGCTGTCACAATTCCGGTCAGGCAGATAATGAGAATATAGGACGGGGATTGTTGTGTAAGCGTGAATGCAATGGCCAGCACGGTAAGGCTCTGGACAAGATAGGAGCACAAAATCAGCGTTCTGCGGTTCATACGGTCAGCAAGTGTACCGGTGACACTCCCCAGCAATGAGCACAGAAGCAGGTTACTGATCGTTAATACGCTCATCATCCGCGCACTGCCTGTTTCCTGCAATACCCAGAGGCTGAGCGCCAGGGCGTGAAAAGCGTTCCCCAGAACAGACAAGGTGCTGGCTGAGAAAAGCAAAAGGAATACCCTGTTCTTGTGCAGAGCCGGGTACATACGGGGCTGCTCGGTTAACGGTTGGCCGGTTCCGGCGGCAGTTGGAATCATAGCGTGACCTCCTATAATAACTTAAACGTTTAAGTTATTATAAAGAAATTAAGGAGCGACATCAACTAAAAATTGGTTGCCCGCAGCAATAGCAGGGTCATCCGGTGCGGAATTCAGCTTCACCATCAGTTCAAAAGCAGTCTCAGCCCGGTCATTCTGAAACCGGATAATCCTAGCATCCGGCTGCACAACTTCCGGGAATCCGCATGTGCACAGCACTGTAACCGAGGCGGCGAGCCCGGTGCGTTCAACCGCTTTTGCCAGAAATTCATTCATGACAATAACATGCTTACCCTGGTTCCGCTGTAAAAATGCTTCAAGCTCTTCATACGCCTGACCTGCTCCAGCCGATACATAAATATCTTCCCTGGCTATTCCGGAATTGTCGATAATCCAGCTTGCAAGTGCTGTATTGTTAAAGCTCTCCATAACTAGGCAGCAGGAAGCAGCAGCAGAGGAGACCGCCGATTGCAGCGCCTGAGGGTAATTATAATTAACCTGATTAAACATCCGGTCATTGATTAGGCTGCCGATCAGAATCAGGGGGACACCGTCCACAAAATTAGCGGAGATCCGGTAAAACATCTCGTCCATGACATCCACGACGAACACAGCATCCAGCTTGCGCTCCCGGATTATATCCATCGCCGGATTCAGCGGATCAAGGCTGATTACCAGTGTATGGTAGCCTGCCGCGGTTAGCTTTGACTCCAGACTGTCGGTCAGGGACATATGGCTCTGGCGCTTCCAAAAGGGAAGGTTCTGAGATTGGTTAATGAGGATGCCTACCATTCCCGTCCGCTGGACAACAAGCGAGCGCGCAGCCAGATTAGGGACATAGTTCAGCTCCTTGGCTATACTTAGAATGCTCTGGCGGGTGGGGTCAGGGATCGTCTGGTTTTTGACATTATTCAGCACATAGCTGACCGTAGCCACCGATACATTAGCCAGCCGGGCGATATCCTTCATCGTTGCTTTTTTCATCCTGTATTCTCCTTTAATGTGGACAATCCTAGAAGAAAAGACTATCATTCACGGCCGGAAGAAGTCAATCTATGCAGCGATATTGAGGCCTTAAGAAGATGTGAAAAAAGCCGCTCAAGTCATTATCGTGACTATGAGCAGCCTATGGCTGAGAGCTAGGTTTCGTTTTTGGTCACTCCGTTAAGACTCGGTACATAGTCAGCTGCTTTGTCCGGATCAACCATTTGCGGAATCTCTGTAATTGAAGCGTGGTTCTGCTGGTTGTGTTTTTTGTCGGCACGGTTATTTGCGCGGTCGTATTTCGGGTCAGCACTGTTTTTGGGCATGAAATTCACCTCCGTTTGCTAACCCATAGTATGAGACGGCTGCTGGCATTTTATTCCGATCCGGCGATTCACTAAGATATTGTAAGTGTATTCAGTCACGCCAGAAGTCAGGGCTGGACGGTTCGTCCGGCAGCTTGGCATAGTATTCACTGATTCCGGGAGGGTTGCTGCAGCTGAAGGTTCTCCACGGATTCAGCTGCGGTGAACCGAAGCAGACATGCAGCTCACGGGCTGCGTTATCACACAGCTGTCGAGCACTGCCCGTACCACCCCCGGAAAAACAAAACCTGTCTCCGACAGAGCCGGTCTTATCCGCCCGGACGTTGTTGTTATACATAGTCCTTCTTCGTTCATGCCGTCATATCGTCCGAATAATTGAAGCGCAAATCCGGTATGCGCCGGCTTGCCTTTAACTCTGGTGGTACTGAGCAGCAATTGATTATAGGGAGCATCCTCCCAGCCAAAGTCATATTTTGTTTAGCCCGTTCCAGCAAATGTCCATACCCGGGGCGGCAGGCTGCATACATTATAGGAAGATATCCTTACACGCAATTAGCAGAGTATGCTGCTTAACGCAGGTTACGGAATCGTAAAGGAGGAGCTGCCTGTGTCCGCTACAAAGCATATCCTTGCACCGAATACGCCCTATGCGACCCCGTATTATGTGATCAATGGCCATAGGCCGGGTCCGGTCTTTATGGTGGTATCAGGCATCCATGGCAATGAACCGGCGAGCATCCGCGCAGCGCAGGCGCTGGCGGGGAGATTCCGGCGCAGGGAGCTGGTGCTTGCCGGCGGCAGATTGATCATAGTTCCGCTGGTGAATCAGCGGGCTTACCGGCAGAAGAGCCGGGGGGTACCGGATCTAAACCGGACATTTCCCCATGTCTCAGCTTCCCGGGCGGGCCATCCGCTGTCTGCTGCACTGTTCCGTCTAGCCCGGCAGCATCGTCCCGCCTGGTATCTGGATTTGCATGAAGCTAACGGACTGTCCCAGCTTAACCGCAAGCGTGTAGGCCAGACCCTGCTGGTAAGTCAGGGCACAAGTGCAGCTGCTGCAGCCCGCCGGATTATTATTAAGATGAACCGAAAGGTCGGGATTACCGCTCACCGTTTCAATATCAAGCACCGGGAGCGCTCCGGTACCTCACGGATGGCGGTCCAGCAGCTGCTGGGAGCCCGGGCTGTTACGGTTGAAACCTGCTGGAGCTTAGATTTTGCCCTGCGGGTCAAATACCAGCAGCAAATGGTATCGCATTTTTTAAAAAGAGCAGGAATGATAGGCTGAACATTGCAGGCTGGTCACGCAGAAAATGCGTGTTCAGCTTTTTTTATTGTACAAAATTCTGTGATACAAAAATCACATACAATATGCCCCCTGGGGGGATATATTTCATGATAATAGTTCTCATTTATAATAAATAAGGAGTGATAATCATGGGAGAAGTGGCTGTAAAGAAACGTTCTGTAAGAGTAGTCTGGGAGAAAAACGGCGGGATCTTCATTGCTGCAGCCTGTCTGGTGCTGATTGCACTGGCCTGGCTGCTGGAGAGGCAGGGTATGCAGGCAGGGGCCATTACATTGTTCGTGCTGGCCTATGCAGTCGGCGGATACCGCAAGGCCTGGGAGGGTATGGAGACGTTAATTAAGGAGAAGGACCTTGATGTAGACCTTCTGATGGTCGTGGCCGCAATCGGAGCAGCTGCAATCGGATATTGGCTGGATGGTGCTGTGCTTATCTTTATTTTTTGCCTGAGCGGAGCACTTGAGGAGTATTCAATGGAGAAGACGAATCAGGATATTGCGGCTATTCTGAAATACCGTCCAGAGACAGCCGTGTTGCTGAAGAACGGAACGGAAGTAACCGTTCAGGCCTCTCAGCTTATAACCGGAGATATCGTACGGGTCCGGCCGGGTGAGCGTATTCCGTGTGACGGTATTGTACTCGAAGGGGTATCTGCTGTTGACCAGTCAACCTTGACCGGAGAATCCGTCCCTGCCGATAAAATGCCGGATGACGGTGTCTACGCAGGTTCGATCAACGGACAGGGTGCGCTGAAGCTTCGTGTTACACAAACGGCGGAAGATACGCTGTTATCAAGAATTATACATATGGTGCAGGAAGCCAAAAATGAGACCCCGCCGAGCCAGCTTTTTGTCGAACGGTTCGAAGGCATCTATGCGAAGACTGTAGTGGGGGCAGCGCTGCTGCTGATGGTTTTGCCGCCTTATCTGCTGCAATGGACATGGGAGGATACCATCTACCGGGCAATGATTTTTTTGGTGGTTGCTTCGCCTTGTGCACTGGTGTCATCCATTATGCCTGCTATTCTCTCGGGAATTTCCAATGCGGCGCGCAAAGGGGTTCTTTTTAAGGGAGGCATTCATCTAGAGGCTATGGCCGGTGTGCAGGCTGTTGTATTTGATAAAACCGGTACCCTTACAGAAGGCAAGCCTGTGATAACCGGCGTGTACCCGGCAGAAGGGATGACAGAAGCAGAGCTGCTGGGCCTGGCAGCTTCCCTGGAGCAGCTCTCCCGGCATCCGGTTGCCCGGGCGGTAGTTGAATACGCCGGAGCTAAGCAGATTGCGCTCGCGCCGGTTTCTGCAATGCAGGATGTGACCGGATTCGGCGTCAGCGGAATTGTGAACGGTGCCCTCTGTATGATCGGCAAACGAAGCCTGCTCCACACTCACAAGCAGGATGAACGCAGCCAGGCGACAGCAGCACAGCTGGAGGCAGGCGGCAACACGGTGATTTACGTTGAAGCCGGGGGACAATTTGCCGGAATGCTTGCGGTTCAGGATAGGGTCCGCAGCTATTCGGCAGAGGCGGTAAAGCAGCTTAAGGGTATGAACAAGAAGGTTATCATGCTCACCGGAGATGCCCGTCACACCGCTCAAGCCATCGCCCGCCAGTGCGGAATTGATGAGGTCTATGCCGAAATGCTGCCGGACGGGAAGCTGGAGATGATTAAGGAGCTAACCGGGAAATACGGTAAGGTTGCCATGGTAGGTGACGGGGTCAACGATGGCCCGGCACTGGCAGCAGCTTCTGTCGGTATAGCCATGGGAGCTGCCGGAAGCGATGTCGCCCTGGAAACAGCCAATGTGGTGCTCATGAATGATGATATTACAAAAATTCCGTATGCAATCACGCTCGGCAGACGTACGAGCCGGGTGATCAGACAGAATATTACCTTTGCGCTGGCGGTCATTGTGATTCTGGTTGTCTCGAATTTTTGGGGCGGGCTGAATCTGCCGTCGGGGGTTGTAAGCCATGAAGGGAGCACACTGGCAGTTATTCTTAGCGGACTCCGTCTGCTGAGATAAAGCGGGGTGAATGGGGTAACCCTTCCATTAGATGGAATGCTCAATGTCATAGGAGCCGAGCCCCGGAATATGATATTTTTAGGCAAATTTCATGCCAAGGGGGAAGACAAGTGATTACTCCGGATAATCTTGAAACGTATTATGTCAGAATAGGCAGGCTGAAGCAGCGTTATCTGCCGGAACGGTTTGAACAGGATCTGCCTGCGTTTGGCTCCCACCAGGAGGCGGCAGAATGGTTCCGCTCCCTTTTCAGCGGAGATTTTATCTTCGTGGAGGTTATGGAAGCGGCAGGCGCGGAGCAGTATTACCAGTATGATATTATACATGACCGGGAAATCTGGGAGCGCAGGCAAAGGGATATCCGTGAAAAAGGGGCCGCCAGCGGGCTTGGAATGCTGCTGTGCGCCCAGCGGGTTGATATCTATGAGGACGGCTCGGTGCATCTGGCAGTGTGAATAACGGCCGTCTGGAACGATTGTATCCGTTCCGGGCGGCCGATTGCCGCAGATGGGCCGGAACACCGGCAATCCGCAGCATAAATTCCACATTCTCATAAGCGGTCATCATCGAAATGAGCGCAAAGGATTGAAACACTAGGCCCATTTCAGTCCGCCGGAGCTCATCACGCCGGCGTTCCGGGAGTTCCGTAATGTCGCGTCCGTCAAACAGAATGCTGCCTTTTGTCGGCTGATCCAGGGCACCAAGCAGATTGACCAGCGCGGTCTTGCCTGATTCGGATCTGCCCTTGAAGGCAATCAGCCTGCCTGCCTGCCGGCAGCGCCAGGTCGATGTCCCGCAGCACAGTGACTGCGCTGTTCCCGCTGCCGAAGGTACGGGAGATGCCGCTGGCACGGATAATGTCGCTAGCTGGCGTATTCACCGTTACAAACCTCCTATCCATAATTGGTATAAGTTCTGACACTGCAGGCTGTCTGACATTATGTATTTGAAAACGCTGACAAAAACTCATCTATAATTTACTACATATCCTGTAAATAACAATGCCTTAAATCGCTGCTTGTGGATCAACCGCACCGCTTCATCCCGCAATTGGTACTGACCCCTTCTGATTGACTTTTAGCCTCATACTAACAACAACTCTCTCTTACTTCTTGAATGTGGTTATATCTGCAGCTACATATTCCTGCATAAAGACAAGTGCGGGATTTTATTGCAAAAGAGCGTGGAAATGCCTACCTTTCCCGTAGAATTGCCTCTTATTACCAGGCTGAAGGGGTCACTATAATGGGGGTGTACACCCACTATTTTTAGCTGAGGAGGAGTAAAATGCGCAATAAGTATGTCATCTGGTCACTTGTAGCAGCGCTGCTGGTCTCAACCCTGTATCTGGCTGCCGGTTCGTTCGGCATCACCTATGCCGCCGGCGGGCAGAATCTGACACCGGGTAAAGCAGTAACGGCAAGCGGCCACACGCAGGAGTATGCGCCAGATAATGTAAAAGACAGCAACCAGGGTACCTACTGGGAAAGTTCAAACAGCTCATTTCCGCAATGGATTCAGGTTGATCTCGGGACAAGTACAAGCATCGACCAGGTTGTGCTGAAGCTGCCGGCCGCTTGGGAATCCCGCACACAGACACTGACTGTTCAGGGCAGCTCAAATGGAACGGCTTATACTACACTTGCTGGCAGTGCTGCTTATGTCTTCAATCCCGCATCGGGCAATTCAGTATCCGTTAACTTCAGTGCTGCCGCTACCCGGTATGTCCGGATCACTGTAACGGCCAATACGGGCTGGCCTGCGGCACAGTTCTCAGAGGTTGAAATATATGCTGCTGCCGCTGCTACACCGTCCCCGACAACGGTTCCAACACCACTGCCGGCTACACCGACTCCTGTACCAACAGCTATGCCGACAACAGCACCTACAACAACACCGGCATCATCCGCAACTCCTGTGCCTACTGTGACACCTTCCACACCTCCGGGCAGCAATATCGCTGCCGGCAAACCAGTCACTGCATCTTCTTCTACACAAAGCTATGCTGCCGCCAATGCTAATGATAATAATACTGCAACCTACTGGGAAGGCGGCGGAAATCCAAGCCATCTGGTTCTGGATCTGGGCGCTAATCACAATATTACATCTATCGTCCTTAAGCTGAATCCGGCTGTCGAATGGGGGACCCGGACCCAGACGATTCAAGTTCTCGGACATAATCAGACCACAACAACGTTCAGTAATCTGGTATCTGCGCAGAGCTATACCTTTAATCCTGCCTCAGGGAATACAGTCACTATTCCGGTAACAGCCACCGTTATGCGTCTGCAGCTTACCATTACGGCGAACAGCGGAGCACCGGCCGGACAGATTGCTGAATTTCAGGTGTTCGGTGTACCGGCTGCCAATCCGGATCTGACCATCACCGGAATGTCATGGACACCGGGGTCACCGGATGAAGCAAGTGCGGTTACACTGAATGCCGTGGTGAAAAATGCCGGAACTGCCGCTTCCGCAGCAACGACCGTCAACTTTTACCTGAACAATGAGCTTGCCGGATCAGCCGCCGTCGGCATACTGGCTGCAGGCGCTTCATCCACCGTGTCTCTGAATGCCGGAAGCAAGCCTGCAGGCAGCTATTCAGTGAGTGCGAAGGCCGATGAAGACAATCTGGTAATAGAGCAGAATGAAGCCAATAACAGCTATAGCCATACAACAGCCCTCGCTGTTAATCCTGTCTCGAGTTCCGATCTGGCCGTTACGGCCGCCTGGACTCCCGGTATGCCGTCAGCAGGCAGCAGTGTGGCTTTCTCCGTCAACATCAAAAATCAGGGGACTGTTGCTTCTGCAGGCGGAGCCCATCCGGTAACGCTTGTCCTTAAAAATGCCGCCGGAGCAACGCTTCAGACCTTTAACACCTCGTACAACGGTGTCATTGCTGCGGGAGCATCAGTTAATGCAGCTATCCCGGGCTCTTGGACTGCTGTTAACGGAAATTATACCGTCAGTACATCAATAGCAGCAGACGGAAACGAGGTGCCTGCGAAGCAGACCAATAATACAAGCTCGGTTAATCTGGTTGTCTATGCCCAGCGTGGAGCCAGCGTACCCTATAGCAGGTACGATACGGAGGACGCGGTCAAAGGCGGTGCTGCCGCACTGCGGACAGCTCCAACGTTCGATCAGTCCCTGACTGCCTCGGAAGCCTCGGGCCAGCAGTATATTGCTCTTCCTTCCAATGGCTCCTATGCCGAATGGACTGTCAGATCCGGCCAGGGTGGAGCAGGTGTAACCATGCGCTTCACCATGCCGGATTCCTCCGACGGAATGGGTCTCAGCGGCTCGCTCGATGTCTATGTCAATGGGACGAAGGCAAAGACAGTTGCCTTAACCTCTTACTTCAACTGGCAGTATTTCTCGGGTGATATGCCGTCTGATTCTCCGGGCGGAGGGCGTCCGCTGTTCCGCTTCGATGAGGTACACTTCAAGCTGGACACTGCGCTCAAGGCCGGAGATACCATCCGTATCCAGAAAACAAACGGGGATGCCTACGAATACGGTGTAGATTTCCTGGAGATTGAACCGGTGCCTGCTGTTATCGCGCGTCCGGCAGGTGCAGTGTCCGTTACCGATCACGGGGCAATAGCAAACGACGGCAAAGATGATCTCGCTGCCTTCAAAGCTGCGGTCACTGCAGCTGTTGCTGCTAACAAAACACTATATATTCCCGAGGGAACCTTTCATTTAGGCGGCATGTGGGAGATCGGCTCGGTCAGCAGCAAAATCAGCAATATCACCATAACCGGCGCCGGCTTATGGCATACCAATATCCAGTTCACGAATCCGAATGCGGCTGGCGGAGGCATCTCACTGCGTGTCACCGGAAAGCTGGATTTCAGTAATGTCTATATGAACTCGAACCTGCGCTCGCGTTACGGCCAGAATGCCATTTACAAAGGCTTAATGGACAATTTCGGCACTAATTCGGTCATCCATGATGTGTGGGTGGAGCATTTTGAATGCGGGATGTGGGTAGGCGATTATGCGCACACACCGGCGATTTATGCAACCGGACTTGTTGTGGAGAACAGCAGGATCCGCAACAATCTGGCCGACGGCATCAATTTTGCGCAGGGAACCAGTAATTCCACCGTGCGCAACAGCAGCATCCGCAATAACGGGGACGACGGGCTCGCCGTATGGACCAGCAACACGAACGGAGCACCGGCCGGAGTAAATAATACGTTCTCCTACAATACGATCGAGAATAACTGGCGCGCTGCAGCAATTGCCTTCTTTGGCGGAAGCGGACACAAAGCGGATCACAACTACATTATTGATACAGTAGGGGGTTCCGGCATCCGGATGAATACCGTGTTCCCGGGCTACCATTTCCAGAATAATACGGGCATTGTATTCTCGGATACAACGATCATCACCAGCGGTACCAGCCAGGATCTCTACAACGGGGAGAGAGGGGCTATCGACCTTGAAGCCTCCAATGATGCCATCAAAAATGTGACCTTCAGCAATATAGATATCATCAACACTCAGCGTGATGCAATCCAGTTCGGTTATGGAGGCGGATTCGAGAATATTGTATTTAATAACATTAACATTAACGGAACGGGACTTGACGGTATCACAACATCTCGTTTCTCCGGACCGCACAAGGGGGCTGCCATCTATACGTATACAGGGAACGGAGCGGCAGCGTTCAATAATCTCATTACAAGCAATATTGCCTATCCGGATTTGAACTACATCCAGTCCGGTTTTAATCTGACTATTAACAATTAATAGTTGTGCCTGGCAGCAGGGAGGGAGAGGGTTTTTGAACCCTCTCTTTTTCCTGTACATTTAATTAACGATGTTAATAATTAATAGAGTGAATCATAATATTCCTTCCGGCAGCAGATTTCTTAGCTAATAACAGGAAACCGGTTTCTGAGTGTGTTATTAGTAGTATACGTGAGTATTACTCAGGTATCACTATGAATTTCAGCTCAAAAGATCCATTGACTGCGCTCGCTCCCGGATACTATAATCAGAATCAGGAAAAATTCATTGGAGCAAAAGCGGCATCAGCCGCTTTATTTTACTCTAATTTTGCAAACGCATACAATGGAGCTTTTCCGTCAATCCGCGGGGGTGATGGATGGTGTAGTGTAGTGCAGTGCAGGTAGCTTTAGCCGATTGCCGGGTAATCTCGTACTCTTATTTTTGCAAACGTTTGCGCATGAAAGAGGTTAGCTCTGTTTTTAACCATTTGAGCAGGAGGTAGTCTATTTGGTACAACATAAAACGAGGCGTTTTCTTTCCTGGCTGGTCATTTTTGCACTCTGCTTCAGCTTGTTCGGTCCATCCGGCGGAGCTTCCGCCAGCAATACCAATTATACCGTTACTTACACCAACAGTACCGCAACAGCTGTAACGCTGCACTGGACAACGAATAACTGGTCGAGCATAACAGATACTGCGATGTCTAAAAGCGGAACAACCTTCACGGCCAACCTATCCGTTGCCGAAGGAGCTACCCTGACGTATTGCTATCACATCACCGCTCCAACCGACAGCTGGGACAGTAACGGCGGCAAAAACTGGACCGTAACGATCCCCTCTGCCGGCAGATATGAAGCGGAGAATGCAGCATTAACTGGCGGGGCAAAAGTAAACACCAACCATACCGGCTACTCGGGAGCGGGCTTTGTGGACGGGTATACGGCCAGCGGGGCAGCTACAGCTTTTACAGTGCAGGCTTCTGCCGCAGGCACCTACAACACAACCTTGCGATATGCGAACGCGACAGGCAGCAGCAAGACGGTATCCGTATATGTGAACGGGACCCGAATCAAGCAATCTACCTTCGCGAGTCTGAGCAGCTGGGATTCCTGGGCTGACCAGACAGAGTCCCTTAATCTGCAGGCAGGCAGCAACACCATCACCTACAAATACGATCCGGCGGACAGCGGAAATATTAATATTGATTATGTAACGGTGCTGCCGGGAACAACACCAACACCAACGGCAACTCCGGTGCCGACAGCCCAGCCTACAGCAACGCCGTCTGCTACTCCTTCACCAACTCCAGTGGTTACACCATCACCAACGCCTGTACCCACAGCAACTCCCACACCTACGAATACACCAACAGCAACTCCTACACCAAGCCCTACAGTCAGCCCGACACCTGCAGCAGGCATTACAGTCCATGTGAAAAAGCCGTCCGGCTGGAATTCGGCCATGCGCATCCATTACTGGAACCTGAGTCCGGCATCGGTACCCGTCAGCGGAGCCTGGCCCGGCATTCTGATGAATTCTGACGGGAACGACTGGTACAGCTATACCATTCCCGGTGCAGCGAGCACGAGCCTGATTTTCAATGACAGCAGCGGGAAACAGACAGGCGATTTAACCCGCAATGTAAAAGAAAGCTGGTACTATACAGACAACGTCTGGTATACCGCGAATCCGGAGGCGCTGAAGACACCGGTTATCACGGTCTCACCGGCTCCAAAAACATACGATTCTGCACAAACGGTTGCACTTGCCAGCAGCAATACCGGCGACAAAATCTACTATACAACCAACGGCTCCACACCAACCGCCGCATCGGCACTGTACACTGCGCCAATCCAGGTCTCGTCCTCAATGACGATCAAAGCGTTTGGCGTTAATGCGGACGGCGTAGCAGGCAGTGTGTCTTCCTTTGCCTATGTGATTGATCTGAATGCCGATCTGCAGCCGCCGGTGATTACGCCCAATCTGCCGGTAGGACAGAACGCTACAGCGGTCAATGTCTCTTTTAACATCAAAGACAACAAAGCCGCCGCCGTAACCGCCTACTATACAGAGGATGGCACAGAGCCTACTACCAGCTCCAAAGTATACTTAACAGGTAATGTGCTTGCCGGGCTGACCGGCCCGCAAATCCTGATCGCCAAGACGACAACCCTGAAATTTCTCGTTATTGACGCCGCCGGTAACCGGACGGCCCAAAGCTTCGTCTACAGCATCGGCAGCAAGGGGGATTTCCGCGAGGATTCGATATACTTTGTCATCACTTCACGATTCTATGACGGCGATACCAGCAACAATGCCCATTCCTGGGACGATGCCAAGGCCGGCAACCCGGATTCCGATCCGGCGTGGAGAGGCGATTTCAAGGGCCTGATCCAAAAGCTTGATTACATCAAAGCGCTCGGCTTCAGCGCCATCTGGATTACACCTGTCGTGCAGAATGCCAGCGGGTATGATTATCACGGCTATCACGCAATTAATTTTGCCAAAATCGACCCGAGATACGAGTCCGCAGGCGCCTCCTACCAGGAGCTGATCAACGCCGCCCATGCCAAGGGCATTAGGGTTATCCAGGATATCGTCGTCAATCATACCGGCAACTTCGGCGAGGAGAACCTGTTCCCGATGTTCAAGAAGGATGAGACCCAGCCGGATACGATCGCGAATCTGCTCAAAATAACCGACAAGCTGCCCGCTAATTACGATTCCATGACACCGGATCAGCAGTATCAGGCCAGACTGGCCCTGATGAAGACTGCCGAGACCAACAACAATATCTATCACACCGAAAAAAGCCTCTCCTGGGAGTCGTACACCGTCCAAACGGGACAGATCGCCGGGGATTGCGTGGATCTCAATACGGAGAATCCCGTGGTCAACCAGTATCTGATCGACAGCTACAACCAGTATATCGATATGGGCGTTGACGCTTTCCGGGTGGATACGGTGAAGCATGTCAGCCGGTATATTTTTAATAAGTACTTTGTTCCGGCATGGAAGGAAAGAGGCGGCTCGAACTTCTTCATCTTCGGCGAGGTCGCTACCCGCTACAGAGATGTCTGGAACAGCGGCATTCCGGCGATTTCTACACCGTTCTATACGTGGAAGTCGGCAAAATCCTACCCTGGCGATGGTCAAAATGACTACGCTTCCAACAAACTGTCCGTCGAGCAGGAATGGGCGGATAATTCCACAACTGCGGGTCAGCCGACATCGAACAATGCTTTTCTGATCGGCAACACTTATCATGCTCCGGACTATTCGATGAAATCAGGCATGGATGTGATCGACTTCCCGATGCACTGGGCGTTCAAAACAGCGCAGGAAGCGTTCAGCATGCGCAGCGGTGACCAGTTCTATAATGATGCTACCTGGAACGTGACCTATATTGATTCACACGACTATGCCCCTGACCAGGCACCGGAGAATCAGCGGTTTGCCGGAACACAGGACACATGGGCTGAGAACCTGGCGCTGATGTTCACCTTCCGCGGCATCCCGGCTATCTACTACGGCTCGGAGATCGAATTCCAGAAGGGAAAAGTGATTGACGTCGGCCCGAATGCGCCGCTCAGCACGACCGGACGCGCTTATTTCGGCGATCACATTGAAGGCAGCGTCACCGTACAGGATTTTGGAAGATACACAAATGCTACGGGAACACTCGCTGATTCGCTAAATCATCCGCTGGCCAAACATATCCGTCAGCTTAATCTGATCAGAAGAGCGGTACCTGCCCTGCAAAAGGGCCAATACTCCACAGAGAATGTCAGCGGCAATCTGGCCTTCAAAAGAAGATACACTGACGCAGCCAAAGGCATCGACAGCTTTGCACTCGTAACGATTTCCGGCAATGCTACCTTCACAGGTATTCCAAACGGGACTTATGTAGATGCAGTAACGGGCGATAGCAAAAATGTAACGAACGGAACCATTACGCTGAACTGCTCCGGCAAAGGCAATGCAAGAGTCTATGTGCTGAACGGCAGCGGCGGGATCGGTGAGAGCGGAACGTATCTGAAATAAAAGGATGAAATAAGGTTAATGTCTGCAGCCTTCTGCTTCCCGGAGCAGGAGGCTTTTTTGAATAAAATTTAATCATACTAATTTGGTGTGGATAGTTGATAATTTATAGAGTTGCAGTTATAATCCTATTAATCATCAATGAGTAACAACGATAAATGCAATATAACATCGTATACATTTACTAATCGGACAACAGGAAGGATGGGCTGAATGACACTGGAAATTCAACCTTTACAGCTGGAATACGAATTCTTACAGGTACTGCTGGAAGCCCGGGCTCCGCTGGGAGCCAGTACCCTTGTACATACACTCGGCAAGAAATATGCGCTAAGCCAGGCAACGATCGGGCGCAAGCTGATGGAATTTGATTATCAAGGCTATACCGTGCTTAAGGGCCGCAGGGGCCGGGTGCTGACAGATAAGGGAGTTGCCCGGGTACATTATCTGGAAAAAAATCTGCAGCAAAAGAATGTAAACTCACAGCTTCTCCGGCTGCTGAACAATTCCGGTGAGTCAGCACTGCTTGATGTGCTGGTTGCGAGGCGGGCGCTTGAGCGTGAGATAGCCTCGCTTGCGGCCATACGGGCTACACCTGAAGAAATCAAGCTGCTTGAAGCTTCCATCGCCAGCCAGCTGGAGCTGCTGTCACGAGATATCACCCCGTACGAGGAAGACCGCGAGTTCCATATGCTGCTTGCGCTTGCCGCCCGCAACCAGGTGCTCCTACATGCGGTTCAGCTGGTCTGGCAGACAGGGAGGGATTTCCTGGAGACGGCGGATATCCGCCGCACCGTAGGCAGTGCGCTGGTCGTGGATCACCGCAACATCCTCGATGCAGTAATTGCGGGATCTGCCGGGCAGGCGGAAGCCGCAATGGTTACCCATATCAACCAGATGATTGAAGATGTTAAGCGGTATTATGCAATTCAAAATGAGGAGCAGCCGGGTTCTTAGGCTGCACAGGTTAAAGGAGTGGAAGCAGTGGACAGCAAGTACCGCTTAGGCATAGATATCGGAGGAACGTTTACAGATGCCATCGTAACAGACAATCAGGGCCGGGTGGTTACCACTCTCAAGACACCGTCGGTTGCTGATGCGCCTGAGCAGGCAATATTTAATGCGCTGGAGCAGCTGCAGGAACGTGGTGTGGATACGAAGCAGATTGATCTTTTTGTACATGGCACGACGCTCGGGGTTAACACGCTGATTGAGCGCAGCGGCGCCGTTACCGGACTGCTGGTCACCAGGGGCTTCCGGGACGTCCTGGAAATCCGCCGGCTGCGGCTTGAGAATACAACCAATCTGTATGGCGATAAGACACCGCCGCTGGTTCCCCGGCAGCTGGTGAAGGAAATCAATGAACGCCAGCTTGCCGACGGTACTGTGCTGACACCTCTTGATCCCCAGGAGCTGCTGGCAGCAGTGGAGGATCTGGTTCAGCTGGGAGTAACGGCGCTGGCGGTCAGCTTCCTGCATTCTTACGCGAATGACTCGCATGAGGCACAAGCGGAGCAGCTGATCCGTGAGCGTTATCCTCAGCTGTTCATCTGCAGAAGCAGCGCCATCTGGCCGCAGCAGCGAGAATTCGAGCGCACGCTGGCGACCGTAATGAATGCCTATGTCGGGGAACAGATGGGCTCCTATTTTAAACGTCTGCAGGCCGGAATAGGACAATACGGGGTATCGGCGACACTGCTGTCCACGATGTCTAACGGCGGCATGATGACGGCAGCACGTGCTGCGGCCGAGCCGGTCAGAACACTGCTGTCCGGTCCTGCCTCCGGTGTAATCGGGGCAACTTACATTGCCGGACAGGCCGGAATCAGCCAGGTTGTCACCTTTGACATGGGCGGAACCAGCGTGGATGTCGCCTTGATTGACAAGGAACCGGCTTATTCCACAGAGAATCAGGTCGGTGATTATCCGGTTATCATTCCCGCTGTCGATGTAACGGCCATTGGGGCCGGCGGCGGCTCCATCGCCTGGGTCGATTCGGTAGGCGTGCTGAAGGTCGGCCCGCGCAGCGCCGGTGCAAGACCCGGTCCGGCCTGTTATAACCGCGGCGGAGAGCACGCTACGACCACCGATGCTTATCTGCATCTGGGAATTCTTCAGGCTGACCGCTTCCTTGGCGGCCAGATGCGGCTGTACCCGGAGCTGGCCGAACAGGCGCTGACGCGGCTGGGCAGTCAGCTCCGGCTGAGCGCCACGCAGACTGCCCAGGCCATTCTGGATGTGGCAACCGCGAATATGTATGCCCAGTTCTCACCGCTGATGGCGCGCAAGGGTGTCGATCCGCGTGACTTCACCCTGCTGGCATACGGCGGCGCAGGCCCGATGCATGCTTTTCTGATGGCCCGTGAAGTGGGCATCCGCAAGGTGCTGATTCCTCCGTCACCGGGTACCCTGTGTGCCATGGGCTGTATGGTCGCCAACCTGCGTAATGATTTCGTCTTTACCTTCCATAAGAGCAGCGGGCATCTGCAGGATGGCGAGCTGCTGTCACAGTACTCCCTGCTGGAGCAGCAGGGACGGCGCTGGATTGAGGAAGAAGCCAGCGGCGGCGTAGAGCTGGGCGGAACCTATGTGATTTACAGTGCGGATATGCGTTATGAGGGACAAGCCTTTGACCTTGAGGTTACCCTGTCTGAAGCGGAAATAAACAGTCCGGATCAAGCCAAGCATAAGTTCCATCAGCAGTATGAGTCTGTATTCGGCATCAGCCAGCCTGATGCCGAGGTCATGTTCGTCAATCTGCGGGCAAGCATTGTCGGGCTGCTGCCGAGCAAGCCGGCGGTCGGGCTGGTGCAGGCAACCGGCAGCAGTAAGCCTGCCGAGCTTCGCAGCATCAGGTTTGACGGACTGGATCATCAGGCCAAGGTACTCAGCCGGGAGCAGCTAAGCTCAGAGCGCCGGATTTCCGGTCCGGTCATTCTTGAGGAATATGATACGACCGTCTTTATCCCTCCGGGCTTTGCGATCTACAGAGACGCCGGCGGCAACATCATCGGGGAGGCTGAGCTATGATTACGGATAAAGTCTTTCTCGAAATCTTCAATAACCGGATTCAGGCTGCCGTCGAAGAGATGGCTAATGTCGTCCTCCGTACCGGCTTCACAGCCTTTGTTAAGGAGACCGGGGATTTCGGCACATACCTGCTCTCGCCTGCCGGAGAAACCTTCGGCTCGCCGCTGGATACCGGTTATAACCTCTCACTCGGCATTCCCGCAGCCACTGCCATTAATGCGATTAAGGACTGGCAGGAAGGCGACATCGTGATCTGCAATGATCCTTATTCCACCGGAGGGATGGTTACCCATCTGCCGGACCTTCACCTGATCAAGCCTTATTTCCATGAAGGCCGGATAATCGCCTTCGGCTTATGCTTCGTGCATTCCTCCGATGTCGGCGGGAAGGTTCCCGGCAGTGTATCGCCAACCGCCTATGACATTCATATGGAAGGAATCCGCATTGCTCCGGTCAAGCTGTATGAGGCCGGCCGGCTCAACGGGCAGGTTCTGCGTCTGCTGCTCGATAACAGCCGAATACCGGAGCAGAACCAGGGGGATCTGAATGCCCTGATGGCTGCGCTGAACAGAGGCGAGGTCCGCCTGAAGGAGCTGATCAGACGCTATGGTGCGGAGCAGGTAGAGCAGGGGATTGAGAATCTGCTTGAATATGCCGAGCTGAAAGCCCGGACCATCATCGAAGAGATTCCGGACGGCTCCTATGATTTCTGGGATTATCTGGAGAAGGGACCGGGAGGCTACCCGATCCGGCTGCGCTGCCGGATGACCATCAGCGGTTCGGATATCCATCTGGACTTCACCGGAACCGATCCGCAGGTCAGAGCCTCCTTTAATATCCCGACGCATAACCAGCAGGGGCATTACATGCTGGTCCCGGCGCTGATCCGCTATTTCCGGACTTTTGATCCGACCATCCCCTGGAATTCAGGTATGGTGCGGATGGTAAGCAACTATGCGCCGCCGGCCTCGCTGCTCAATCCGCAGGTGAATGCGGCAGTCGGCGCACGCGCCGCAACCTTTATCCGGGTGATGGATGTGATTACCGGCGCGCTCAGCCAGGCACAGGTGAATAAAGTGCCGGCGGCGGGAGCCGGACAGGCGTGCATCGTTATGATGGCGATGACTGATCCGGCGGACGGCAAGAGCAAGGTCGGCGTGATCCAGCCGATCTGCGGCGGCTCAGGGGCGAGACCGATGAAGGACGGGATTGACGGGATGGACTTTGCAGTAGGCCATCTGCGGAATATCCCGGCGGAAACGGTCGAAGCGGAAATGCCGATCCTGATCGAGCAATACGGACTGCGTAAGGATTCAGCCGGAGCCGGCAGGTTCAGGGGCGGAAGCGGCATTGATCTGCGCGTGCGGATTCTCAGTCCGGACACGGTGATGACAGCCAGGAATATGGAACGGATGGAGTTTCAGCCTTGGGGCCGTGTCGGCGGCGGTGTCGGCGAGCATGGCGAGGCCATCCTGAACGAAGGGCGCGCGGGAGAACGGAGCCTTGGCCGGATTGACGAGCTGCTGCTGCAGCCGGGAGATACGGTAACCTTCCTGTCCCAGGGCGGCGGCGGTTATGGTGATCCGTATGAGCGGGAGCCGAAGCTTGTGCTTGAGGATGTGCTGAAAGGGCTATTATCGGCTGGACAGGCCCGGGAAGGCTACGGTGTGGAAATTGCCGGCAATACTGTGGATGAAGCAGCCACCAGTCTGCTGCGATCCGGCACAGCCGGCAGCCGAGAAGCCTTCAGCTTCGGAGAAGCACGTGAGACATTCGAAGCCCTGTGGGCTGACGAGATGCAGCTTGCCGTTATCAATGCATTAAGCCAATATCCGCTGGCACTCCGTGATTATCTGAAGCGTCAGACGATGGCGGAAGTGGAAAAGCTCACCCGTACGGGTGAAGCAGTAACCCCCCAGGCAGTACCTGAAGTAATGGAACAGCTCCGCAGGGCAATCGGCCTGCGCTGATGAACAGAGATGCTGGTTAGCATGACCACATAAATAATCAAACCTAAGGGAGAGACAACCAATGACTACTATGTTTAAAACAAAACGGACTTATCTTGTACCTGCATTATCGCTTGCCATGATGGTGGCACTCTCTGCCTGCGGCGGAAATAACGCTAATAATGCAGCCGGCAATACCTCTCCAACCAATGCCGCCGCTACCGACAGCTCTGCTGCCGCGGGCAGCGGGGAAAAAGTTAAGCTGACAATGTTCATCTGGGCCGGTTCCAACCAGGACGTGGTGCCTAAGGAAGTTGTAGCAGAGTACGTCAAGAATCATCCGAATGTTGAGGTTACCTTCGAGGAGTCCTCGAACTCCGTAATGTACCCGAAAATGCTGGCCGGCAAGCAGGCAGACCCTAATAACCCGGTTGTAAACTTCGGCTACTTTAATGCGGATGCTTCGGCTAAGGGTATTAACGACGATATGTGGGAGCCGCTGGATACTGCGGTTGTAACGAATATGAAGGATATTCCCGAGCAGTTCCACACCGCTGATAATAAAGGCATCGTCTGGGGCGTCTCCAGCTTTGCGCTTGTCTATAACAAGGATCTGGTGAAAACCCCGCCGACCAGCTGGAATGACCTGTGGAGCAGCGAGGAGTTCAAAGGCAAAACCGCACTTTGGGATTACATGTTCTATTCCTACCTGTCCCCGCTGCTGGCTGTAAAAGGCGAAGAGCTGGGTGCGTCCTACGAGAATCCTGAGCCGGCGTTCCAGTACTGGGCTGACAACAGCGACCAGATCGGTACACTGGTAACCTCCAATGACCAGCTTAAAGGGCTGCTGGATTCCGGTGATGCCCTGATCGCACCGTTCAGCGCACAGGTGGCGCAGACCTGGATTGACGGCGGCTCCCCGCTGGCAGTAGCTTATCCGCAGGAAGGCGCTATTTCGTTCCCGTACTCTCTGCAGGTCGTAAAAGGCTCTACACCGGAGCAGCAGAAAGTCGCTAATGAAATCATTAATGAGCTGCTGAGTGCGGATGCATTGTCCCGATATGCTGATGCTACTGGAACACCGGTAACAAGCACAACTGCCGTAGTTCCGGATAAATACAAAGCAGACCCTTCCTTCTCCGCCGAAGAGCAGAGCAAAGGCATTAACCCGGACTGGGATACCCTTGCGAAGAACAGCTCAGCCTGGAAGGAACTATGGGACCGTATGGTTAAGACTGAACTGTAATGAACGGAACAAAGAGGTAAGAAGATAACCCGGCTGCCCCAGGCAGCCGGCAGGAACAGGAGATGAAGACTATGAGCGGCGGACAGGGGCCCATTGCCATTGAGACACGGGATGTCATTAAGCGTTATGCGGGTAACACAGCTGTGAACCGGGTTTCGCTTCAGGTCAAACGGGGAGAGTTCGTCTCTCTGCTCGGACCGAGCGGCTGCGGAAAAACGACCCTGCTGCGGATGCTTGGCGGCCTGGAACAGCCGGATGAGGGCACAGTGCTGCTATCAGGACAGGATGTTTCCGGTATTCCCGCTTACGGGCGGAATTCCAATATGATTTTTCAGCAGCTGGCGCTGTTTCCCCATATGGATGTTTTCAATAATATTGCCTATGGCCTAAAAGTGAAAAAGACACCTAAGGCCGAGATCAGAAAGCGGGTCCATGACATGCTGGAGCTTGTGCAGCTCGGGGATTACAGCAAGCGCGCTGTATCCCAGCTGTCCGGCGGCCAGGCCCAGCGCGTGGCGATTGCCCGCGCCCTAATTAACAAGCCGGAGGTTCTTCTGCTCGACGAGCCGCTCTCCGCACTCGATATGCAGCTGCGGCTGGACATGCAGCGTGAACTGAAGCGCATTCAGCGTGACTTCGGGGGCACCTTCATCTTCGTTACCCATGATCAGAACGAAGCGATGAATATGTCCGACCGGATTGGCGTCATGCGGGGCGGCAGGCTGCTGCAATATGGCACGCCGGATGAGATCTATGAGCAGCCGGTGGACAGCTTTGTGGCCAAATTCATCGGGGATACCAACCTGATGAAGGTAAAGGTACTGGGCACAGAGCAGGGAAATGTATGGGTTCAGGCCGGGGGGGTGAAGCTGGCTGTCCGGGAGCCGGCAACAGGACCTGTGCTGCCGGATGGAAGTACAGGGTTCCTGTCGGTCCGCTATGAGTATCTGCGGACCGGTGAAGCAGCCAAAGATTGTGTAAACCGGCTGGAAGGCCGGGTGACAGACAGTGTATATGGCGGTGCAAGCATCCGCTATACACTGGATCTGGGCGGACATATCCAGCTGCAGGCGAGCAGCCTGTTCCAGCGGGGGGATGCCCGTTATGTGCCGGGCGATACCCTGGCTGCAGGCTTCAATCCCGAAGACGGCCTGCTGCTGCCGGATGATCCGTCGCCGGACCGGGAAGGTGCCCTATGATGCGCGCAGCCGGCAGGCTTACAGGGCTGTTCACCTCAGGGAACCGCTCCTGGGCGGCGCAGCTTCTTCTTCTGCTGCCGGCACTTGCCCTGATGGGGGTGGTATATCTGGGCGGCCTGCTGATTTTTGGCCGGTACAGCTTTGATCTGTATGAGAACGGACGGATGGTCCGCGACTGGAATCTGGATACGTACCGCGCCTTTCTTGGCGATCCGTACTACTGGAAGCTGATCGGTACCACGTTTAGAGTCGCAGCCTTAGTCACCTTTTGGAGTCTGCTGCTTGCTTATCCGCTGGCTTATGTGATTGCCGGCCTGAAGTCGCCGGGGATTAAGCAGACCTTGCTCCTGCTGACGTTCCTGCCGCTGCTGGTCAGTGCAGTCGTCAGATCCTACGGCTGGCAGCTGCTGCTGTCACGCCAGGGATTTATCAACTGGCTGTTCATCCGGCTTGGACTGACAGACAGCGGATTCGAGATGATGTACAACGAGACCGGTGTAGTTGTCGCGCTTGTACATATTTTTCTGCCGTTTATGGTCTTTCCGCTGCTTAATGTGCTGACCCAGACGGACGGCACGCTGAAAGCGGCCGCACATGATCTCGGCGCCGGCAAATGGCGGACCTTCTTCACCATTACGCTGCCCTTGTCAGCCCGCGGAATTGCCAGCGGAGTACAGATCGTCTTTACGCTCTGCCTGACGGCCTTTACAACACCGCAGCTGATCGGCGGCGGACGCGTAATGACACTTCCCGTCCTTATTTATCAGCGCACGCTGGATACGAACTGGCCAATGGCTGCGGTAGCCAGCCTCTTCCTGTTTGCTTCGTCGATTCTGGTGTCGCTATTTGTGAACAAGGGCGCTGACTGGCTGATGTTCCGCCGCACCCGGACGGGAGGACAGAAGCATGCGTAGAGGAAACCGTAATTACAAATGGGTACTGTATACGTTTGCCGGACTCATCGGTCTGTATCTGCTACTCCCGCTGCTGATGATCCTGCTGACCTCGCTAAGCAGCGGGAGTGCCAGCAAGTTTCCGCCGGAAGGGCTGACGCTTGAATGGTACAGCAAGCTTGGTGAGCAGAAGCAGTTCCTGGAGGCTTTCCGCAACAGTATGATCGCTTCTGCCGGAGCGGTGCTGCTGGCGCTGGTTACCGGCACGCTGGCTGCGCTGGCGATTGTGAATTATTCTTTTCCGGGCAGAGGCCTGCTGCGTGCGTTCTTCATGTCACCGATGGTAATGCCGAAGATTACGCTTGGCGTTGCCTACCTGATCCTGTTCTCCAAAATGCACATCGCGGGCGGGCTGTTTGCCCTGATACTGGGTGAAGCAGTAATTGTTCTGCCGTTTGTGCTGTCCATTGTCGGCAGCGCGCTGGCTAACCTTAATCCGGTGCACCGTGAAGCGGCTGCCGATTTAGGAGCAGGACCGCTGAAGATATTCTTCACGGTGACACTCCCGCAGCTGAAGCTGTCTCTGCTGCTCGCAGGCTCAATTGCGTTCGTCTTCACCTTTGACCAGGTGGAAACAGCGCTGCTTATCCTGCGCCAGGGAAGCTATACGCTGCCGATACAGCTGTTCCTGTATATGGAAAAATGGCAGGACCCGACGGTTGCCGTCGTTTCTGTGGTCCTTATAGCCTTTGCGCTTGCGCTGTTCTTTGCAATCAAACTGGTCATCCGCACGGCTCCGGGACTAGATACACTGGCCGGAGGCAGACAGAATAAAGGAGGTCCTAAAACCTGATGGACAATCAAGAGCAAGCTTCGGTATCCGGTGTGAACCGGCCGCGCGCAGCTGAGTATATGGCCCTGAACGGCTTATCTGCACTGGTAGCGACAACACCGGAAAATATTAACTATATCCTCGGCTCCCAGCTGCGGGCCAGCAACTGGACAATGCAGATTTATGCGGTGCTTCCGCAGGATAGTAATGCCCGTCCCGCAGTTATCATTCCAACCAACCGGCTTGGTGTTATCGCCCAGATGGGAATTTCCGGCGCGGATCTGTATGTGTACAGTGACTTTTTTGTGGAAGGCTCCATCGAAGGCAAAGCTTCTACACCCGATATTGATTTGTTCTATTCCCTGATGCAGAATACAACCAGCCATGCCGGTCCTGTAGAAGCACTTAACGCTGCACTGAAGGATCTGGGTCTGGAAGGGCAGGCGGTAGGGGTAGATGAGATGAGAATTGCCCCGGACATGCTGGCCAAATTCTCGGCAGGCCTTCCCGGCGGGACAGCTATGCCTGCGTATAAACTGTTCCGCCAGATCCGCCAGATCAAGACGCCGTTTGAAATCGAGCGGCTGCGCAGAGCAGCTCACTTAAATGAAGCGATTGAGCAGCAGCTGATCGATATGATTGCTGCAGGCGTACATGAGAAGGACATTGCCGAGCATTACCGGCTTGCTGTTATGAAGGCCGGGGGGACTCCGGCGATGACTGCTGTCGGTGCGGGGCCGCGCAGTGCACTGCCGCTGATTGAGAACTACTTCCGCGAGATTGAGCACGGGGATCAGGTCCGCTTTGACCTCTGTCTTCAGCTGGACGGCTATTGGGGCGATATCGGCAGAACGGTTGTGCTTGGTGAGCCCACACCGTGGATGGAGCAGCATTTCTCCGCGGTGCGCAGCGGCTGGGAGCAGGCGCTTGAGACGGTGCGTCCCGGGGTCAAAGCGTCTGAAGTCTTTAACGCAGCGGTAGCGCGAGTTCAAAAGGAAGGCATTCCTCATTACCGCCGCCAGCATGTAGGACATGCCATCGGTCTGGAGCTCTACGATGATATTACACTCTCACCCGGTGACCACCGTGTGCTGGAGCGGGGAATGGTACTTTGTGTCGAGGTTCCATACTATGAGCTGGGAGCGGGCGGCTTCCAGATTGAAGATACGGTTGTTGTTACGGCAGACGGCTATGAATTCCTGACCTCGATGGAACGCAAGCTGTTCCGCAAGTAAACACAAATACAAACAGAAGGTTCCGGTCAACCGGTCCTGTCAAGGCAACCGGAGCTTCTTAACATGAAGAAGGTTGGACGTCATGAAGATTCAGCAAGGTTCACCGCAATTCCGCAATATCAGCCTGGCCCTGTTCGCCGGAGGTTTTGTTACCTTTGCACTGCTATATACACTGCAGCCGCTGATGCCGGAAATAACCGGGGACTTTGGCATTACACCTACCAAAGCCAGTCTAACCCTGTCGGTTACAACCATCGCGATGGCGCTGACCATGCTGTTCATCGGTTCGGTTTCCGATGCGGCAGGACGAAGGGCCATCATGACGGCTTCCCTGGTTGCAGCTTCTCTAATCGCCGTATTCTCTGCCTTCAGCCCGGAGTTTCCGGTACTGCTGCTGCTGAGA
Organism: Paenibacillus camerounensis; assembly: GCF_000723885.1. Lineage (GTDB taxonomy): Bacteria > Bacillota > Bacilli > Paenibacillales > Paenibacillaceae > Paenibacillus_AQ > Paenibacillus_AQ camerounensis. The sequence goes on from NZ_CCDG010000021.1 coordinate 179,297, forward strand.
ATTGTGCAGGGCATCGCGCTGGCCGGCCTGCCGGCTATTGCGATGACTTATCTGGTGGAAGAGATTGATCCGGCCAGCCTTGGTTATGCAATGGGGCTGTATATCAGCGGCAACTCAATCGGCGGCATGGCCGGCCGGATCATTAGCGGCCTCTTGACCGACTGGTTCAGCTGGCGGGTAGCCGTCGGCGGAATCGGTGTGCTTGGACTTGCAGCAGCCGTCATATTCTGGATGGTCATTCCGCCCTCGCGCCATTTCGTCAAGCAGCCCGGCAAGCTCAGCCGGGTTATTCCGCTGCTCTGGTCACAGTGCCGCAACCCCCGGCTGTTATGTCTGTACGGCCTCGGGTTCCTGTTAATGGGCAGCTTTGTCACCCTGTTCAACTATATCGGCTTTGAGCTGACGGGTGCGCCGTATAATCTGAGCCAGTCGCTGGTCGGAAGTATCTTTGTCGTCTATCTGATGGGGACCTTCAGCTCCACCTGGATGGGGAGACTGGCTGACCGGTACGGACGGACCGGAGTGCTCATCCTGGCACTGGCGATCATTCTGAGCGGCGCGCTCTGCACACTGCATCCGTATCTGTGGGTCAAAATCATCGGCCTGGCGCTGTTCGCCTTCGGCTTCTTCGGCGGGCATTCCATTGCCAGCAGCTGGGTTGGCCTTGTTGCCGATGAACACAAGTCGCAGGCTAACGCATTGTATCTCTTTTTCTACTATGTGGGCTCAAGTCTAAGCGGTACCGGCGGCGGTGTGCTGTACGGGCATTTCGGCTGGACCGGGATCATCGGCATGATTGCCGTATATGTCGCCCTTAGTCTGCTTCTGTGCAATATCCTTGTACATAAGAACAGGGCGGTACAGCAGCACACTTTATCACCGTAGCAGAACATATTACGCGAATTTGCATAAATTATGGGGCAGCCGAATACGGCTGTCTTTTTTCAAATATTCAAAGGCACATGTGGTAAAATAGATAAGCAATTATCAAGCACGAAAAGAGTGAAATTATGCGGATTGGTTTTTTTGACTCCGGTATCGGCGGAATTACGGTGCTGCACCAGGCTTTGAAGCTTCTGCCGAATGAAGATTACCTGTTCTATGCAGATACGCAGAATGTCCCCTACGGAGAGAAAACAAAAGATGAAGTGAAACAATATATATTTCAGGCCGTTCAGTTTATTGCCGACCAGCAGGTGAAAGCACTTGTCATCGCCTGCAACACAGCAACCAGCGTCGCTATTGAGGAGCTGCGTGAGCGGTATGCTTTTCCAATCCTCGGAATTGAACCGGCTGTGAAGCCGGCTGTGCAGAAATGGGAGATTGACCGCAAAAAGGTGCTCGTCCTGGCTACCAATCTGACGCTAAAAGAAGAAAAGTTCAATAACCTGGTCAAGCGGCTTGATCATCAGGATATCGTTAATTGTCTGGCGCTTCCGGGTCTGGTGGAGTTCGCCGAGCGCCATCAGTTTAATGAAGAGATCGTCGGCAGCTATCTGCGGCAGGAATTATCGCGCTTTGATCTATGCCAGTATGGTACGGTTGTGCTCGGCTGCACGCATTTTCCTTATTTCACCGGTGTGCTCCGGGATTTGTTCCCGGAAGGTACTGATCTGATCTCCGGCAGCTTAGGCACGGCGAGGAACCTGAAGCGGATACTGGAAAATAATGATCTGCTGGAGAGCGCCAGCGGGAATATTGTCTTTTATCAGTCGGGAGTCAGGGTAGAGGATGCAGCTACCTTGGAGCGTTACGGACAGCTGCTGGCAATGATGGATGAACGGTAGACATGCTTGCCGTGATTGAGCGATTGCCGCTTTCCTGCTATACTTTTGGCATGTGAACGGAATAGGGGGTTAACCCGATGGCATTATTGAATTGCTCATTAGCTAGGCTGTCCTCATGCAAAGCCTGATCAGGGGCGATACTTTGTGTGGGGTGCGATAAAAGGTTACAAGCCAGTCGCCCAAACTAGATTTTATCGTTTCTAATAGTAGGCTTTGCACCGGTATGAGAGTAACTATCATATCTAAGGGGCGAAAACCTATGAATACACCATTTATTAGAAACCATCAATTTAACGTCATTATGAAGCAGGCGGATTTCCTGCAGAACACGCTGCGGACGGTTGCAGACCGGAGAGTGCTGGAGACGGTGAGGTACACTGCGGCTGACACGGTGGTTAATGCTTTTACTGAACTGACTGCGGACCAGCGGGAGCTGCTGGAGCGGATTTCGGTCTTTGAGTCGGGTTATGACTTTCAGCGCTTTCTTGACAGTATGGAGCCGCTCATGGTCCCTTATCCGGACGTTACGCTGAAGCAGATCCAGAAGCTTTTTCCCAAGACCAAGAAGCTGAAGGTACCTGATCTGAGTACTATAGATTTCCGGTACATCACCTATCTGAGCTGGTTAGACATCGCTGCCAACAAGCTGTTCATTGTCTATCCTTATGAAGGCCGGTTCATTGGAATCGAAGGAAGGCTTCTACCCGTGAATAAGAAGGGATACTGCCTGTTCTGCAACCGGCATCAGGAGCTTGCCTTTCTCTCGGTGTCAACCAAGCCTGTGCATGCCTCGCAGGACAACATCGCCTCTGTGGGGCAATATGTCTGCATGGACAATCTTGCCTGTAATCATAGCATTACGAGCACAGAAGCATTGGAGAGGTTCGTGCGGTCTGTTCGCAAACCATAATCAGATTAAGAGACGGCTGCCCTTAGCGGGCAACCGTCTTTTGTATTTACATGGCCTGAGTGGTACGGATTATTCACAGTTGTACTGAATGCCCCATTGTGCCCTAACCGAGCTCATTATATCCATTACATCCTGGGAGAGGGGGAGTGTATCATTGCTGCTTTTGCCGGTAATAAGGCTGTGCATCGCTGTAATTTCATATTGCAGTGCTTTGGCGCTGTCGCCGGCTTGAATCTGCTCCTGACGCCCGTCCAGATATTGAATGACAGCGCTTGAGGCACGGGGAAAATTGTCTACCGTCATGAAGCCAAGCTCACCGGCCACAATTCCGCGCTTGGGCATTTTGGACCGCATGGTTAGCGATATGACGGCCATCTCATCAGCATGATTCTGTAAAAGAATGCCCGACTGCTCATCTACCCCTGTCTCAAAAGACTTAACGTTGGTCAGAATCTCGTGTGGCTGCTGTGAGAGAAAATACCGGGCGAACGAAAGCGCGTAGGTCCCGATATCCAGCAGTGCTCCTCCAGCCAGGTCTTTATTGAAAAAGCGGCTATTCACATCATACTCCTTATGGCTCCCGAACGAGACCTGAATCATCTTCAGCCGGCCGATTGCCCCTTCATTGAGCAGCTTACGCAGCTTATGGTAAAGCGGCATATGGTAGATGGTCATGGCTTCAGCCAGGATTAACCGGTTCTGTTCTGCGAGATGCATCAGTTCACGCAGCTGCGTGCTGTTTACGGTGATTGCTTTTTCACAGAGGACGTGTTTACCTGCTATAAGGCTATCCTTGATGTACTGGTAATGATGGCTGTGTGGTGTAGCAATGTAGACAACATCGAGATCAGGGTCGGCAAGCATTGCATGATGATCTCCGTAAGCGTTCAGAGCCCCATAGCGTTTGGCGAAGTCCTCTGCTTTAACTGTGGTTCTAGATGATACTGAATATAGAGAGCCACCCACACATAGAAGTGCTTCTGCAAATTCTGCGGCAATGGTCCCCGGCCCGATAATTCCCCATTGTAACTGATTCATTTGAATCCTCCATTCTTAATAAATTTTGCCGTATGTTTCCCGAAAAATCGTCCGGACCCCGTGCTCACCTGCTACAATCACTCCGCTTACTTCCATTGTAAACAGCGAGGTTTCGATAACACCGTTAATTTTCTTTAGATTGTCCTGCAGTATTTCAATCTCCAGCCGGTCCGGCTCCGTGAACAATACATCAAGCAGCAGATGCCCGTTATCACTTATAGTGTAACCATCCTTCGCCGGACTTGTACGGACCGTACTGCTGCCGCCAAGCGAGGTGACTGAACGCTGCACATAGCCTAATGCCTCGTGTAGAATCTCCAGAACCACCGGATGCTTGAACGTCAGCCTCTCCACCAGCTTGCTTTCATCCGCGAGTAGAATATAGTGATCCGCCATGCCAGCAACCAGCTTCTCTCTGGTATGGATACCTCCGCCGCTTTTTAAAGCCCTGAACTGATGATCCACCTCATCACATCCGTCAAAAGCAACCGAAATCCGCTCCACAGACCCTAACGGAAGCAGGGGTAAGCCGTAGCGGATACATAATGCAGCAGTCGCAGCAGAAGGAGTTACCACCTCAATACACCTGCCGCATTCATGAAGGAGTTTGATTAGACAGGCAATCGTACTGCCGCCTCCAAGGCCGATAACGGTATTCTCTTGTATATAGCTAATTGCCTCTTGGGCCGCTTTCATACGCAGCTGTTCTTTGTCCAAAGTAATCATCTCCAGGGTGGATTCGTTTTTCTGCACAATTGTGCTTTTTAATATAAAACGTGCAAGATGAAGCGGATTGAGTATAATAGTGATAGTTGAATCTGTCAAATGTACTATAGAAGAGTGAGGCGATTAGGTGAACCAGCATGACGAGCGAAAGGTACTAATAAGGATTGCCCGGATGTATTATGAGCAGGATATGACACAGAGTGAAATATCTAAGGTGCTTGGCATTTACCGCACGACGATCAGCCGGCTGCTGAAGCGGGTCCGCGAAGAAGGTATTGTGACCATTACCATTAATGACGTGGATGCAGATCAGTTCTCGCTGGAAAGGGAGCTATGCAGCCGTTTTGGACTCCAGGAGGCGATTGTAGTGGCAGCCGATCCGGACCAGCCCGGTGAGTTAAAAAGAAAAGCCATGGGTCAAGCCTGCGCCACTTGGCTGCAGCAGAGGGTAAAGACCAAAGATGTGATCGGCTTCTCCTGGGGAAGCAGTCTGGCAGCGGTAGTAGAGGCCCTGCAGGCAGATAATCAGCCTTTTGTCACCTTTATCCCGATGGTGGGCGGCCCTTCAGGCCAGCTGGAAAGCCGGTTCCATGTGAATACGCTCTGTTATCAGGCGGCCTCCAGGTGGCGTGCACGGTCCCTAATGATTGATGCACCCGCGATTACGGGGCAGCGAGAGATCAGAGATATGCTGCTGCAAGCTCCTTATTTGCGAAAAATCACCGGTTACTGGGACAAAATCGATATCGCGCTGTTCGGCATCGGTTCTGCTGAAATTCAGGGAGGCGAAGCCTGGAAAGGCTTTTACGGTGAAGCCGTTATCAGCGAGCTTGAAAGCGGCCTGGCAGCCGGTGATATCTGCTCACGCTTTTATAACGGAGAAGGGGTTCCGGTTAATACGAGTCTGGATGGCAGAACACTTACTGTAACTTTAGAGCAGATCGCGAAGGCGCGGCTGTCTGTCGGTGTAGCAGAATCGATAGAGAAGGTGCCGGGGATACTGGGAGCTTTGCAGGGCGGGTATATGAATGTGCTGGTTACGACGGAGGAGACGGCGCTGGAGCTGCTGAAGTGCGAGGGGAATAACAGTGGTACGGGTGTTGATCCAAGCTAAATATCTATACATCTCTGTCTGCAGAAAAGTCCGGATTCCGGACTTTTCTTTTTTTGTTGCAAAGCTTCTGTATGTACAGCATTCTTGCAAAAGTACAGTAACATTTCCATGTGCGGCGTGCTATCTTTGGGCTGCGGGATTTGAATATTCAGATAAAAGGAGGAGTTGATGAATTGTTGTGAATGCGTTTACATTGCGCGGGATTAAATAAGACGTACCTGCAATGTCTTCTATGTATTTAAATGAGGGAGGCGGAAGTTTTGAACAAAATGAAGAAATGGAAGCTGGCGGCCGTTATAATGGCAATGCTGACTCTGGTGCCGGCGGGAGCGGGACATGCGGCTCCGGTGCTGGAGGCGGTTCCTTTTCCGATGGATTCGAGCAATCAGGCAGGCTGGTGGGCACCGCTTGCTACGTACGGGCTGGGTTTTGAATATGCTTATATGGCTTATAATGCTCCGGGCTCTATTCCGGGTAAGCACACGGTTGCTATTGCTAGACGGGACAATGACGGGAATTGGAGCAAGCTTCCGCTTATGGACGGGTCTGCACCCGCAGAGTACCTTGACGATCTTGGTCATAATCAGCCCTCGATGGCCAGAGACGGCAGCGGCCGGTTTCATGTGTTTGCTTCCATGCACAGCAATGCCTGGCGGTATTACCGCTCAGATACGGTCGGCGGCATTCCGCAGAATCACTCGGATGAACTGCCTCAGGGCATGACAGTAACCTATCCGGTGGTGACGACCGCTCCCAATGGGGATTTGTATTTAATGGTAAGGGCAGATAAAGATCCGGCCGGCAAAAGAGACGCAGTGCTTTTCCGCTGGAACAATGCAGATTCCGTATGGACTCAGGTCAAAGTGATTGCTACACATCTGAACCGGTCTGCCTATCCGGATGACCTGGTGTTTGATTCTAATGGAGATTTGCACATTTTGTTTGAATGGGCACATTTTGCCGCCAGTCCGCTGCGTCATCAGCTGTCCTATTTGAAATATAGTCCGGCTACGGACGAATTCACCAGAGCAGATGGAACAGTGGTAACAACACCAGTGACTCTGACTACGGCAGACATTGTGCAGCCTTTGGCTCCTGGTGAAGCCTATGTACAGAGCGGCAGCGATCCGGGCGGTCCAGGCGTTCAAAGCGCAAAAATGACTATTGATTCCGCCAATCGGCCAGTAATCGCATACCGTTACCGTGAAGTGGGCAGTACAAGCTTTGCAGTCAAACTGGCCACTTACGAAGCTTCCGGGTGGAACCTGCAGACGGTCTATAACGCAGCCCCTACCAATGCAGCTATAGATGTAACTTGGGCAGGTAATGCGGCAAGAATCTATTATGTAAAAAGCAGCGGAACAGACCGTGCTTTCATGGCAGTAAATACGGGCGGCAGCTGGGCTGAAACCTCGCTTGCTCCGGGCATCCCGATTGAGCGGCTTGCAGTGGACCGCAGTCCCAAAGGAATTGATATCCTGTATCTGGTGGATGTGACGAATCTGAAGCTTTATTACGGGCGGAATAACTAAGGCAGAGCAACGGATGGCAATGGATTGATTCCAGATAACTGAATGGATGAGCAGGGTGAGGCGAGTGAATTAACGTTGCTCATGTGATGAAGAGGCAGCTGATGCATATAGGCACTGGCTGCCTTTATAAATTATACAGATCATAAGGTAGGGAGTTTGTCTAATAGCATATTTATCCATGTTAAATGAAAGATTTTCCCGGGTTCATAAAATTATATAGTCATATTTATCCATGTTAATGAGGGCTTGGTACAAAGCTTAGGCTGCAGTCTTAGAGATTCACAAATCTGCCAATAGCCGTGTAAAGTGCAGGCAGGGATTGGGTTCCGAAATCTAGAATATAGTTGTAATCCCATTAGATGGATATACTGATGATGGAAGAACCGTAATTAGCTTTTTTTATGAAAGGAGTGCTGCTGATAATGAATTTGGAATTTGACAGTGAAATTAAGATACTGGAAGGTAAAATGAAATGGAAAGTGATTTATTTCCCATACTCCGTTCAGGAATTATTCAACACCAGCGGTAAGGTACCCGTACAAATCTTAGTGGATGGTCACAAGTTCGAGCATACCTTGCTGCCGTCAAAAAACGGGCATTATTTGGTTTACAATGAATTCATCCGCAGAGAAGTGCGTAAAGAGATTGGCGATCAGCTTCATGTTATTTTAACGAAATGTGAGGAAAAACGTGAGGTGACCGTACCGGACAACATTTCGAAAGTCCTGGAGGATCACCAGCTTCTGGAGCAGTTCCTGGGTCAGCCTGATTATATCAAGCGGGAGCAGCTCAATCACATCGAATTAGCCAAAAAGGAAGAGACGAATATAAGGATAATATATGGTAAAAATGTGCAAATTAATTGAATTTCAATATAAGTAAAAGCATTAGTAACAACATAAAGCACAAAAAATAAACAACAACAATCAAACAACTAAAGAAAATAAAATCAAAACTAAAATCAGAAATAATTAAACAATATAGAAGAAAGAAATAGAGCACTAAAATTACATAATACTCAGTTAACTGAAATATCCGGATTCGGTCATAAAACAGCTTAAATCAGCCTGATGCGAATTCTTTACTTACTACTTCTTCACAAAACCCGTATTTTGTACATATGTAGTTGGGTTGGATTTGGGGCTCTTTGACCTGCTTCGGTATTGTGTTGTTCCTGATGTTTACAACAATGTGTCTATTCATTTTTAAATGAAAATACTCCATCAGCACATGCTGATGGAGTAAATATGCAACCATCTACATCAAATCCCTACGGTGTTTGCCCTCTCCCCCTGAAAGTTCGCATTTAATGCTTGAGCGGAGGAGCTTGCATAGGATTAAGACCAGCCGAAGCCCAAGCCAGTGCTTGATTCTGATCTAATTTATTCAAACGATTCATTTCGATTTCTGGAATCTCAAAATCAAACAAATCCAAGTTTTCTCGGATACGTTCAGCTTTACTGCTTTTCGTTAATACCCCATAACCGTGTTGCAATCCCCAGCGAAGCAGTAATCGGGCTTCTGATACCTTTAATTTTGCAGCAATTTCTTTAGTGATCACTTGACACTCTTCTTTTATTTCTGCAAGTACTTCTCCGCCCTGTCCTTTTTCAACTCGCCAAGTGGAAAGCGGAGCAAGCGAGCTATAGGCAATGGGTGCAATTGCATTTTCCTTCATATACACTGTCAAATCCGCCTGGGCACAAATGGGGTGAAACTCTACTTGGTTTGCCTCAGGTTTAGCCAGATCTGCAGCCAAAATCTCTTTAATGGTATCTATATTGTAGTTGGATACTCCAATATGCTTTGCAAGCCCGAGTTTCCGCAGCTCCATTAAAGCACTCCACTGTTCCAGTCTAAGGTCTGATATTGGGGCATGAATAAGGTAAAGATCAACATAATCAAGCTGAAGCTGTTTAAGCTGTGTTTTTAGTGTTTCAATGGTCTGCTTATAGTTTTTACTTGGACCAGGGAAAAGTTTAGTCGTTACGTAAATTTCATTTCTTGAAACACCAGCTGCTTTAATACCTTTCCCAGTTCCTTCTTCATTATTATAAGCTTCAGAAGAATCAATGTGTCTAAAGCCGGCTCTAAGCGCCTCTTTTACACTGTATTCAGCTTGAGCTGTTGATAATTGAAAGGTACCAAAACCTACGAGAGGCATGTCGATTCCATTACGGGCCGATTGTGATAACACCATAAAATATCGATCTCCTTTTCTTGTTATTGTAGTATCATCCTCATTTTTTTTCTTCAGCTCTTATTACCGTAAAGCAAGTGCTTCAAGTTCAGGCGTTAATGCATACGTCACGTAATCCTTAGCACTTTGTTCAAGTTCCTCATCGGACAAATGATTAACACCATTCAACACATATGGGGTCAAATAGCTTGTACCAATTAAGTTGCTGGTCGCTTGAAGAGGTCTGAGTAACTCTGTAACCGTATATTCAAATTCCCCATTTGGCGAATAGTTTTCCGCAGCACCGCCTGTACTAACAGAAACAAGCAATTCTTTCCCGTGGAGTTTATCTCCTGTGCTGCCAAAAGCCCAGCCATAGACAAGGACTTCATCCTCCCATTTTTTTAGCAGCGAAGGCGTACTGTACCAATAGAACGGGAATTGCAAAATAATCCGGTCATGCTGCTCCAACATTATATCTGCAGTTAATGTAGTAAGTTCCTTAACTAATCTTGCGGGATGTTCAGAACGATTTTCCCAATGTTTGCTCCCTTTTCTATCCTTAGCAGCGCATCAGGTACTTCCTCCAGTGAATAGGTTTTGTCTAGAATGGGGCGAATTTCATGCTGCTCCACGAGCTTTACCATATCAGCGAAATCTTGGGGGCTGCCCATTGTTGATCCTATCACTGAAATTTCTTTAACCGTCATACTGGGCAGTATAAAATTTGGAACTGGGCCCCTTGTTGCTCCGAAGCTGACGATCCGGCTTCCAATCTTCCCAAGTGAAGGCAATATGCTGAATACTTCACCGCCGATACTGTCGATGGACAGATCAATCCCGCCGGTTAAGTCCTGTACTTGCTTCGCCCAATTCTCTGCTGTGTAGTTGATACCGCCGGTTGCACCGAAGCTTTTTGCTTTTTCGATCTTTTCTTCTTTGCTGGAGGTCACATAAACTTTAGCCCCAAGTGCAGCAGCAAATTGAACAATATAAGTGGCCACACCGCCTCCAACTCCCGGAATGAGTACCGTCTCGCCTTTTTTAACTTTACCTTTAGTTACAAGGGCACGGTAAGCTGTCAAACCGGCGAGGGGCAGCGCTGCTGCTTCTTCCCATGATAAATGAGAGGGTTTCGAGTAGACATTCTCTGCCGGCACTTTAACATATTGGGCATAGGTCCCGTTTGCAGGAACGCCCAGCACTGTGAATTCCGCATTTTTAATATGCATATCGCTGCCCCAGTTCAAGCCTGGATTAATGATCACTTGGTCACCGGGCACAACATTGCTGACCTCATCTCCTATCGCGGCAATTTCCCCTGCACCATCCGAGCCGGGAATTGCCGGCAGCTTAATACCCGGATACCGCCCTTGGATGACTAACAAATCCCGGCGGTTTACAGCGGCGGCCTTCAGCCGCACAACGACTTCTTTTGAACCAGGTATAGGTGTATCTACCTCTTCCAGTTTCAATTGTTCCGGTCCGCCGGTTTCTCTTAACATCATAGCCTTCATGTGTCTATTCCCGTCCTTTCGCCTCAAGCCTTTTTCTATTGAATTTCTTCAATGTGAGTATAAATTCACTATGAGATTTCTTACCTGCTCGATGGAATTATTAAAGCTCCTACTTGTCTCATCCAAGCTAAACGAATGAATGCAGTCCTCCATGCTTTACAACAGTTATCAAAAAAATGTAATCAAATTTATGATTTACAATTCTGATTTATCTGAGTTAATATAAGCCTAGCATCTTCGTGTTACACGAAGTCAATACTATTAAATTGCATTTAGGAGGTCTTTTTTTGTATACAGTAAAAGAAGTGGCCCAATTACTTAATTTAACAGAACACACCGTTCGTTTTTATACCGATAAAGGACTAATTCCTAGTATAAAACGTGATAAAAATAATAATCGTGTTTTTGATAATGAATCTGTTAGATGGCTAATCGGTGCAAAAAACCTTAAGAAATGTGGAATGTCTGTTGAGGACATTAAGAAATATGTTGACTTCTGTTTAGAGGGAGATTCTACTCTTCAGAAGCGGTATGATATTATACTCAAGCAAAAAGAGATCATGCTCGCTCATTTAGAAGAAGCTAAAATGATGGCAAAATTTATCGTTAGTAAAGAAAAGCATTACCGGGATATTATTGATGAAGTTATTCCAGATGATACCAACCCTGCCAATTGGGAACGAGTTGACTGTACACTAAAATACCCAGAGTCTACTATCCGTAGAGGCAACAAGTTTAAGAATGAGAAGGTTGTCAAAAAGTCGTATTTGTAAGGCTAAATAAATAAATAGTGGGAAAAATAATGAACGAGTTTAAATATATTGTTAGGGGGAGTTTAAGATTGACCGGCTTCTCTTCTATACACTAATTGCGTTTATCATTCCTTGGGGGATATGCATCTATTTTTTAAGGAAAAATGTCCAGCTTCTTATTGTGTATATCCCAATAGTCACAAGTGTTGCAATGTTAATGAATATCGTTGGTTTTCATTTCGATTTCTGGAGCATACACCCGTATAACATCGCTGCACTTCCGTTTGATTTTGGCATCTACCCTGTTCTTGCATGCTTTATGATTAGCGGGATTAACAAAGATAAACATTCTGCTTTAGCAGCAGTAGCTTTGTACAGCGTCTTAACAACGCTAATGGAATATGGTGCATTTTCAACTGGAATCGTATCATATGGAAATAACTGGAACATAGGCTGGACATTAATCTCATATTTTGTGGCGTATACAGTTATAGTGCTTTATAGATCCTTGTTTAATAAGTATTTCTAAAAAGGCTCATACCCTTAGGTACAATAAATGGCTTCCTCTCTGAATAAGCCGCTGTCCATGTGGACCATAATGCACACATACCATAATGCCCTCGTTGCTCGTTTCCATCCCCTTCCCCCATTTTAATCCAGATAAAAACACAAATTGAGCCCGCGGTTGACAGGCTCCTCCGGTTAATGATTATTCTGTTGAATAAAATAGGCTTGTAAATAAAAGCAAATTTTGATAATAAGTTTTTTCACCAGGAGTATAGAAAATAAATATTTACATTTTACAATTCTTCACATGTTAAGCATAGGCAGTCTACTTGGATACAGGCCGTCCCTTGATTTTACCCAAAATAAGCCAGGACAGAGGCAACAGGATATTAAAGAAAATAACACCCGTCGGCCAGACAGCCGTTATCTCAGCTGTAACCGACGGATTATCCCAAACCAGCATGGCAAGTGGAATGCAGAGCAGCGCCAAAGGTATAAGAAAGGCAAAATGCTGCTTGAGCCCAAATAAATCAGCCAGTCCATGGGCACATATATAGAAGGTGAAAATCATCCGGTAAAACATGACAATAAACCAGATTACCGTTACAGCTGTCTCAATCCGTTCGTAAAAGCCGCCGACGGTCACTGTTTTTGCAGCGAATTGGCTGGCGTACGGAATATTGGGCGGAAGATTCTCGCCGAGCACAACGGTGACCATGATTGTCAGGAAAAGCAGGCCGAGGCCTGTCAATATGCTGCTCTGCCATAAAGCCTTCCGGTAGGTTTGTTTGGATTGTATAAATGGAGCCAGGAACAAACTTAGGGCGATTTCACTGTTAGGATAACCAATAAACATCGTTGTCCCGTGTAGAACCGGACCAGCTCCGTTGTCCAAAAACGGAAGAAGCCGGTTCCACTCTGCACCGTGCAAAAGAGATAATAGTAACACTACAAGCAATAAACCTGCGATGGGAAAGGTAATCTCTGTGGATTTTGCTACTGCAGAAATTCCTTTATGTAAGCAGTACACCATCGCAAACAAAATAATGATGTATATTGCTGCGGGCGGGGTTTCAATATAGAGATCGGTGCTGGTGAAATCACCAAGGCTGCGCAGAGTCAGTACTAAGATTTGAAAGGGAACAAAGAACAGGTATACTGCGAGCAGTCCTTTCCCTATCCACCGGCCCAATATCCGGTTCAAATACTGGCCAACCGTATTTCCGTTCATCTGCTTAAAGATTCCTGTAAAAACTGGAATAAGCAGAAATTGAAATCCTGTTCCCAGCAGGATGGGTAACCAGGCATCACTCCCGCTTACTCCTATGAGTACAGAAGGAAGTCCCAACAATGCACTTCCCCAATAACTGAGCGTCAGCAGCATGCATAATTCTCGTGATGTCACCGTTACCCTCCATTCCTGTTTCGTTTACCCAAGCCCCAAAGCTTTATTGACCAACTGCAGCAGTGTGATGTAAGGTCTCAACAGGATTGGCCCGATCCAATGCTGCGTGTATATGATATTCATGACTAACGCGCAAGCATATAGTCCGTGAATTGGTATTGAATAACGAATCCTTTTTTTGTTGGCGTGAATTTTTATCCCCTGCCAGATCCACAGCATGACCGTAACTAGTATGATTAACCGGTTCACTCCACGAGTCCTTTCTGAATCGGATTGACAATTCTTCCCCTGCCCTTAATCTCATACTTTACAATAACTTCAACATCCATTTTGCTAAAATAACGGCGCCACTCATTTCTCCACTTTTTCCATTCCTTCGGGTACTTCTGATGAAATTTCTGGCCGAATCCGAAAATATCTGAAGCATACCGATGCTGTACCTCTTTAATCCCGTGATCGATAAGCTCTTTGGTCTTCTGTGCTGCCAGCTCTCTTACCTGCTCTAACACCTTCCGGTCATTAAGATTAAGCTTGCATTCAACTTCAGCAATGTTGGCTTCAACAGCAATCTCCACGGAAGCTGCAGGCTCGCCATTTCTAATCAGAGGTTTAATTTTCGTCTCGCTATGCACAAGCTCCATTACGTATTGGCCCTCTTTATCCGGGCATTCCACCTTGCCCACTGTAGATTTCACTTTTCCGGTTACATAGTTGTATGCTTTACTGTCACTGTCGTTAAGCCATCCCACAAGAATTTGATCTTTCATCACTCCGATGCCGGAATACTCAAATTTTGCCGGACTATCCAACACGGCGATATTATCCTTTCCTTTCCCTTTTTCCACATCACCTACGAGGTTGAGTCCTGTAATTACGGCTTGCTGTCCCTCTGTGTTAAACCATTTCATTAAATCAAGCAGCGTTACCGCTGCGGTAGGAGCCCAGACCTTTTCGGATTCATTGAGAGAATCGAACATATCTCTTGCGGGCATTTGTTCAAGCGGCGTGAGGATCGACAGTGCATCATGCGCGCTTCCGTTGCGGACAATGACTACATCAAAATTAGGCCTTACTTCATGATCCCGAAACAAAAAGTCCAATGCATTCAGAACGCCTTCCCTGGCAATAGCTTCATCAATGAGCAGTATACTCAAATGGGAAAGATATATTTTGCGCGGCAGTTTAGTAGTCATTTTTCGTAATGCTTCCATTACTGTTTTTTCTTCCGTGGACATCACCAGTGCAGGCGGACTTCCGGTTCCGCTGCTTGAGCCTGCCTGCCGGGGAGCTACAACCTGTGTTGTAATCCGATAGCCCTGCTCTGTCTTATCTATGCCAAGGCCAATCGTGACTGCCAGCTCATTTAGCTCTTTTCGGCTCCAGCAGCCGGTTATGCTTAAAGCCATTATGATTAGCATAGTGAAAATTCCTGTTTTTTTCATACCGGCTGCTTATCCTTCTTACCCTTTAATTTTGAACGTAGCCAATAAGGCGCCCTAATTAATCCGTCAATTTGCTCTCCGCTCATATATGGAGCATAGGGACGCATATAGGGCTGCCCCATAGATTGAAGACTGCACAGATGGACAGCCAGTACCACGAAACCGATCGTCAAACCATAGATACCGAAGGATGCTGCTATCCCCATGAAGAGGAAACGTGTAAGCCGGAAGGCAATCGACATATTATAAGCAGGAATAACAAAGCTTGATATCCCAGTGATAGCAACTACAATGACCATGGCGGCTGATACAAAGCCTGCATCCACAGCGGCTTGACCCACAACGATCGTTCCAACAATGGAGACCGCCTGTCCAATATTGCGCGGCATCCGGATTCCGGCTTCTCTAATAATTTCAAAGGTAATTTCCATGAGGATAGCCTCTACAAATGCCGGAAACGGCACCCCTTCCCGCTGAAACATTAAACTGAGCAGAAGCTGCGTTGGAAGCAGATCCTGATGATAGGTTGTGATTGCAATATAAATAGCGGGGGCAGTTAAACAGATTACGCCTGCTATTAGCCGGAGAATTCGGATAAAGCTCGAAAATACATAGGGCTGATAGCTGTCTTCTGCCGATTGAATAAAATCCAGGAACATGGCAGGGACAATCATGGCAAAGGGAGAACCGTCGATAAACAGAGCAACCCTGCCTTCGGCTAATGCGGCTGTAACACTATCCGGCCTCTCTGTATTCAGTACTGTAGGAAAAATAGTCCCTTTGTTGCTCTGCAAATATTCTTCAATATATTCCCCTTCAAGCACGGTTTTTAATGACACATGGTCAATCAGCTGCCATATTTGATCAAGCACCTGCTGTTTAACCATTCCATCAATGTACATAACTGATATATCGGTCTGTGTCATACGTCCCGCAGTATGTGTGTCGATGCGCAGGCGTTCGTCTTTCATTTTCCGGCGGATCATCGTGATGTTAGTACGCAAGTCCTCCGTAAATCCTTCCTGAGGTCCTCTTATCACCGTCTGAGTTTTGGTTTCTTCAATTCCGCGCTTCTCGTAGCCTTGGATAGATACCGTTAACCCCTGCTCATATCCGTCAATCAGTATCAACAGACAGCCTGAGAGAATGGTACGGACCGCATGCTGGAAATCCTCAACCAGGCTGACCTGACCAGCAGAAATTACCTTTCCGCTAAAAATTGAAATCATATCCTCATTAAAAGGGACGGATTGCAAATGCTGGATAGCTGGTATAATTCTTTCCTGCAGCACCTGGTTATCTACCATTCCATCCAAGTAAACCAGCCTTACCTGACAGGTTGTATCCTTATATCCTTCATGTGTCTTATTGAACTGCAGACAACGGATCGTTAAATCGGAGCTATCCCCAAGAGTCTTTTTGAGTATTGCAGCATTGGCGGATGAGTCTTTGCTAAGCGGGATAGTCTCCTCTTCGCGGTTCGATTGCCGGCTGCTTTTTTTATCATTAATTCTCATGCGGGTCCTCCTTTAATCCCTTTTTAACGATTTTTTCCTGAATAGTTTTACCTGAAATTAATTTTTCATTCTTCGATTTTGGCTATGTGTCAAACACTTAATAACAGAAGAAGAGCTGATCAATTTGTTCTCGACCAGCTCATGCTGAATAATTATGCTATTAGATACTTATCAAAAACGGTAATGGGACTTTAATGTTGTTTTCCGAATCTTTCTTTGTATGCTTTTTTGCTCTTTCAAGAGCAGCATTTCGCTCTTCAGCTTTCTCTAATGCGTCTGTCACGTAAAATCGCCGCATGTGGGGAGTTCCTTTTTTTTATTTACAAACCAACGGTCGGTTTATATAATGAATTTAGATAGCAACCTGTTCAAAGCTCGGACAAAGAGGAGAATATAGCCATGAAGAACTCAGACCGCCGAAAGCAAACAATCCAGCAGCTACTGGCTGCAACTAAGGCATTATTGCGCGACAAAAGCTGTCATGCCATTACCTTAAGGGACATCATGGAGCAATCGCAATTATCGAAGGGGGCGATATTTCATTATGTAAAAAGCAAAGATGAGATTTTTGCCTGGGTGCTGGAGGAGCGGCTTGATGCTGTTAATGAACATTTCGAGGAAGAAGTAGCAGGCACCTTGGATAAAACATTTGACGGGCCCATGCAGGCCATCTCCAGGAACCTTGCAGAACTGGAAGACAGTCATGAAGTGACGAACAAAATTCTTTTATACATGCTTGGTAAGGAGAATGAACCGGCGGTAGCAGAAGTGCTTGAGCGTTTCTATGAGCGGTCAGTATCTGTCTCCAGACAGTGGATCACAACAGGTCAAAAGTACGGCGTCGTTAAAGAAAATGTAAACCCTGATGAGACGGCAGAGTTGTTTGTTCTACTGTCACTGGGGCTGCGTGTACGGTCATCCCTGCGCTCATCCTATACGTCGCTTTCAGCGCAAAGCGTATCGGACATTATAGCTGGAATTCTGAAAAAATAAAGATAAAGGGAGGATTAATAATGGTTCCTTTTATAGCGTTAATTGTATCTTTTTCTGTGTTTCGGGTGTTAGGTTTCCTGGGCTTAACTTACTTGAATGATTGGCAAACTTCCCTTCAATGGGCAGTATTTGTTATGTTGCTATTGAGTGCTTCTGCCCACTGGGGACGGCGGCGGCCGGATTTGGTCAAAATGGTGCCGCCCGTTTTTCCGCAAAAAGAATGGATTGTGACGGGGACTGGGTTTCTGGAAATTGCCGGAGCTCTGGGCATTCTTCTGCCCGCATTCTCATTAGCTGCTTCTGTGTGCCTGGTTTTGCTGCTAATCGCTATGCTCCCCGCCAATATCTATGCCGCCCGGAACAAGTTGACTATCGGCGGCAAACCGGTGCCGAAATTTCCGGTCCGGATAGGAATCCAACTCATTTTTATTACTGCTATACTGCTTGCCTCCCCGTTGTTCAATCTATAGCTGGTAAACGATTTCTGCCCTTAACAATGCCAAGCACCATGCCCTCATACATCCTATTTTGCTTCTTACTGAGAAACGTTTTTTCGTTCTATCTGGGCGTTCAGACGTTGGTTGAACTTGTCAACGCGTCCACCTGTTTCAGTATGCTTTTGTCTGCCGGTATAAAAAGGATGTGAAGCGGAGCTTGAATCTACACGGATCACCGGATATGTCTGCCCGTCTTCCCACTTCATTGTTTCCGCAGAGCTTCTGGTACAGGCGCTCAGGAATGAAAACCCTGCGCTTGCATCTAAAAAAATTTGTCAAACTGCAGCATTAAACGGGTCTTCATTGTTATCCACGGACTCGTCCTCTTGAACCAGGCAGGCATCTAACTCGCGTATGATTTGCTCTTTGTTCATATTTTTTCCTATGAAGACAAGCTCAATCATACGATCACCAAATCGAACATCCCAAATATCTTTCAGTCCTTCTCTAGCATCAAACAATTGCTTAATTTCATCCGGACTCAGGGCAGCAATCCAGTAACCTGCTGGAATGATGTCCATCGCTCGTCCTGACTGAGAGATCTTGAACACTGTTTCAGCTTGTGTGATTAGCCACATTACGCCTTTACACCGGGTTACTTCCCGCGGCCAACGATCAAGAAATTCATCAAATCGCACCGGATGAAAGGGTTCTCTTCTGCGGTAGACAAACGAATGGATGCCAAGCTGGTCTGCTTCGTTTTCTACAAATTCACTTAAATCTTCTGTATCCAAAAAGTCTTGAATGCCGTTGCTTTCATCAAACAATCCGGTGTTCAAAACATCTTTTACAATGACGCGGCTAAAGGAAGTTTCAATAAAATTAGCTCTCGGCTGAATTTTACGAATAAACGATGTCAAATACTCTTTTTCGTTTTGAGCTAACAAATCAATTTTATTGAAGACAAGTACATCACAAAATTCAATTTGATTGATAATCAATTGATTGCTATCTGCATAATCCTCGTTATACATGCCATCTTGGGAGGAGAACTGCCCTAAAATCCTGTATCCATCTACAACCGTTACATTAGTATCCAAACGTGAGATTGTACGTAGTGGCATCCCATCCCGCGTCACTCCGTTAATGATGGTATTCGCTATTAATTGCGGGAGCGCAACGCCTGAGGCTTCAACAATGATCAAGTCCACTTCACCCGAAGCAGCCAAATAATATACAGCTTCAATTAAGTCCCTTTTTAAATCTGAGCTGATACTACCTGAGGACATGACCACTAGACGATCCTTGTCTGTAAAAAACTCGCTTTGCTCAACTGTCTTTGCATCTACATTGACTTCTGCCAAATCATTAACAATTAGTCCGATGCGTAAATGTTCTTTGCACAGTAAAAGATGCAAGAGCATTGTAGTCTTCCCAGATCCTAAATATCCGGATATTACTGTGACAGGTACACGACTCATTTATTGTCCGCCCTTCTACAAGATCATTCTCAGAGCAGCGACAAATGTTACTACTCGACGGGTTATTCGTAATAATTACTATTTAATCTCAATAGTCATCTTATGCTCCTGATTATTTTTTGTCAATCTCGGAGCTTATTTTCTTACATAGCCCTTTTGCAGGTCAACATTGAAATACAAAAGAAACCCGGAGTCTTTAAAAGACCCGGGTTTCTGGAATCAGCGGGTTTCCCCGCGGTGCAGAAATTCATCAATCTTTAGACGCAAAAAAATAAACCCTTTTGATAACGGGTTTATTGATATACGAGCATTCTAATAAAAGAGTTTACATTTCCCAGGCTAGGACTTTGGGGCTGTAGTCATTCATCCCATCCACGCCTTCTGCGCCATCGCCTGAAGCGGTTCACTGATGCCAATACCCACCTCTTCAGCAGTCTGCGCCTCCGGCCGGTCACTCCAGACGGAAAAGGAACAGCCAATGAGCCAAGGCGGATACGGTCTACTGTATTCCTGCACGGCATCCCGGACTTTTCCCGGGAAAAGTCCGGGATGCCAGGAACTGCTAATTTTCTTTCCAATAGGATAAGTATAGCCCGCATGTTCGCCTAATACATAGTAAAAATACGCATCGTTATAATTCAGCACCTGATGCCCGTTGGCAATAAACGTCTCAACCGGGGCCATCTGCTCATGCCATTTTGTCCAGTACGTAATTTGAATAGAGGGTTTAGGCTGTACCTTCTGGATCAGATCCCCCCGGTATAGCCCGTCATTCCAGGCGCGGACGGTCCAGCCCTTGGCTTCCAGATGGTCAGCGATGCCGTTTAGGTAATCAATGTATGTGTCCACACCGGTACCTCCGCTGATTCCAAGAGCGCTCCTTGCATACTCAGCGAGCTGCGGATACTTGCCGAACTGCCCGAAATCAATGAATTCATCACCGCCGATGTGAAAATGCGTGCTGCCGGCAAATAACTCCGCGTATTCGTCGATCAGCTCCAGAACGAACCTTCGGGCGGCTGTGTTCGTAATATCCAGCGCGCCTGGAGCGGCGGCTCCCGATGAATCCTTAAGCAGCCACTCCGGATGATTTCTGAGCGCATAACCCAAATGACCCGGCGAATCCAGCGAAGGAATGACATCAATATGATACCTTGCTGCCGTAGCGATAATATCCCGTACCTGTTCCTTCGTTAAGTACTGCTCTGACATCACCTCAGGGTACTTTTCACTCATCAGCCGGAAGCCTTCATTCTCGGAAAAATGCAGCTGCAGCGTGTTCAGCCTGAGCCGGGACATCTCCCCGATCCGCTCCTTGATCCATTCTGCAGAATAATATTTCCGTCCGATATCAATATGCAGCGCCCGCTCGGGCATCACGGGATAATCTATAATTCGGCCGTATTGCATAAAACCGTTGTTCAAGCATTGCTGCATTACCGTCCGCAAGGCGTACATTACGGCTCTTTCACTTGCAGCCGTTATTGTTACAGTGCTTCCGATATCTATACAATAGCCTTCCCTGTGAATACTTCCTCCGAATTCTGCTTGGTCACTCCGTTCAATAACCATATCTCCCGGCAAAGCTGCCTCTGTCTCTCCGTGCAGTACAGGCAGGAGCTGACCGGGCAGAAGCCCGCTGGCAGCCATTTCCTCGAGAATAAGGTTTACTGTATCCGGCAGCAGCTCATTTCCGTTCGACCGGATGCTGTTTATAAGAAGTATCCGTGATTGTGCGGATAGCCTCCACTGCTCCCCTGAAGCCACAGTGTAATGCTGCACATAAGGTGTACGTCTTTCCTGCTGAATCTGTTCATCCATACGCTGGGATCACCTCTTTCTTAACTTTGCGGGATTAGCTCAGCCGGATGCCTACCGTTGCTATTTCATGTCCTCTGAGCTGAAACGATACTATACCAGATGCTCCAGTATTGTCTTGCTCCAATATGCCCTCTTCAGTCTCCAATACATTGGATTTGTAGAAGCCTGCTGCGGCAAATCCGGTAGCCAGCTGCAATACGCAGGGCTGCTCCGCCATATTGAACCAGCGGAGCAGCAGGTCACCGTTGTCCCCGTTCATCTTGAGCGAGGAGAACGCTGCAGTCTCGCCGCTCCAGCGGAACGGGGAATAGACAGGGCGAATAACTCCTCCATGCAGCTCAGCCTGGACAGCCATCCAAGGGATCTGGAACTGGTACGCCGCTGCTGCAGCGCCGGAATCCACCGCATCCCCGCCGTGCGGAATGAGCAGCATTTCCGCTGTCTGCTCCCCTGGGCACTGGGCCTCCGGTGTAGGGAACCACCCCCAGTCACCCATCTCACCGACACAGCGGAGTAAAGTAACGGCAATTGTATTACGGCCGTCACGCAGAATTTCATATTCCTGAAGTCCAAGATTGGCTACCGTAAATCCTGCATGATCCTCTGCCACATTCACGAAAGCCTGCTGATGCTGTGCATTGCTCGGGTTCAGCCATTCCGGTGCCGGTTCATTAGGACGCTCTGCCAGCTCGAACATGGAATCAACATGGTGGGAAGCTGCAGTAAGATCTGTGGGGAAAAGCATCCGCAGCCGGTAGTCTTTGGCGTTATTGCTGATGTAGCTTTTCACTTCCAGTCCTTTGCCGCTGCGTTCCAGCCTGAGTACAGTGCGAAGCTTAAGCTGCACCGTCTCTACCGAGCGCTGCGCCTGCCGCTCCGGATAATAGACTAAGGCCCGCTGCTCAGCTTCCAGCATGGCATCGGCCGAAGCCGGAACCGTCCAATTATGGGTGATTTCCACTGAAGCCCGGTATGGCTTATTCTCAATGATACGAACCTCAGCTGTCAATCCCCTGGTCGTAAGCGGCTCTTCACCTGCGGGCTGTCTGTACATATATTCGTTGCCGATGTCTCCGGTATTCTCGTAGACGCCGAGATCACGGTAAATTCTGCCGCTTGGCTTATGCACCAGTGTGAAGGAGCCGTCAGCCTTGATCTCCACGCGCAGGGTCTCATTCTCCAGCACCGGCTGATCTTGTTCCATTGCTGCCAGCGCAGCCGGCTGCGGTAGTGCTGCTTCCGCTGCCGCAGCGCCGTCTGCCGCAAATGCGCCGGTACGAGCAAAGCCGTCTTCAACTTGACGGCGTACCCAGGCATAGGCACGCAGCCCAAGCGCAGGTACAGCTGCCGCTTCGAAGGTCAGCTTCACCCTGCGGCAGCTGTACGCCTGCCGGAATCTGTCCTCCGGCAGGTCATAGCCGAAGCTAAGCCCCAGATCCTCCACCGAACAAGGAATCTCTATCCCTTGTTCGTCGACCAGTACGCGTCCGGCCAGCTCCACCGCCTGCATCCGCCGGGCGGTCTCATCCAGCGGCAGGCCTTCGCGCAGGTACAGGCGGGCAGCATCCAGCTCCACGCTGACTGTGCCCGTGCGGGTCCAGCCGCTTGTATTCGCAGCAACAAGCGGAAGGGCCTCATCGCCGTAAGCGGCAAATCCAGCCGTATCCACCTTGCCGGCGATGAAATGCAGGCTGTCCGCCACGATGCCTTCAGCCATATGGCGGCTCTTGTCAAAGCGGGTCACCATCTCGCGGTGCACCTCATCCACACTGCAGCCGCATATCGAATCATGCGGATGATTCTGCAGCAGCGTCTTCCATGCATAGGTCAGCAGATGCTGCGGATACTCTCCGCCGTGCAGCTTGGCAGTTGCCGCCAGCGGCTCGGCCACCTTTTCCAGCAGCGCCTGGCCGCGCTGGTTCAGCTGCTTCAGGTAGACCCGGGCCGAAGCGGTATTGACCAGCGTTCCCCAGCCGTCGGTGCGCTGGCTCCGCAGCTCGCCCTTAACGGACGACAGGCTGCGGCCGGCGAGTGAGTCCTGTACGGCCTGAATATAGTCAGGGAAATTCGAGTGGACGAAGGAGATGTCCGGATACAGCTGCGCCGCCGTGCGGATCGCTTCCGGCAGATCGAGCTGCAGCGGCTGATGGTCGCAGCCGTTCATGAACAGCAGCTGGTCTGTGGCCGCGTACTGCCGGGCATCTGCCAGCTTGCGCTCCCAGAAAGCTCGGGACTCTTCCGCCCCCGCCGGAATCTCATTGCCGTTCGAGTACCAGTTGGCGAACAGGATGCCAAGCACCTTGGAGCCGTCCGCTCCTTCCCAGACCAGCTCGGAGAAGGAGGATTCGTAACCGTCTCCGGAGACGGTATTGTTGAAGCCTGTCGGCTTCACCCCGCGCCCGAAGAAGGCGTTCTGGATACCGGCCTGCACCATCAGCTGGGGAATCTGCCCGGTCAGGCCGAAGGTGTCGGGGAAATATCCGATTTTGGCTACCGTTCCGTAATCGCCCGCATCCTGGTGTCCGAGCTGCAAATTGCGCACATTGGCTTCCGGACTGGTCAGAAACGCATCCTGCAGAATGTACCACGGCCCGATATGAATCCGCCCTTCGCGGATATGGCGCTCCAGGCGTTCCCGGTTCTCCGGGCGCACCTGCAGATAATCCTCAATAATAATGGTCTGCCCGTCGAAGAAGAAGCTCCGGAATTCCGGCTCCTGTTCAAGCTTATCCAGCAGGCTGTCAACCAGCCGGATAAGCCGGAGATGATGGCGTTCATAGGGCAGATACCATTCCCGGTCCCAGTGAGTATGCGAGATAATATGCGCGGTCTGTGGTTTGTTCATCGCTGTTATACCTCAGTCTCCAGCGGGAATTCCTCCATATAATGCAGCAGCTCATCCACGGTTGTGAAGGCAAGCCCTGTTACCGTATCTGCACAGCCGTAATAGATCGCAATCCGTCCGGTAGCGGCATCGGTCAGCGCCGCACACGGGAAGGTCACATTCGGCACATCGCCAACACATTCATACAGCGTCTCCGGGCCGAGAATGTAGTTGCGTGAGCGGGCTTTTACCTTCCAGGGCTGATCCAGGTCGAGCAGCGCACAGCCCATCCGGTAGACAAACCCGTTGCACGTATTGATTACGCCATGATAGATCAGCAGCCAGCCCTTGTCCGTCTCAATCGGGATCGGGCCGGGACCAATTTTCTTCGACTGCCAGGCGGAGGCATCGCCGTTTACCGTCCCCATGACATAACGGTGCTTGCCCCAGAAGGTCAGATCCGGGCTTTCACTGTAGAAAATATCGCCAAACGGTGTATGTCCGGTATCGCTTGGACGGCTGAGCATGGCATAATGTTCACCAATTTTGCGCGGGAACAGCACACCATTGCGGTTATACGGCAGGAAGGCATTCTCCAGCTGATGGAAGGTAACAAAATCAAAGGTATACGCCAGCCCGATGGTCGGCCCGTGATAGCCGTTGCACCAGGAGATGTAGTAGCGGTCACCGATTTTGCAGACCCGGGGATCATAGCGGTATTCCCGCTTGATAATCTCCTCATCGCCCTCAAAGACAATCGGATCATGGTTGATGCTCCAGTTCACGCCATCTGCGCTGAACCCGGCAAAGATATCCATGCTGACCGATCTGGAATCACAGCGGAATACTCCCGCGAAGCCGTCTTTAAACGGAATAACGGCGGAATTGAATACACTGTTGGAATTCGGAATGGCGTTGCGCTGAATGATCGGGTTGGCGGAATATCTCCATACCGGCGCATTTACATCGGCCGGCTTTTCCTGCCAGGGAATATTCGCTAAAGGTTCTCCAATAATGGTAGTCATGTTAAAGTCTCCTTTGGTTATATAATTTGGTTATATAATTTGGTTAAATAAAATAAATAACAGTGTTAAAGAATGCCTTCCTGCAGCGCCCGCCAGATCAGCTGGGAGAACAGGCTGTTCGACCAGGCGAACCATTTGCGGGTATAGACATCCGGATCGTCGGCATGAAAGCCTTCATGCATATATCCGGTACCGCCGTCGGTTGCCTCAAGCATATCAATGACCGCCAGCTTTTCTTCCCGGCTATCCGCTGTAATCCCCTTCATGGACAGCGCCATATGCCAGATGTACCCCGGCGGGGTATGCGGGCTGCCAATTCCCTTCGCGGCTTTGCCCTCGTAATAGAACGGGTTCTCCCGGCTTAGTGCAAACCGTCTTGTATTCTGATAGACCGGATCATCATTCTCCAGATAGCCCAGGTACGGAATGGAGATCAGGCCAGGTGTTCCGGCATCGTCCATCAGGCAGTAGTTACCGAAGCCGTCCGTCTCATAAGCATAGATGGGTCCGAACTTCGGATGGCGGTAGATACCGTACAGCTTGATGCCGTGCTCTACCTCCTGCTCCAGCTCTTTCAGCTCAGCCAGAAAATCAAGATCGCGGAATATCCATTCGGCAAAATCCTGCATCTGCCGCAGCGCCACCACAGCGAACATATTCCCCGGAATGTTGTAGTGGAAGTCACAGGCATCATCGCTGGACCGGAAGCCGGACCAGATCATCCCCGTATAGTTGACCGGCATACCCAGGCCGCCGTTACGGATGGAGTCCTTCATAATCCCGTTATTCCGCGTGAAGCGGTACGGGGATTGTTCAGCATGGTGCTGCTCCCGCTTGAACAGACCGGTAATGATTCTTAGCATTTTTTTGAACTCAGCAGTGAAGAAATCCGTCTGCTTCGTCTCCTCCCAATAGGCATGCGCCAGCCGGATTACGAAGCATAGCGAGTCAATCTCGAACTTGCGCTCCCAGACCCAGGGGGACATCTCCGTCACATCCCCTGCATTCCAGTGCCAGTCATTGGCCGTTTCGTTGAACGCATTGGCATAAGGGTCGGTCAGCACATACTGTGTATGGCGCTTGATCAGGCCGCCGATAACACGCTGCAGCTCAGGGTCATTTTTGGCAAAAGGCACATAATGAATAACCTGCTCCACTGAATCGCGCAGCCAGCAGGCGGGAATATCGCCCGTAATAACGAACGTCGTCCCGTCCTCAAGCAGCTTGGTTGTGGTCTCCAGTGTGTTCGGGAAACAGTTCTTGAACAGCTGCTGCAGCTTGGGCCGGTGGGCCAGCTTGTCATCGGCTTCGGCCAGCACGGCCTGAATGGAGGCTGGCAGCGCCAGCTCCGGCATTTGAATTTGGGGAAGACGGAATTGTTCCAATGGTTTGTTCTCCTTCTAATTAATCTGTGGAATGAATGATTTTGACTGTCTTGATCTCGAACGGGCGGAATTCCAGGATTAGCCCCCCATCGTCTTCTGATTGCAGCAGCTCTGTCTCTTCCTCCAGAGCATTCGATAAATACAGCTTGGAGTAAGGCTGCGGCCAGCTAAGCTTCACCGTTTCACGCCCGCCTGCCGATTCATAGAACCGCAGAATGCTGCCGCTGCCGTCTTCCGCAGGTTTGACCGTATCGAGGACAACCTGCTTCCCGTCGTAAGGAATAAAGGAGCCTGCCGCAGAGAACTTGCCCGCATCTGCTGCTTCACCGGCACCTCCGTTTAATGCACCGGCAGCAGCCACTGCATAGGCTGGATGATTAAGCTCTGCCGCTTTGCGCAGCGTATGCGCCGACCGCCAGTCTCCGCGGTGCGGATAGAGGGAATACGTAAATTCATGGGTGCCCAGATCGGCGGAATGGTCCGGCCAGCGCGGTGCGCGAAGCAATGACAGCCGGATCGTGCTGCCCTGAATGTCATAGCCGTACTTGCAGTCATTTAGCAGGCTCACGCCATAATCATGCTCGGACACATCGGCATAACGGTGGCCGCAGACTTCATACTGCGCCTGCTCCCAGCTTGTATTGCGGTGTGTAACCCGCTCCAGCGCCCCGAATGGAATTTCATAGGTTGCCTTGCTGGTTACTACATCTACAGGGAAACCGGCTTTCAGCAGTTTATGGGCTTCCTTCCAATCGACGGTTGTCTTGAAATCGATTCTCCGGTCGGCATGATACAGGATCAGCTGCTGCCGGATTTCAGACTGGCCGATACTCCAGCGGAAGAACAGCACATCGCAGACTTCACCTGCGGACTCCAGGCCTTTCTCCAGCAGCACAGCCGCTCCGGCAGGCTGGGCCTCATAGCGGCTGTCAATATCCCAGGCATCCCATAGCACCGGACGGTCGTGGAAGAAATGAAGCCGGTTTGCGCTCTCTCCGGGTTTTACAATCTCCCTCAGGGATTCCTTGTCGTACAGGCTGATGATTTCACCCTGTTCATTGAACAGAATGCGGTAATATTCGGTCTCCCAGCGGTCTTCCAATACCGGCACGACAGGGATAACGGCCGATTCTTCCGTATCTTTCAACGAACCTGAAGCCGCGCGCTGATCGTGCTCATTGCCTTCAGCCTCCGAGTGTTCCTCTGCTCTCAACCATACGGTTGCGTACCCGAACGCCGGCACCTCCGGTATCCGGACACGCAGAAGATTCTGATCTCCAGTAGTAACCAGCTGGGCTGCCAGGCGCTCCCCGTTCTGGTCATACACCGCAAACGCAGCATCCTCCGCTCCTTCATGCTGCAGCTCTACAACCAGATCCCTGGCCCAGCCCAGGCTGTTCAGCACAACATACGGCCGGCCTTCACCTTCCGCAGGGATGCCGGAAACAACGGCTTCCGTGACGGTCTTCAGACTTCGTTTCCCCAGGAAGAAGATCTCCTTATATTCCTTCTCTGAGGTTTGATAGACCTCGGGAATTGAAGATCCGGGGATGATGTCATGGAACTGGTTGAGCAGAAGCAGCTTCCAGCCGTCATGCAGCGCCTGGTTCACCGCTTCACGCTCCTCCGGATGCAGCCGGTCTCCGGCCAGACTCTGCCACAGCTCAGCTTCCCGGTACAGGATTTCGGCCTTGCGGTTATTGCGCTTATTGCGCGCATGGGTCGTATATGTTCCCCGGTGCAGCTCCAGATACAGGTCACCCTGCCAGACCGGCAGCTCCGGCAGCTTCGGCTGAATACCGGCAAAGAAATCAGCAGCTGTGCTGTAGCCGGAGGCCGGCTGGCCGACCATCAGCTCCGAACGGCTGATGTACTCCAGCATCTCCCGCGTAACCCCGCCGCCGCCGTCGCCGTGTCCGTACAGCAGCATCTGCTCGCCGTGGACAGCCTTCTCGCGGTAGGACTGCCAGTGGTCATGGATATCCTTCGGCAGCGTATTTTCGTTCACCCCGTGATTCATGAAGGATAAGAGTGAGGTACCGTCGATGCCCACCCAGCGGAACAGATCATAAGGGAACAGATTGGTATCATTCCAGCCGAGCTTGGTGGTCATGAAGTAGCGGATTTTGCCGTGCTGCAGAATCTGCGGCAGTGACGCGCAATACCCGAAGGTATCCGGCAGCCACTCAATTTCTGAGCGCAGGCCGAACTCCTCCTGGTAGAAGCTCTGCCCGTAGAGCATTTGCCGCATCAGCGATTCACCGCTCGGGATATTAAGATCCGGCTCAACCCACATGCCGCCGACCAGCTCCCAGCGTCCTTGGCGGATGCGCTCCTTAACCTTGCCGTACAGCTGCGGATCATTCTCCTTCAAATAGGCAAACAGCTGCGGCTGGCTCTGGGCATACCGGTAATCCGGATATTGCTCCATCAGTGCATTCACCGTAGAGAAGGTCCGGCTCGCCTTGCGCACCGTTTCCCGCGCCGGCCACAGCCAGGCGATGTCGATATGCGACTGGCCGATCATATGAATGAAGCCTTCGCTGTTGCCGCCAAGCTTGCGGACTTTGATGATCAGCTCCTGTTCAATGCCCGAGATTGCTATGCCGTTCATCGCAGCCTCCGGCCCCAGCATGACAAAGGCATCCATCGCCTGAATCAGCGCCTCAAGGATCCGGTTCCGGCGGAAATCCTGCTCCGGCAGCAGCAGCGCCGAGTCCCGGATAACGGTCGCCGTATACATCAGCGACTGCACCGGCAGGTTCACTCTAACCAATGCAGCGGTAACTGAGCGGACCGGCGGCTGGATAACGGCTTGTTTATTCAGCGGGTCATCCGGTTCCGGGACCGGATCATAGAGCTCGATCTCCAGCTCCGGTGTCCGGCTGTCGGCTTCCGGGTTGAGGGCGGCAAAGGTATGATTACGGTCCAGCCCCTGGCGTGAAGCCCCGTTAACCCGCAGCAGCCCTTCTCCGCCGGAACGGAAGAGGATACCGGTGTCCGTTCCAGTCCACCCGGCAGGAATAACCGGTCTCGCGCGGAAGAAATAGGTGGTTCCCTGCACACTCGGAAACAGGCCGAAGGCTTCACTGCCGTGATAGGGCTGCAGCTCAGTGTAATCGCCCGGCAGCCTGTACTCGGCGGAGAAAACCTTCCAGTCCTCAATATCCTGGTATTCCAGCCATTGCTGCTGCGCACATTCACGGATAAACCGGTTAATTCGTTCTAGATCCATACGTTCCATGTCTATTCCTCCATAACAAGAAGTCCAATATCGAGCGTATCATTGACATTCCGGCCGACCCTGACCCGGAAGCTTCCCGGCTCTACCACCGGCATATAATCCGGTCCGATGTAGCTCAGCTGTTCTGCACCTACTGTGAAAGTGACCGTCTGTTTCGCTCCCGGCTCCAGAACGATTTTGCGGAAGCCCTTGAGCTCCTTCGCCGGTCTTGTCACCTTGCTGACAGAGTCGGAAATATACAGCTGAACGACCTCTGCACCTTTGCAGGAGCCGATATTCTCTACTTCAACCGTAACCGCAGCAGTACCGTCCGCCGGAATCTCCGCCGGTTCAATCCGCAGACCGCTGTAGCGGAATTCGGTATAGCTTAAACCGAACCCGAAGGGATAACGGGGCTGAGACGACCCTTCCAGATAACGGGCACCGCGCGAGCGTTTGCCGAGATAATAGACCGGCAGCTGTCCGGCATCCACGGGGAGGGAGACGGTCAGCCGGCCGGAAGGATTGACATCGCCGAACAGGATATCCGCAATGGCATGTCCGCCTTCCTGCCCGGGATACCAGGCTTCCAGAATGGCATCTGCATGCTCATCAATCCAAGGCTCGGCGACAGGACGGCCGTTGATGTACACAACGACCACCGGATTGCCGAGCGCTTTCAGCTGCTGCATCAGCTCCAGCTGGATGCCGGACAGGTGCAGCGACATCCGGTCGATGCCTTCCCCGCAATCCATATCGCTCAGCTCATTCTCCGTAACCTTCGAGGCTCCGGTCCGCAGGTCAATGCTGCCTTCCCCGAAATCTCTGGCACTGGACCCGCCCAGCACCAGAACAATTGTGTCCGCCCCGGCTGCTGCCTGCACCGCAGGCTCCAGACCCTCGGCTGACTGATCCTTAATCCGGCAGCCCGGCGCATAGCTGACCCGCTCCGGCTCTGCAGAGAGCTTGCTGCGGATTCCGCCGAGCACCGTCGTCACCTTGCCGGGCGGCTGCGGGGAGGTATAATCCCCGAGCTGGTTATAGCCGGCGTCGGCATTCGGGCCAATGACAGCAATCCTGCCGCTGTGCCTGGGCAGCGGCAGCACCCCTTCATTCTTCAGCAGCACAATGCCTTCGGCGGCAATGGTCCGGGCCAGCTCCGCATGAGCTGCGCTGCCAATGACGTTCTCCGCCCGGTCCGGGTCGGCAAACGGCTGTTCAAACAAGCCCAGCCTGAACTTCAGATCAAGCACACGGGAGACAGCTTCATCGACGAACCGTTCCTCCAGCCGTCCGGAGCGGAGCGCCGTAAGCAGATGCCGTCCGAACATCTCGCCGGACATCTCCATGTCAATGCCCGCCTGCAGCGCCTGCACAGCCGCATCTTCACCGCTATCGGCCGTATCATGACCCGAGGCCAGCATATCAATTGCGCCGCAATCGGTAATGATCATGCCGCGGAAGCCCCATTCCCCGCGCAGCACATCCTGCAGCAGCTCCTTATTGGTTGTGCAAGGAATGCCGTCAATTTCGTTGTAGGCAGGCATAATTGATACCGCGCCGGCCTCCACCGCTTTGCGGAAGGGATGCAGGTCAACCTCAAGCAGCTCCCGCCTGCCGATATGCGCGGGTCCGGCATTCCGGCCGCCCTCCGAGCTGCCGTAGGCGACAAAATGCTTCATCGTCGCGCCAACACTGGACCCGCTGCTGAGCTCCTCCCCCTGCAGTCCTTCCACTGAAGCTGCGGCGAATTCACCGATGAGATACGGGTCCTCGCCGAAGCATTCCTCGGTCCGGCCCCACCGTGGATCGCGGACCACGTCCAGCACCGGCGAATAGGTCACGGCTCCGCCCTGGCTCCGGGTCTCCAGAGCTACAGCCCGGCACATCTCCCGGTACAGCTCCACATTCCAGGTGCTGCCGATCAGCAGCGGAACGGGAAATACCGTCGCCCCGATCGCCATATGCCCGTGCGAGCATTCTTCCCCGATCAGCAGGGGAATGCCCAGCCTGGAGTGCTCCAGAGCATAACGCTGAATGATATTCACCGCTTCCGCACCGGCACGTGGTCCGAGGCCGGTATCCAGCGTAACCCCGGTCCAGGGATCTGCGCGCAGGGTTCCATATAAAGAGCCGACACTGCCTTCACGGATTCTGCTTTTAAAATCCGCTGTCAGCCTCACCATGCCTCCGGTCACTTCCGTATGATCGTCTGCCGCGTCTATGCTGTCTTTTATATATTCATAGGTCTGCCATCCGAACAGCTGAATCAGCTGGCCCACCTTCTCTTCCGGCGTCATCAGCCCCAGCAGATGTTCCGTCCGCCTGGAAATCGGCTGCGTATGGTCTTTATATAACATCCGGCTCCACTCCCTCTTTGTTGTTTGGTGCACTGCTTTGCTTCACTTTCACTTAGTCTTATTCTTTGACTGCCCCGACGGTCAGACCCTGGATGAAATAACGCTGGAAAAACGGATAAGCGAAGATGATCGGCCCGGTAGCCAGCACAACCATTGCCATCCGCGATGTATCCTGAGGCATGGAGCGGAGCGCTTCCAGGCTTAGCGAGCTGTTCTGGGAATTCTGCAGAATGAACTGCATGCTCGTCTCAATCCGCATCAGCATGGACTGCAGCGGCACCAGATTAGGATTATCAATATAGAGCAGCGCATTGAACCAGTCATTCCAGTACCCGAGTGTGCTGAACAGGCCAATCGTAGCCAGGCCGGGCAAGGACAGCGGCAGCACAATTCTCAGGAAGGTGCGGAATTCACCGGCTCCGTCTATTTTGGCCGATTCAATAAGGGGGTCCGGTACGCTGGTAATGTAAAAGGTACGCAGAATTATAATGTAAAAAGCATTCATCGCCAGCGGCAGCACCAGCGCCCAGATACTGTCCTTGAGGCCGAGCATCTGCGTCACTATGATGTAGGTCGGAACCAGGCCCCCGTTGAACAGCATCGTAAAGAAGGCGAAGAAGGCGAAGAATTTGCGGTATTTAAAGCTTTTACGCGAAATTGCATAGGCATAAAGTGATATAAGCAGCAGGCTGACCATTGTGCCAATCACCGTCACGGCAATCGTCACCCCATAGGACCGGAGCAGGGTATCCCCCGTGCCGAAAACATATTTATACGCCTCCAAACTCCACTTGGCCGGAATTAACTTGTAGCCGTCCCGGGCCAGCGCCCCTTCATCCGTAAACGAGATAAGCACCACAAACAGAAACGGGAACACACACAGTAAGGAAAAAGCTCCGGCAATACAATTAAAAACGATATTCCATACGGACGAGAGCTGATGAAAATCGCGCGATTTTATAGGCTTAGCAGACATTCAAAGACCTCACTTTCCTTTAATTCCCCTAAAATAATGCACTGTCCTTATCAAATTTACGCACGATGTAATTGGAGGCAAGCACCAGCACGAATCCAACCACCGACTGATACAGGCCGGCTGCGGTACTCATTCCGATCTCTCCTGTTGTCTTAAGTCCGCGGTACACATACGTATCGATTACGTTGGTCACGCTGTAGAGCGTCCCCGAATTTCTCGGCACCTGATAGAACAGCCCGAAATCTGCATAGAAGATTTTCCCGATTGCAAGCAGGGTCATAATGATAATAATCGGATTCAAAAGCGGCAGCGTAATGTTGCGGATCTGCTGGAATTTGCTGGCCCCGTCAATCATCGCCGCCTCGTACAGCGACTTGTCTATGCCCATAATCGCAGCCAGATACACCACGCTGTTATACCCGACGGCCTTCCACAAATAGACGAAGATAATGATGAACGGCCAGTATTTCGATTCCGAATACCAGGAAATGTGGCTGCCGAACAATTGATTCAGCAGTCCACGCTCCGAGCTCAGGAAGCTGAACGCGAAATAGCCTACAACCACCCAAGACAAGAAGTACGGCAGGAACATTCCTGTCTGATACAGCTTAGCAAGCTTTTTATTGGCTATCTCTGACAGCACAACGGCCAGCAGCACCGACATAATCAGGCCCAGCACAATAAAAGCCGTATTATACAAAATCGTATTGCGTGTAATCAGAAAGGCATCATTCGTGCTGAACAGAAACTTGAAGTTATCCCAGCCGACCCATTTACTCCTGATAATGCTGGCCCAGAACCCGTCCCGGCTGAACCGGTATTCCTTGAAGGCAATAACCGTCCCCACCATCGGCAGGTAGGAGAAGAATAAAAACCACAATGTGCCCGGGAGAACCATAAACAGCAACACTTTATTTCTCATAATATCCTTAGCCGATCTTCCTATTTTCCCCATGCGCCTAGCTCCTCCTATGCCAAAAAATACATTTATGGTGCAAAAAGACCGGGCCAGGTCTGTTCACCCTCCCGGTCTTCAATCCGTAACTACTTGTTATTCGCTGCTTTCCAGGCATCGATTTGTGTCTGGGCTTCAGCAATAATGTTGTCCAGGCCGGCGGCTTTAAATTTCTCATTGGCTTTGGCCAGGTATTCATCTGGATCTACTGATCCTGTCATCAGCGGAGCCCAGAACTCTTCCTTCACGTTCTGCACGGCGGCAATCTCATTGGTGATATTGGATGTATCGAAGTTGAAGCCGAGCAGCGGAGCATTGATACCGGAATCATTAAAGGTTTTGAATTCTTCCCATTTGTTCTCAGGGTCACCTTCATTTAGGTAGTTGATCATGATATTGCCCAGGGAGAAGGTTGGCATATCATAGTTTTTGGCGTCCGGCAGGTTCTTGATCATGTTGTCGCTGATTTTCTCGTAGTGCACACCTTCGATACCGGAGTCAATCATATTGCGCAGTACAGGATCTGTGTTCAACAGGTTCAGGAATTCCATTGCCTTCTCAGGATACTCGGAGTTCGCCGAAATCGCCTGCATTGAGCCCATTACGGACCAATTGTAGATGTACGGCTGGCCGGCCGGTGTCGATACAACCGGATAACCGTAGCTTGCGCTCCACAGATTGTCGGCCATCGGCTGGGTAGCCGCGCGGTCTGTGAACCATTTGCCTGCTTTGTACAGGTCATCCACGGAGGTTGTAGTGGCTACTTCAGGAGAAATGTAACCGGCCTGATAGAACTTGCGGACCGTTTGAAGCGCTTCCTTAATTTCCGGAGTTTCAAGAATATTTACAACCTTGTAGTCCTTGGTGTCCATATATACAGCCATTGGCATCTTTTCAATGACATAGTCGAACGGCATAACCGGCATAAAGTCCTTAACCATGGCGTACGGTGTGATTTCAGGCTCGTTATCCTTAATGGTTTTCAGCAGCGGCTCCAGGTCAGCCAGCGTTTTTACGCTGGTCAGATCGAGATTATATTTGTCCAGCAGCTCTTTGTTGAAGCGGTACACCTCTTGTGCGGGAAGCTCTTTGTTGGCCGGAATGGCATAGTTGTGGCCGTCAACCTTGGAGCCTTCCAAGAATGCAGGATCAATTGTATCCACAATGCCCTTACCTTGATCTTTGAGCAGATCATCGAGCTGCAGGAAGGCGCCTTTGCGGGAGTTCTGCACATAATCAAATGCCCAGGAGCAGGTGAACAGAATATCCATCGGTTCGCCTGAAGCGACCATAACCTGCATCTTCTGTGTGTAGTCGCCAAAGTCGATCATTTTCACGTCGAGCGTAGCATTGATTTTGTCCAGCGTGTATTTGTTGACTTCCTCCATGACTTTATCCAGGTCCTTCTGCGGTGCACCGATGGTATACCAGATCAGCTCTACAGGCTCTTCTGCAGGCTTGGTGTCAGGCGCGTCCGTTGTCGTGTTCGTTGCCGCAGCGTTATTACCGCCCGTACCCGTAGTATTCTTGGTGTTGTTGTTTCCCCCGCATGCGCTAAGGGCCATCGAAATCGTTAAAAGCGTTGTCAACAATAAGGAGAAGTGTTTCTTTTTCTTGCTCATTTGTCGTACCCCCTTTTAATTAGCTGGCAGGCAAGCAGTCATACCGGTTATTTCCGGCTGCTGTTTCCCTGTGGCTATAGCCTAACTTTATAAGATGAAAGCATTTTCAAATAGAAGAGAAACTATATAAATTCAGGTATGAAATAAAGAAACAATGCGGTAAAAATGAAATCCTGCTCTTTTCGCAAAAAGGACTGCCTTAGAGTAGCCCTTTGAATTCTGTCGGTGAGATGCCGACGTATTTCTTAAATTGCTTATAAAAATAGCCCATTTCCCAGTAGCCGACGCTCCGGGCAATTTCGTGCACCTTATGATTTGTCAGGCGCAGCTGCTCCTTCGCTTTCTCAATCCGGTAGCGGTTCAAATATTCGGCAAAGGATTCGCCGGTCGATTTGTGGAAGACCTGTCCCAGATAGACGGGGTGAATATTGAACATGAAGCCCAGCTTCTTCAGGGACAGATCCTCCCCGTAGGATTTCTCAATGTAATTCAGCACCTGATTCACCACCGGACTTTTCAGCTCCCGGTCCAGCAGCTCAATAATGCATCCGGCCGTCTGTCTTAAGGCTGCCGCTAATCCGGGCAGGGATTGCGCCTTGTGGATTGCAGTCAGGCCGGCCGCAATGAGATCGCGCTCCAATTCATTGCGGATATCCTTAATGAGCATGCGGAAGTAAAGAACCCATTCGATGGCGATTTCCCTCAAGAGCTCAGGGGTGAGACCCTCCATACAGGGCGCGGAGAAATACAGGTCGAACTGCTCCGCCAGCCCCGCCGCATTTTTGGCCATAATTAATTTGGAGTATTCACTCCAGTCCTCCGGCAAGGCCGCTTCCAGATTCTCCTTGCGGTCCTTCAGCTGTTCATAATAAACCAGGCTGCGCTCCGGATGGATCTCCAGGAATTCCTGTACCTGCTTCGCCTGCTCATAGCTTAGCGGGGCGGAATCCTGCACATCGACGATGCTCCCGACCGAGATACGGAGCCTCTGGCTGTCAGCGCATAAGCCCTGTACCGCCTGCAGGAGTGAGGACAGCTCCTCCGCCCCCTTCTTTTCCCCGGCAAAATTATGTATGAGCACCAGATCATTGTCTGAATCCCAGAACATGAAGAAGGCCGGATGGGCAGTAACCAGCTCTGCCGCATTTTCCCTGAACCTATCTGTTGCCGGATCAGCCTGGACCAGTGCTACCTGAACATAAGGCTCATTGAACGACAGGCCCAGCAGCCGGAGCCGCTCAGCCAGCTCTTCCGGGTCAATCTGGCCCCGCAGCCAGCGCAGCAGCACATTGTCTTTAAGCACGGAATGGGTATATTGCGAACGCTCGGTATCCATCCTGGAGACATTCAGCTTCTCCACAAGGGTCTCCAGGGTACTGTGGAATTCCTCCAGATTAATCGGTTTGAGCAGATAATTTTCGATTCCGAGCGACAGCCCTTCTTTTACATACGTGAATTCATCATAGCCGCTCAGTACAACCGCCTTCATCTCCGGACGGATTTCACCGGCTGCACGGATTAGCTCAAGACCGGTCATCTCCGGCATCGAAATATCGGTTATCAGAATATCAGCGGGTACCTCACGCAGCCTCTCCAGCGCCTCCCGCCCATTCTCAGCCTGCCCGGCAATCGTAAGGCCCAGCAGATTCCAGTCCAAAATATCCTGTAAACCGCTCAGGATGAACGGCTCATCGTCCACAATAAATACCTTATACATGCTCTGTCTCCTCCTTCGCGGGATAAGGGAATGTGAGGGTGACTTCGGTACCCTTTCCCTCCTCGCTAATCAGTACAACACCAAACGGTGCCCCATACATCAGTCTAAGACGCTCATGAATACTCCGCAGTCCGAACGACTCTGACCCGGATAGAGCCCCTTGATTATCCAGTCCCTGCCGGAGCTGGCTCAGCCGTTCTGCGGGAATACCGAGCCCGTTATCAGCTACGATAACCCGGATATGCCCATTCTCCGCGGCTACTGTAATGGTAATTACGTTCCCGCTTTGCCCGGTCCGCATGCCGTGCAGGATATAATTCTCGATTACCGGCTGAAGCGACATTTTGAGGACAGACAGCCCTTCCAGCTCTTTACTGCATTCAATCGTATAAACGAACCTGTCTTTATAGCGGATGCGGAACAGCTCCAGGTACATCCGGCACGCCTCCAGCTCATCCTTGAACGTATATCTCGCCTTGGGCCGGACGTAGGCTTTGAACAGCACGGACAGGCTGTAGATCATCTCGCCAACATCCTTCGCCCCGCTTGAGATCGCCCGCATACGGATGACCTCCAGTGTATTGTAGAGAAAATGCGGATTCACCCGCGCTTCCAGCGTGGCAATCTCCGTATGCTTTTGCCTGATTTCCGCCTTGTACACCTGATCAATATATTGGTTAAGCTCATCCAGCATACTGTTGAAGCTCTTGGCGATCTGGCCCAGTTCGTCCTCACGGCTGTCGACAATCCGGGTATTGAGGTCCCCGTTCTTCACTCTGCGGGTAAAGCGGATGATCCGGTGTGTGCGCTTGGCAAAATTAGAAATAAACATCGCCGGCAGCAATACCGCGAACAGGATGCAGATAAGGGCTATGAACAGAATCGTATTGCGCGCACTGCGGTAGGTTTCGGCCAGCTCCTGCCTGGAGATCAGGCTGACTACCGAATAACCGGCCTGGCTCTGGGTCAGGCTTGTCACCACCATCCCGTCAACGGTGATTTCCTCACCGAAGTTCAGTCCCGTCAGCTTATCGAATTTCTTGCCATACCCTGCACCCGAAGTATCGAAAATGACTTCATTCTGTGCCGAGAGCACAAGAATATTCCCCTTAAATTCCGCTTTATAGTTGTTCATCGCCTGCCAGATCGCCGACGAGTCGAAGTAGACCAGCATCTGGCCGATATTAAGCAGCGACGACTTATTGTTAATCGGGATTTTCACCGAGAACATGGGTGTATTCTGCATTCCGATGCTCTTCAGTACCCAGATATTCGGGACAGACACGAGACTTTCCTCATCCAGATACATGCTGTCCGGGACATAGGAGTGCGCAGCATTGGTCGCCACGATGTCGAACTGCCTGCGGTCCTGGTAATAGTACATCACCTGCTGGTTGGCACTGTACAGCATGAGGCTGCGGATATCAGGGTCATCATCGATTTTATTCTGAAAATACTGCACAACATTGGATGTGGACGGGTCTCCCTGAAGATAGCGGTCCAGCCGGTGCTCCACATATTCACCATACGGGTTCTCTAGTAAAAAAGTAGTATTGCTCGCCAGACTCCCGTCCCGGTATACATCGCGGATCATATCCTGGACAGACTGATATTTGCTCTCCACATAATTGCTGATGCTCTCCATCGTCTTCCGCTGGATATCCATCTGCCGCTGTACCGCCGATTCCGAGATCAGCTTCAGCATCAGATAAGTAAAGACGATAATCGTTGCAACGAACACACAGGATACGATCAGGGTGAAGCGCATAAACAAATTATCTTTAAAATATTTACGGTACAGGGTGTTTCTCCGCATAATCCACCTCCTAAGGTACATTTGAACTGTGAGCATGATACGCAAGAAGCGCTCCCCCCTGATGGCATCAGGAGGCGAGCGCCTTGAGTTATGGCTTGCGGAGCATGAGCTGCCCGCTTCTTAAACAATAGTATATTGCAAATTATTCGGCAGAAGCTGGGCTGCCTTCACATATTGCACCGCCGATTCCGAAATTTCTGAAGCAATTTTCAGAGACAGAGGGAGCCGGCTTTCCTTCGCTGCTGTCCAAGGTAATATGATATGGTCCTCTAAGATAGACAGGTTCAGATTTATTTCCGCTATAATCTTCCATTACGGCTGTGACTACTTTTGCCGTAGAGGTAAAACTCAGACTGGATTTGGTCGTGCGCCCGCGGATAATCATCGGTTTATTGGCCGCAGAGCCTGACAAGTAGGTTACCGGGAAGGATTTATCCTTGCCGTCTTCATTAATGTACATATACCGCCAGTCCCGGGTATTCGGCATTGGCAAATTCAGTGTATTGTTGTTCCAGGACCAGGCCTCAGCGTATGGCTCTGCTACCTTATCAATGAAAGACCCGTTATAGGTGACAGTATCCGTACTGCCCGCCTGCACTGTAACGGTATACTCATCTCCGTTGACAGGCATGTCAGTGAACAAGGCTGAGACTGTACCCTGCGGCAGGATCATTTCTCTGGATACAGGCTCAGGGGTTGTGATCCAGTTGACCGATTTCACAGTAACCTTGATGCTGCCCGGGCTCTGGCCCGGATTGGACCATTTGACCAGAAAATCGCCATTGCTGCCTGACTCGGTTTCAATGTTCGAGACTGCGGTGTTCAGGTCAAAGGACACCCTTGCCGCTTCACCCTCCAGCCCGTCCGCTCCTACCGGAACGACCTTCAGTACACTATACTTGGACGGCAGCTTCTTAATGTAGAAGGTTTCGTCGTATTTTCCGCCCATAAATACGTCGTTCACGTAGACATTATATTGCTTCACTTTGGAATAATCGTTGTCCATCGTCCAGCTTACGATCATTTCATTAGTACCGGACCACGCCTGTGCAATCTTTAGATTTGCCGGAGCAGCCGGTTTGACAGCCGAGCCGTCATAAATGCGGAGCTGTCCGAGATTCACCTGATAATTTGCGATTGTACTCTGCCCCGGAGTGAACACAAGCCCAAACGCCGCGATCTCCCGGCCGGCATAGGCTCCAAGATTCAGTTCGGCAGCGACCCAGCCGGCGGTTTGCTTGCCGCTGTTCCCAACAGGCAGCTTAACCACTTCGTCCGGCTTATCCTTAAAGATCACTCCAGCGCTTATGACCGAAGCATCGTCAGCCGACGGCTTACTATAGACGATAGACAGCTTGGAGCCAGGCTTCACGGCCAGATCACTCTTGTACAAGCGGAGAAAATTCTCCTTGTCCAAGGCCCCGCTTACAGCGAGGGAGCTGCCGCCGTTGTAGGCGCCGAGCTGCTTGTAATGGACCCGGCTATTGGCGGTTTGATTATATTCCGGGCCATAATCGAAATCTACCGTCAACCGGCTGCCTGCAGTATCCTGCCACCACTGCCAGGTAACCGGGACATCCTGCAGACTCATATTGGACCACTCGTCCGCACTGGATTCTGCCCCGTTCACATAATAGGAGAGCCCGTGTCCGGTATTGAAATTTGTATAGAAGTTCGTATCCTTCACAACCGAGCGTTCCGCAATGACCGAGGCGATGCCCGGCCAGTAGCGGTTATCGGCATAGACATCAGCCACGGTATTGGTTGACGATACGGCTGTACTGGCCGGATTGACATTCGGTCCGGACCACCAGAGCTGCTCCCGCAGCTGGGTCATCCACTGGTAGCTGTTATCAGAGCGGTTGGAGACCGGCCAGGCTTTTCCCATATCCTCATCAAGCCCGGCATGTACAAAGTCAGCTCCCAGCGTGGCAAGGCTGACCAGCGGTACGCCGCCCGACAGCTTGTTCTTAAGCGCAGTTCCCTGCACACTCTTGAAGCGGTCACGTCCAGCCTCAAGTCCCGCAAAGCCGATGTCAAAGAGATTGTAATCAGTTCCTTGAGCGTTGTTCAGATTGCTCAGATAATTCTTTGCTGAAGTAATCTGCGAGCTGCCCATGCCATAGTCGAAAAAGTAGGAATTTGAAACCTGCTCCTTCGTTGACTTGTCATACAGCATTGAGATGTTATTGTCGTTAAAGGTACGGGCAAAGGTATTGGAACCCGTTGACGTATTCAGGGAATCGTACCATTGGACGTACATCCCTCCCTTTTGTAACGCTTTCATAAAAGCGATATAAGCGGGAATATCCGCAGTGGCCACATTCGGGCTTAGCTCCTCCTGATTCAGGAAATACCCGTCGTAGCCAAAGTAATGCGCCATCTCAATCATTTTCTCCGCAACCGGGAAATTCCCGTTCTCGTCCTTCACAATCATCTGCTTGTAGGTCTGCTGACCGCGGTCATTGTTGGAGAAAAAGACACCGGCCAGTGACAGAACCCCGTTCTTGTGTGCGGCATCTGTATAGGTCGGGTTGGGTATGTTCAGCATTCCGAATTCAAACCATTTCTGCTGCCAGTCGGACTGCGCCAAGTCATCGTAATATTCATGCGGGGTATACGCCGTTGCGGTACCGTGCCAGTAGGAATAATAATCAATGTATTGCCAAAAATTGAAATGATACTGGGCAAACTTGTTCGTATACGGGGCATTCTCTATGAATGCGTTTCCATAATCACCTGCAACGGTAATCATTTTTACGTCAGGGTTCAGACTGGGATTTGCCTGTGTATCCTTGAAAGGCGCAATCCGTTGCTGTAGCGGAACACGGGACCTAAGCAGCTCAGCATCGGGATCGGTGG
The DNA here is from genome assembly GCF_000723885.1 of Paenibacillus camerounensis. Lineage (GTDB taxonomy): Bacteria > Bacillota > Bacilli > Paenibacillales > Paenibacillaceae > Paenibacillus_AQ > Paenibacillus_AQ camerounensis. Next base: position 221,220 of record NZ_CCDG010000021.1, read on the forward strand.
CCGGGCTCCAGTCGGCAATCTGATTGCTTGTATAGCCGTGTACACTGGGCTGATTCACTCCATGCGCACTGTCTTCCTTGAACGGCCAGGTGTCTCCGGCAAGGGCGGTCTGCGGCAGCATTGTGACAAGAAGCGCTGCACTAAGTACAGCTGAAGTCAGCTTACGGAGCTTATGTGCTCGTGGATATAATACCATTGCTCACTCTCCTCATTCCATGGATAATTTCTGGTGCTTAGCTCAAGCATTATCTGAAATCGCATTCATGAAAAGATCCGCTATACCTCCCCTTTCTGTTTTATCCAACATAACTATATAGCAGGATCTGCAGGTCCAAGTAGAAGCGATATTAAAGATACCCTAGTCAAATTAAAGAAAAAGATGATATTATCCTCTTATATTTGCTCAGCTGTTTATAATTTAAATGTGGAGATTAACTTATGAAGTATTTCTATACATATACATCTGCGCCGCTATCCTTTGGGACCTGCGGAAACCTTATGAGTAAGGATGGTTTTCTTCATCACAGACGGAATTTTGAATACAATGTGTTCATTTATGTACTTGAAGGGGTTCTGAATATTACCCAGGCGGAGGGTGCTCATGCGGTGGCTTCGGGACAATATATTTTCCTTAAAAGCGGAGAAGAGCATTATGGACATCTGCCTTCCAGCGGCAGGCTTTCTTATTTGTGGGTTCACTTTTCTTCAGATCATCCGTGGGAGGAAGGTTCGTTCCACAGCCGTTTCGAGCCTCCGGCCTCCTACTCCTATTTGATCTGCGAGCACGGCTCGTCAGGGAATCAGCAGCGTATCACCATGTTATTCCAGCAGCTGATCAGCCTCTCGCGCCAGGAAACCCTTTATAATGAAGCAATGCTCCACTACGCTGTGAGCCTGCTGGCTATGGAGATTACACAGGTGTTTCTCGACAGCTTATTTAACCGGAACCGTAATATTTCGCCTGTTGTGTACACGATTATGGAATGGATCACAGCCAATTGCCACAAGCCGCTTAGCCTGCAGGAGATTGCTGATGAATTTCACTATAACGCTGCCTATCTTTCCTCATTATTTAAAAAGGAAACAGGCATGAAGCTGATCTATTTCCTGAATAAGTCGAGGATTGATATTTCCAAAAACCTTATGTCCAGCAACAACATCAGCATAAAAGAAGCCGCATTTTCATGCGGCTTCCACGACGAGAAATACTTTATGAAGCTGTTTAAAATGTACGAGGGCATAACTCCCCAGCAGTATAAAAATGCTTTTCACAAAAAATGATTATTTTTGGCTGAAATAGACTGTGTATGATTCATCTGTAATCTCGTACAGCGGCTTTAACATAAAGTTAGTCTGCTGATGGCGTGTGCGGTAGCTGTTTTGTCTCCATGGGAATGTTCCATAAGTGTGCTCGGCCTGCGGCATCAGGAAGTCCTTAGGATTGCTGAAATCGCCTTTAAGTCCGCAATCGCTGTCAGTAAGCCCTGCAAGTACAATCGGCCCGTCAACTATAGCGGCAAGCTCCGGCATGTCAGGTAACGGCTCCATAACCAGGGCACTCGGGAAGAAAATATGAATCGTATCGTTCTTCCATTCTTGCGTAAGCTTCAAATAGCCGCCGCTGATTTCAGGTGCTGCAACCGCTTGTCCATTAACTTGGACCGTAGGAATTCCTTTGACCCAGGAGGGAACACGGAAGAGCAAGGTAAACTTATCTGAGACGGATGACGTAACACTGAATTTCAAAGACCATCTCGACATCTGACTGTCATCGTGCTCGTCAAAGAAAGCCTGGGCATTGTAGTATTTCATATCCGTGGTCTGCTCGAGGGTGATATCTGCCTCCCCCCGGCGGTACTCAAGCCTTGAGGGAATGTACTGGCTGATAGTCAGACTGTTCGCTTCAGGATCTTCAAAGTAAATGAGATCAGCATATATTGACTGTGCCTGGACCATCGTTCCGTGGCAGCACCAGAAATCTCTGGTTTTGTTCCCCCACTTTTTGCGGCTACCGGCTGTTAGCGGAAGAAAATAAGCGGGCATTCCCGTTTCTGCATTGTGCTGCGCCAAAAATCCGTTGTAGAGGCTTCTTTCAATATAATCCGCGTATTCGGTATTGCCTGTCCACTTAAACAGATAGGAAGCCGTTCTAACCATATTGTAGACGGTGCAGAACTCCTGATTTTTTTCACCAAGGAATTGTCCAAGCATAAAGGGAGGCTCCCAGAATTCGCCTGCATTTTGGCCGCATGTGCAATAGGTTCCTCTATCGGTAACGGCATTCTTCCAGAACAGCTCTGTAAGATTGCGCCAATGCTCTGAACCGGTCACTTCATAAAGCTTAGCCGCCCCGTGGGAAAACGGGATACTTGCATTAGCATGACTGTTGGTGAGCGCATCTTTGCCCTCCTGAAGCTTTCGGAACAGGCTCGGATTCTGATAGCTTTCTGCAAGGGACATATATTTGTCATTACGGGTTATCTCGTATAAATTCACCCAAATTTCAAGCATGCCTCCCTCTTCCCCGCTGTACACCGCATGAGGATTAGTCTTCAGCATCGCATTCACCCACCGGATATACCAGTCGCTCAGCCTGTCTAAAATCACCAAAGCCTGTTCGTTACCGGCATCTGTGTATGCATGGGTGAGTCCCATAATGGTTTTGTGCATTACATATTGCGGTGACCAGATGTGCTTGTTATCTGCCAGCCTCTGAAAATATTTCTCGGGTATCGAGCCGATCCATTCTCCCCCGTTCAGCTCTTGACATTTGGCCAGCTCTGAAACGATTTTATCAAGCTTGGCCTTCAGCTCCCCGTCCTGTTCTGTTGCCACATAAGCAGCTGCAGCAGACAGCCAGTGGCCCAAAAAGTGTCCCCTAAGCTGACATGTCGGAGCCTCCCAGCCCCAGTGAAGCTTTGCCGTTTCCGGATTATCCACCACCTGCAGTCCAGGTAAAATAATACCCGCTTCCAGATAGAAATTTTGGAGCAGGCACTGGGTATCCAGTTCCATCAGGTATTCCCTGTTAATCTCGAATCTCTCCCGAAAAACACCCGGAAGCAGCTTAACCTTCGTTTTATCGATTTTTGACAGCATCGCTATCCCTCACTTAACCAAAATAATGTACTACGATCATCTTAGTTCAATTTCACGGGGGCGTCGGTAGACAAAAGCCCAGAAAGGGTTGAGGAATTTTAGGAGTTCTCTCTTCTATTTCTGTGCCTAACTAAATAAACAGTGCCTATCCAAAGTAACAATATAATGGTGAAGGCAGCTGAAATAAGGATGAACCCGCTTTTTTGCGTAAAGAAAAATGGACTTGACTGGTGGAATTCAGAATGGCCTTCTTTAGGGGCTGGCTGCCTATTGATACTGAAATCAAATCGCGCTACATTCGCATCCCCCTGTCCCGTTCTGACAAGTGCTGAGTAATCGCCTGGTTTTAAAATGGCCGGGTATGGAATTCTGACGGTGGATTGCTTATTCAAGTCCACAATGACTCTCCCGCTTACTTGTGTATGTCCGATAGGATGATAAGAATATTCATTTTGAGCGTTAGATTTTGCTTTTAATAAGTCAATAGAAACACGTACTTCTGCGGATTCCATCCCCTGATTTCTGACCTCAATCAACATTAACGATTTTCCGCCATCGTCATACCCGAATGTGAAATGATCTATACTTACCGTACTCCCGGCAGCTGAGAGATGCTGTGTAAAGAACATAAGACATATTGCTAACGCAGCAAAAAGGCTTAGCGCCCGCATACTTGCCTCCCCCTACTCCTCATAAAGGCACCCCTTGCGGGATGCCCTGGGACTTAACTATTCCGTTAACCTACTCGGCCTGCTTCTGAAGCTTCAGTTCATCCAGTGCATGCTCGATCTCACCAGCAAGATTAGGGTCCAGATACTGCGGGGTTATACTCTTGGCTGCTGAGTTGAAGTGGTTCAGCGCTTCAAGCTCCGCTTCGATGAGAAGAACCTTCTCTTCAGCCCGGGCGAATCCGTGGGCGATATTCTCCGTCTGGAAGGCGACGACGGTCTGCTGTATGTCCTTCAATGAACTTGCTACATTAACACGAGAAGCGAGCAGCAGCCGGCGGTGATTATATTCTTCAGACTGCACAAGCAGCTGGCCGATCTTTTCGGTCAAGGTTTTGGTCTGCTCCTGGATGGCTGCATATTGTAAACGGTAGGCGGTGAGCTTCTTCTCCTGCATCATTTTTTCCTGAAGGGCAAGCTTGGCCACATGATCTTCTCCGCGTTCAACAGCAAGCTTCGCCTGACGCTCTCTTTTCTGGACGGCCGATTCTGCTTCAGCAATCAGCGCTGCTTGTCTTTTCTCAATAAACAGCTGATTTGTCAGTGCCTGCTGGCCTCTCGCTAATTCCTGGTCAAACTCGCGGATATATTGGTTGACCATGTTAAGCGGCTGTTCGCATTTATCCAAAAGCCCATTCGTTTCTGCCAGAAAAAATTGTTTTACCCGTTTGAAAATTCCCATGTTATTTCGTCTCCTTTAGGTTCATTTGATGGGTCTCCCATTGGTCGAGGAACTTTGAAGTAGATGGAGCTGCAAAAGCTGTCTGTCCTCCAGTACTCCAATCCTGGCGCTTTTTCCGCCGTATGAAGGAATAAAGCAGCCCGGTTCCAAGCAGTCCTCCGCCAATTCCTGCGGCTAGCCCCGCACCATCCCATTCTTCTTCATGATGACCATCCCCGCGTCCTTCACTCTGCTCATGGTCATCCTCTTTAAACGGAGAGTATTCTTTGTCATGGAATCCGGACTGCAGGGAAGTTTGGAGCGTGTAACCCGTTTCCTCTTCATTGTGTCCGTCGTATAACTCTGAGGCTGCATATACACCCCCTCCAATTACAGCGATAATGATGGCTGCAGCCAATGCTTTTTTAAACCAGCTCTTCCGGGTTTTCATTCTGCACCTTTCCTCTCTGTAGATCATGTATCTCTTTCATGTGTCTCACTATATCCGTGATAAGTAAAAGTACAGTAAATGATTAAAAGGAAATACACAAAAATAAAAGCCTCTCTCCTAATTACAGAGAAAGGCTTGAATAGGGATGGGGATATCCCTAATCTAAAGCTAAAGGAAATGTTGCTGTAAAAAGACTTCCCTCGCCAAATACACTCTCGGCCCGGATTGATCCCTCATGGGCTTCCACAATCCACTTAGCAATCGGTAAACCAAGACCGGCACTCCCTTCATCCCGTGAACGGAATTTCTCCACCCGGTAAAAACGGTCAAAAATCCGCTCTAAATCATCCTTGGGGATACCGATGCCCGTATCTTTTATCAATAAACTCCATTGCCTTGCGTTACGCTCTACTTTAACGTCAATTGTGCCACCTTCAGGTGTGTATTTAATCGCATTATCTAACAGGATGTATACGAGCTGCTTAATCCGTTCAATATCTCCTTTAACCAGGAATGCTTCGGATATCGTTGTGCTGAGCGTAATGTTCTTTTTGTGCGCGACAGTTTCAAAGGGAGTTACCCATTGATGCATTTTTGGCAACAAGTCAAAAGATTCTTTATTAAATGGAATATTTTCCGAATCAGAACGGGCGAGCAGCAGCAAATGCTGAACCATCCGGCTCATCCGCCCGACTTCTTCTCTCATATCCGATACAACTTCCTTGGTATAAGCGGAAAAGTCCTCTCCGTTCTCGATTTCAATGACATCCAGAGAGGTATTCATAATGCTTAGCGGAGTACGAAGCTCATGTGAAGCATCGGCCAGGAATTGCTGCTGCTGCTGATACGAATGCTGGACCGGAACCATCGCCTTTTTGGACATGGAGTAACTCAGCCATATCGCAGCAATCAGGAACAGGCCCAGAATAAACAGTGCCACCATGAATAAGTTCTCGTACACTTCCAGATAAAAGCTTACATCTTTTGCTGCATAAACCGTTATTTGCCTGCCATCTTCTGTTATCATAGGACGGGCACCCATAAAGAGCAGCCTGTCATGCTCCGTCCTGTCTTCTCCTTCATGCCCGTTATGAGGCAGATCCAGCCATGTCAGCCGGTATGCCTCCCGTTTAGGATGCCATTCTTCAATCTTTTCCAGGTTAGCTCCGGCGTTTTGCGGAAAGGCTGCGCTTCCCGATAGGACGTTCCCTTGATGATCGACCATATAAAAAAAGTAAAGGTCCTCAACGGTAGTTCCGGATAAATCCGGGACAGCAAGGTTACCATCCGCTGAAGCATACAAGGTAGTCTGCAAGGATTGCCGCTGATCACGATAAGCCATGCCTACAAAAAAGACAGAGACAATAAGCGAAAATAGGATCAGAAAGAGGATAATCAGCCAGGTGTAGGTGAATGTCAGCTTTCTCCTTGTTTGAACAAACAAATCCCGCTTCTTCACTGATTTATACCGAAAAACGGTACCCCACACCCCTGACGCTGACGATAAGCGACTCCCCTGTGCGGTCCTGTAATTTGTCACGAAGCATTTTAACCGTAACATCCACGTTTTTATAGGAAACTTCACTTTCAACCCCCCATACACGATCCAAAATGACTTCTCTTGTCAGCACGTTACCGGTATTTTGCAGAAAAAAATCCAGCAGCTGATACTCTCTAGGACTAAGGTAAATCTCTTCATCATCTCTCATCAGCTTTCGTGAAGTCCGGTTCAAGCTAAACATCCCGAACGGGATGATCTCTGAATGGATGGGGGCAAAATTGCGTCTCATCAATGTGCGGATCCGTGCCAGCAATTCTTCCATTTCAAACGGTTTGGTCAGATAATCATCAGCACCGGCGTCGAGTCCCAGTATTTTATCCTGTAGCGCATCTTTTGCAGTCAGTAAAAGAATAGCTTTGGCGTAGTCCTGTGTTCTTAAGCTCTTACACACATCGATTCCGTCCATCAGGGGCATCATCCAGTCGAGAATGACAACGTCATAGGCTGCGCCTAAGGCATATTCAAGAGCATCCTGGCCGTTGTCTACCCATTCCACATGATACCCGCCCTTTTTCTCGAGCACATATTTAATAAGCTTTCCCAGCTTTTTATCATCTTCAGCAAGCAGAATATTCATGTTACCTTCACCACCAAATGCATAATAGGATTATGATACCACAGTAAAATAAAAATGTAGTAAAGGCATGTGTGCCTGTACTGAAATACCAAAAAACTCCCCATGCAGGCGCAGGTTTACTGGTTCACCTGATTGCCTGTGGGGAGCGCACACTATAATTCTGATTATCTGTTATTTACTGAAAAGCTGCTCTGCATCATCGAGAGCCATACTATGTCCAATCGAGGAATAATCGAGCCACTTTTGCCCGTCCAGAATGTAGACATGATTGTTTTTGACTGCCTTCAGGTTTTGCCAGATCGGATTTTTGGTCATTTCTTCATAATTGCTTTTTGCCACATCACCCGTGCTGATAATCACAAAGATGGCATCGGCATCAAAGTCCGGCAGCACTTCCTTGGAGATCACCTGATAAGGCTCATCTGCAGGGATCTTCTCGACCCCGTCAGCCATCTTCAGCTTCAAATCCTCGAACATAATCGGACCGAGCGGACGTCTGGTTCCCATAACACGCAACTCTTTTGCCGTCATGCGAATGGCCATTACCTTAGCATCTGCACCAAGCTCATTTGTGATCAAGCCGCTTACCCGTTCTGCTTTTACTTTATAATCCTGAATAAAAGCTTCCGCTTCCTGCTCCTTACCAACATGTTCGGCAATGCGCTTCAGATGATCTGCCCAGGTGCCGCTGTCCATGTCGATCGTAACGGTTGGTGCGATTTTTTCGAATTTGGCCAGGTCGTCCCCGGAGTACACTTCATCGATATAGATCACGTCAGGTTTCAGAGCAAGCACAGCCTCCATATCCGGATCGGTCACTACACCGAATTTCGCTGCTCCCTGCAGCCGGTCAGCCACATGGGGCAGGAAATCCTTCACATCCCCGCCTACAACGGAGCCTGCAGGAGTAATCCCGAGAGCCAGCAGATTGTTGGTGATGTGAATCGACATCGAGGCAATCTTGGCATTTGGATCGTGGGCAATAACATCTGCTGCCGATTCAGCAGCTTCCGTTGGTGCCGCAGATGCTTCCGCAGACGGTGAAGCCGCCGCAGAGGAATCTGCTGTATTGTTAGATTGCCCGCAAGCGGATAGTACAGCAAGCAACAGGATGGATACGAGCATTAAGGTTATCTTTTTCATATGAATTCTATACCCCCGAGTAGTTATTGAATGTAGTAAATCAGTTTTTTGTTTTAAATAAAAGATATAAGAAGTATGGCCCGCCAATCGCGGCCACAACGACACCTGCCGGAATCGCATTGGGCCGGAAAATCGAGCGGCCGACTGTATCGGCCGTGACCAGTATGAGCAGACCAATCAGCGCTGCTACCGGCAAAAAATAGCGGTGCTGCGGTCCGGCCAGCCGTTTGGCGATATGAGGCGCGACCAGGCCGATAAATCCGACCCCCCCGGCCACTGAGACGCTTGCACATGACAGTGCAACCGCCATACCCAGCAGCACCAGCCTTTCACGGGTCACATGGTTCCCGACACTATAGGCTATTTCATCGCCTAGCACGAAGATATCCAGCGCTTTTGACCGGCTGTAAATGACCGGAACAAGCACAGCAATCCATGGCAGCAGCGCCCATACATGAATCCAGTCCCTGCCCCATACACTTCCGGCAAGCCAGCGCGCAGTAAAAGCGTAGGTCTCCTCATCCAGCTTCAAGGACAATAGCAGGGTAACAGCACTTATTCCTGCAGCGACGGCAATTCCTACGAGAATCAGTCTTATAGGCAGGATTCCCCGGTGGCGATCATAAGCGAACATAAAGATAATTAGTGCGCTGAGAACACCTCCGATAAAGGTGAACAGCGGGATCAGCACTGCCATTGGTCCGTCCATGGAGCGGAAAAAGGAAACGAAAATAATCAGTCCGAGCGCAGCTCCTGTATTGATTCCAAGAATGCCGGGATCAGCCAAGGAATTCCGTGTAGAACCTTGGAACACGGCGCCTGAGATTCCAAGCCCGATGCCGGCCAGCATGGTCACGATGATTCGCGGCATCCGGTAATCAAACAGGATCATCTGCTCTTCACTTGTGCCGTAACCGAACAGCGTTTTCCACACAGTCAGCGGAGCCAGGGAGATCGAGCCAGTGTTCAGGCTGATCAATATCACGGTTATGGCCAGCAGAAGCAGAGCTGTACTAACAGTCAGAGCACGCCGGGCCCTCTTTTTCTCCACTTGAGCCATGTTCAGGTTCATCTTATAGATCCCTCCCTTCTTTGCGGGCAAGATACAGGAAGAAGGGAACTCCGACCATGGCTACCATAGCACCGATGGCGAATTCCTGCGGCGGATTAACCATCCGCGAGGCAAAGTCCGCCCAGACCAGCAGGATCGCCCCGAGCAATGCGGAAAACGGAATGATGATCCGGTAATCGACCCCGAGCAGTCGCCGGGCAATATGCGGCACAACCAATCCGACAAAGCTGATGGAGCCGGCAACCGCCACAGAGGAACCCGCCAGAATCACGGCTGCAGTTAAACCGAGAATGCGGATACGGTTTGTATGTACGCCCAGATTAACCGCTGTTTCCTCCCCAAGTGACATAAAGGTAATGGGCCGGCCCATTACAGTAGCCCACAGGACTACAGCTATCACGACAGGTGTAAGAATCCGCAGATGGTCCCAGCTTACACCTGCGACACCTCCGGCATACCAGAAGGCCAAATCCTGGCTCAGAGCAAAATAAATCGCAATACCTGTACTGAGCGAGTGAAGAATGGCTGCAACGACGGCACCGGCAATCGTTAACCTTAAGGAGGTCAGCCCTCCTGGTGTCGAAGCACCAAGCAGGACAATGAATACTGTAGTCAGGGCGGCACCTGCAAAGGAAAACAAAATAAGTCCCCAATATGACATCCCTGGTACAATGGCAAAGCAAAGCGCCACGGCAAAAGCAGAACCGGCATTTACGCCCAGGATCCCGCTGTCGGCCAGCGGATTGCGTGTTACTCCCTGCATCACTGTTCCGGCTACCGCGAAGGCCATCCCGGTCACGACAGCTCCCAGCACCCGCGGCAGCCGCAGATCATGGACGATCTGATGCGGGGTTAGCGTGGTGTCGTAGTGAAAAACCGCGGCCCACACCGTCTGAAGCGTTAATTCCTTGGCGCCGAAGGAAACGGCCAGAAAGATGGAGACTGCCAATCCGGCAGCGGCGGCAATAAACCATAGAATGATTAAGATTCTTGAATGTAATTTCATAGGACTGCGCTCAGATAGGCTCCTCCTTTTTCTGTGGTTCCATGATTATGATAATCATTATCACTTATTATAATTACCTTTTTAAATAGGTACATGCCGATATCCAAGATGCTAATATGGACATTTTTTAGATCTGCTCCCGCAGGCTGGAGGATTGGGTCAGCAGTCTTACTGCCTCCTCCATCTGCTGGTTTATCACATGAGGGGCATAGACCAGCCATTTCTCCCAATCGATAAAAAAGAACCGTTTGCTGCGGATGGCCGAATGCTGCCCCCAGGCCGGATTATCCCTCTGCCAAGCACGGATACGCTGCTTGTCCCCTTCTGTCTCCACGGCAAAAAAGAGGAAATCACAGTCATAGTCCTTCAGCTCATCCGGAGTAATCGCCGTCCAGTTGAAGCCGGTGCCTGCGGGATACAGATCCATTTGTGCCTGTATCCGCTCGGGCGGCGTAAGCTGAAGGGAACGATAAAGAGCGTGGCCGACATTCCTTGCCCCGTACATCCGCAGCTCATGTTCGCGGCAGACACATACTCCGACCGTTCCAGATCCCGTTATCGGGCGCAGAGCCTTGCGCAGGTTCTGCGCCTTGCGCTCATGGGATTCCAGCCATTTGACAGCTTCTTCCTCCCGGTTCACAAGCTCCCCGATCTTCAGCAGATGTGTATATACATCCTGGCTGACCCAGGGAATGGCTACTACCGGCGCTATATCGTTGATATGTTCCCTGGCTTTGGACAGCACATTATCCTTGCATAGAATCAGGTCCGGCTGCTCCAGCAGAAAGTCCTCCCGGCTGATTCCCCAGGGATCAGTGGCATGTTCAGGCAATGTCAGGTTTTTGGTAATCAGGGAGAGATGGCGGTGCAGCTGCGCTGCGCAGGGCTTTATCCCTAGTGTGTACAGATGGTCAGTGTAGGCTGCAGACAGCGAAATGACTTTTTTATCGTGATTCTTGGAATACATTCTCGGGGAGCAACCGCTGGTCTCTTTAAACCGCCGGCTGAAATAGAATTCATCCTTGTATCCTACCTCCGCTGCGATTTCCTTTACAGGCTTCTCTGTTAACAAGAGCATTTCTTTCGCCCTGTTCACCCGCAGGTGGGTTAGAAAAGAAACCGGTGATTTATCCATGGTCTGCTTAAAAACCTGAGAATAATAAGAAGGATGAAGCCGGGCCATGTCGGCCAGCTGGTCGATTCTAATATCCTCCTGGTAATGGTTTTGCAGATAATTCAGAGTCAGCTTTAGTCTCAGATCTATATCGTTTGAGGCAGGCCCGGCATAACGTAAAAGTCCATCCAGCATATCGTGCAGATATTGCTGGCTCAAGAACGGGTTCTGCATACGCCACAGCTGGCCTTCGGCAACCAGAAGATTGAACAGCTGTTTGAACTGGCTGCCGCCGATCCGGATATAGCCCTGGAGAGGAAAGCCGGTTTCACGCTGATATTCTCTGGAATTCCGTTCCTTTTTGAACATCCTGTAGATGTCAAAAGCGATCCAGAACAGCTGCAGCTCCTCTCCGCTGCTGGCGGTGAGCTTAAGGCTGGTTTCCGGAGGATACATATAGAGGGCATCCCGCTCAAGCTTAAGCGTCTGCCCGTTAACGTTCAGCTCTCCTTTTCCGCGGGCTATGTATAGGAGCGTATGATGCTCCAAAGGCTGTCCTTCCGCCCATTTAGGGACAACAGAAGCCTGCCAGGCTTCCGCAATTTCATAAAAAATCCCGTTTAGAAAGGAACTGCTCTTCACCGTTGCTAACATTGCATTGAAGCTCCCTTCTGTGTAAACCTGACGGGTTCATAAATCACTGACGATCAACTTAAAAACACTACCCCGCGGGTAGTGTTAATGGACTAAAACAAGTCTGGAGATAATGATAATCACTATCAATTATATGAAATCTTCGGTTTACTGTCCATATGTTTAAAATTGTGAGGAATTTAAGGGCAGTCCCCTATAACCGAATAATATTTGCTAACGGATAAATAACGGCTCACCGGGTGCTCATAGTGCTCTTTAACAGCCGTTATCCAGCTTAAGTCCTGTGCAGATACATTAAGTAAGCCGGCTTGCCTCCAATATCCCGCGCTCTCATCCGGAGTCCGGATATTGGCTAAAGGTGCCGCTGAGGTCTGAAGAAGCTGTGCAGAATGAGCAGCAGGTTTCTTTTTGCTGAGCAAGTGTTTAGAGAACTCTGTTAGACCTGCCCTCCGCTTGCGGTGATCAAGGCGTCTCGTACTGTCAATAGCGGCAATTCTCCCGTTCTTCCCGGTAAGCAGGGCCCAGCGTTCCAGCACAGCTAACGGATCAGGCAGCAGCCAGAGCAGATTACGGCTTATGACCGCATCGATCTCACCCGGTGCAATCGGCGGATCGGCAACATCTCCAACCCGTACAGAAGCCATGGGATAAGGAGCCAAGCGCTGCTCTGCAAGTCTCGCGCGGCTCTCGGCGAACTCAACCGCTATCACCTCGTATCCCAGCCGGGCTAAATATTCAGCGATGATCCCTGTTCCGCTGCCCATGTCGGCGATCCGCCGGATCACGCGTCCGCCTGCAGGCCGTTCAAGCAGAGGCGGCAAAGCGCCGAACCATACCGGATGTTCCCGGAAGCCCGCGCTGCCGCCAAGCCTGCTGTGGTCATCAAGGGACTCCCTTAGTCCTCTTGTATTCCAGTATTGTTGTACCTTATTACTTTGGGCCAATCCGATCCCTCCATATTGAGATTATTTGTTAATTGCCGGTACCTTCAGCTGAAGTCCTGCTGTGAAGAATAACCGGTAAATGAATACGCTTAGCAATATGCTTGTAATTGCAGCAGATGAAGTAAAGGAAAACACGATTAGAATCTGATACCGCACAGCAATGACCGGATTTGCTCCGGCAATAATCATTCCGGTCATCATCCCCGGCAGCTGGACGAGACCTACGGTTTTCATCCCGTCAATTGTAGGAATCATACTGAATTTTACTGCTCTTGTTCTGACTGTCTGGATGGCCTGCTTCGCAGTCGCCCCGAGTGACAATAACGTTTCAATCTCCCCTTTGTTCTGCTGCACCTCATGCTTAAACTGGTTGATGAACAAACCGGAGACGACCATAGCGCTTCCGATTGTCATACCGCTTATAGGAATGATGTATTGCGGGGTTGCCTCTATAATATGCAGGCCCAGCAGTATTCCCATCATCAGCATCTCGGAAGCAGATATAGCCACCGCAATCCGCCATAACAGTCCCGGCAGGCCCTTCCCCCGCTTGGCAGCGTTCCAGGAAGCAACGCCAATCATAAAGATAATGATGAGTATAACAAAGAGCATATGCTCGGCATGAAAAATGAACTGGAGCACATAGCCGACAGCCAGCAGCTGAACAGCTGAGCGGACGGTTCCTATAGCGATGTCCTTTTCCAGTCCGAGCTTCTGCCAGATAGAGATCAGCATTGTGCCTATAACAAATAGCAGGGTAAAGCTAAGTGCCGTTAGGCTCATTAGTGTCTCCCCCTTCCATGCTGCGTATATATTTCCGGGCCAGTTCCGCAACAGGCTCCTTAAACAGTACATCACTTTGCTGATCCTGCAGGCTCCCCTGGCTCATAACCCAGGTTCTGCTGCTAATCCTCCGGGCCTGCTCCAGATCGTGGGTAACCCAGAGGAAGGAGGTTCCTTCTTCCCGGTGCCGCTTGAGCAGAAGCGCTTCTACCAACTGTGAGCTGTTCATATCAAGTGAAGCTGTAATTTCATCCAGCAGCAGGATTTGCGGACGGAGCAGTAAGGAACGAATTAGCGAGATGCGCTGCTTTTCCCCACCGGAGCAGTCTCCGGCGTTTTTACTGAGATCCAAATAATGAAGCCCCAGCTCCTCAATCAGCTTGGCAGCAAGCCCGGAGTTATATGGAGTTCCGTGAAGCTTACTGGTTAACCGGAGATTGTCCTCCACACTGCCGGGCAGCATTACGGCTTGCTGCGCCACATATGTCACTGCCGTGCGCCACTGCCGGGAACTCATCGCCCTAAAGGATACACCATCCAAGATCAGGTCCCCTTCATCTGGGGCATCGAGCAGAGCCAGCATCCGGAGCAGAGTGCTTTTCCCCTGGCCTGATGCACCTATAACTGCTATTCGTTCTGGTCCTAAGAGTGCAGCATTGAGGTTTGAGAAGAGATATTTTGAAGGCCTGTCGCCGGCATCCCAATGGGTTTTGGCCAGATGATGTATTTCAAATGAACTGTTCAATACGAATCCTCCATTCGCTAAACAGCATGTGCTAATAAATCGCAATTGGACCATAAGGGCCAGCGATAATTTCTATTTTGGTTTCAAAAATATTCGTCAATACTTCTGGATTCATGACCTCTTCTACTGTTCCAAAAGCAGCGATTTGACCATCCTTCATAGCACAGATTCGATCCGAGTATTTGGCTGCAAAATTAATATCATGCATCACAGTCAGAATGGTTCTTCCGAATTCATCAGCGGCATGCCGCAAATGCTCCATCATTTGAACAGATCGGGCAACATCAAGATTGTTCAGAGGCTCGTCCAAAAGTACATACTCAGTCTCTTGGCACAAAACCATTGCTACATATGCCCGCTGTCTTTGACCGCCGGATAGCTCATCTAAATATCTGTTTTCGAGCTCAGTCAGGTCTAAAAAGTCGATATATTTAGATATAATAGCTTCATCTTCTTTAGTTAATCTTCCCTTGGAATAAGGAAAACGCCCAAATCCGGCCAGTTGCCGGACGGTGAGCCGTGTTACAAAATGATTTTCTTGCCGTAATATGGTCACGATTTTGGCTAAGTCTTTGGATTTGGTTGCTGAAACGTCCATATTGGCGATCGTAATCTGCCCCTCGTCTATATTCAGGAGTCTTCCAATCATCAAAAGCGTTGTAGATTTCCCTGCACCATTGGGACCAATTAAAGAGGTAAAACCAGCCTTTGGTATTTCAATATTGAGGGGTCCTATATTTACTGTATTACTGTATAACTTTCTGACATTATTAATCTTTATCATAAGGACCTCTTCCTTAATATCACAAATAGGAATATTACGCCACCGAACATCTCAATGATAACGGATACTACACCCTGGGCATTAAACACATGATACATTAGAAAGTAAGCAGCCGTTAGGATCAAAAAGCCTATCGCAAGTGCCATTGGATAAATGTATCTGTGATCATAAGTCGGCGCAGCCTGATAACTCAAGGTTGCGACTAAAAAACCAAAAAAGGTAAGCGGTCCAACCAAAGCTGTTGAGATTGACATCAGAACAGACACTAGAATCAGCGCATAAATAACACTGGATTGATGTTTAACTCCAATAGAGGTAGAGACATCCTTTCCAAGTGAAACTACATTTAAATTCCGGGAATTCACAAGAAGCAATAAGGCTACAATGATTACCATCGGAATGACAATAGGATAATATTCGGAATCCGCATTGTTAACAGAGCCGAATAATCTTGCCTGCAAAAGATCAAACTCAGACGGTGCAAGCAGCTTTCTCATAAAGGTGGATACCGAATTAAGTCCTGTTCCAATAATGATTCCGACCAATAGCATCAGCTGCAGATTTCCATACTTCCCGGAAAGCAGCCATCCGTACAGGATCAAACTCATCATGATCATAATGACAACCTGAAATAAAAAGGGGCCTGTACCACTGAAACTTACCAATGTGCCCGCACCAAAGAAAAATATCGTACCCGTATTAATTACGGAGTAAAGAGATTCAAAACCTAACAGAGACGGAGTTATAATGCGATTATTCGTAATCGATTGAAAAGTAACGGTAGCCAAACTGTGACAGACAGCAGCAATAATCATAGCTATAATAGCGTCCAGCCTTCTCCTCACTACTGGAATAAAAGAAGGGGAATCTACAGGAACCGGATTATTGTAAACTAAGAGGCCATAAGCAAAAAGTATGCCAAAAGCAATCAATGTAAACAACATGAGCCAGTACCGTTTTTCTTCTTTTTTAGAACGAAAAGCGCTAGCTGATCTGCTCTTGCTATGAAGGCCGGATATGACTTCGCTCATCTTAGCCTCCTTGGCTTTCTTTGTCTTAACAAAAGAATAATAAACACGGCTGATCCCGCAGTTCCGAGTATTAAAGAGACGGGGACTTCAAATGGCATTATGATTGTACGCGAAATAATGTCACAAAGCGTTATTGTTCCCATTCCTAACACACACACCCAAGGCAGATTACTTCTAAGGTCATCTCCTCTGATCATTGAGACAATATTCGGGACAATTAATCCCAAAAAAGGTAGGTTTCCAATGACCGCTGCTACAATACCTACTGCAATAGAAATAAGACCAGTGCCTAAAAGGATGATCCGGTTATAATTAACACCCAGACTAGTTGCAACATCTTCTCCTAATCCAGCCAAAGTCAATCTGTTAGCATAGACAAATATAAGTAAAGTAACGATAACTATGATCCATAAATATTCATACCGTCCAATTTGAACTGCAGCAAAAGAGCCTACAAACCAAGTCTCAATATTTTGTGTGGCTTGAAACAGCAGTCCGACAAAAGTAGAAATAGAAGAAATAACCGCCCCAAGCATAATCCCGATAATCGGGACAACTAAGGAGGAACGAAGCTTAACTCTTCTTAAAAATAAAAAGAAAATCATTGTTCCTATAAAAGAAAAAGAGATTGCGCCTGTCATTCTTAAAACTAACGTAGGGGCCGGGAAAAATAAGTACACTATTAGAAGCCCTAAACCTGCCCACTCAATCGTTCCTGTGGTGGTAGGTTCGACTAAACGATTTTGGGTAATTAGCTGCATTACAAGTCCTGCCATGGACATCGCAGCTCCAGTAAGCATCAGTGCGGCTGTTCTAGGAACACGGGTGGTAAAAAACATCTGCATACCGTCCTCTTGTCCGCGTATATCATAAACGCCTGTAAACAGTGATATTATTCCTAACATAGCAACAACTATGACTGCCAATATAAAAGATTTGGTCCATAGCTTATTTTGGGTATAAAGCTGGGGTTGAGAAAAATTCTCAACCCCAGCCTTTGCATTTTTCAGCACTATGGTTATACTCCTTTAACCTATTTGGATAAGGTATCTGCGAGGTTCTTAAATATCTCTATAAATGTTTCAATGGATTCGTTGGTGTAGGTGTCATTTGGCGCATAAGCAAGCTGTCCTTTAGAAACTGCCGTTACGTTTTGAAGAGCTGGAGAATTATCAATTACGTCCTGTGCAGGAACCGCATCCGTCTCAGAAGATACTGCCGCATCACGATCCAGTACGAGAAGCCAATCCGGATTACTTTGTGCAATGGCTTCAACAGAAATATCATCGCCCTTATGATCTGAAGTCGCATTTTCGATTTCTAATGCCGGTTTCCAGCCGAAAATATCATACATCGGTCCCCATACACGTCCAAAGTGAGGAGCCGAGAACCCGATATTCCCGCCAGATACTTCAACGCCCATTACTGTATCCGTTCCGTTATAGGCTGATTTAGCAGCTTCAATAGCTTTATCGAAGTCAGCTGTTAATTGTTTAGCTTCTTCATTCTTATCAAAGATTTGACCTAAAGTTACTGTAGCATTCTTAAGCCCGTTTACCAGATTATCCCCGGGTGTAGCAGCTGCCTCAGAAACATCAAAGTTAAGATCAATTACAGCTGCATTTGGCACCAGCTTTTTGATATCTTCATAATAACCGGCAAATCTTTGACCAATAATGACCAGCTCAGGATTTGCAGCAGCTACGATTTCAAGATTGGGTTCACGGTGATTCCCGACATTTTGAACGGACTCGTCGCTTACATATGGGGAATCAGCAGGCATAACATCCTTGGGAACTGCCGCTAAATTAATATTCCAGCTCGCTAAAGTTTCAAAGGTTCTGCTATCTAAAGAAATCACATTTTTTGGATTTACAGGAACCGCAACTGTTCCATGTGCATCTGTAATTTCAATTGTAGCTGTAGTTGCAGTTGAATTATTTGCTTCTCCATTCGTTCCAGCTTCAACATTTCCGTTATTTGAATTCGAACAAGCTGCCAGCATCAGTGTTAAGACAGCCAAAAAAAACATTAATTTTATTTTTCTCATTTTCAGTACTCTCCCCTTATATATGCTATGTAAAAAAACAGACCCTGCCCCCCTACTCATTATTTTCCAGAAAATGATCGGATTTTAATCTCCTCAACGCCAATTGCTATTGATAATCATTTTCATTTGAAGCTTTATGGACTAGTATAGCCATTAATTATGTGAAAATCTTGTGAAGGATTCTACTTTTCAATCATCGAATAACCCCTGCCATGAATCGTTTGAATGTACCGGTCATTTTTCTCACACTTTAACTTCTTTCTTAAATATCCAATATACAGATCCACTACATTTGGATTGACAGCTGAATCATAGCCCCACACATGGTTCAAGAGCATTTCACGGCTCAATATCCTATTTTTGTTCTTAATTAAAAATACAAGTAAATCGAATTCGCGGTTGGTAAGGCGGAGAAGAGTATCTCCTTTTTTCACAATATTGCTGGATGCATCAACGAAGAGTTCTTTACATTGATAAAACGGAGTATCGTTTGGCTGAATGCCGTCCCCTCTTCTTAAAATCACTTTTATCCGTTCAACTAATTCTTCCTTCACAAAGGGTTTTCTTATGTAATCATCCGCTCCCGCCTGTAATCCTGCTATGCAATCCTTGCTGGACACATTATCGGTCAAAATGATGATCGGTGTCGTTTTTGCAACCCGGATCTGTCTGCAAATTTCCGGTCCGGGAATACTCAGTGAATCCCAGTCCAGCAGGATCATATCCCAATCTTGCTGATACACTATATCTAAACCTTGATTTTCATTATGAAGGGTAAGAACAAACCCTCCTTCTTGCTTTAGTCCGCTTACGATTTTCTTTGATAACGATCGTCTATTCTTAATTACCAGCACTTGCTTCACTTGTCTAAACCTCTCTTTCTAAGTTAATCCGCTCTCTCCGGTATGTTTGATAAGATGCCATATGATGGAATATGGCGCCTTTTCCGTAGGAATTGTGGAGTATGGAAATGGGTGGAACATTGGACGGACCTTCATTTCTTATCTTATAGCTTATACGGTAGTGATAATCTATAATCATATTCTGTAATTTCAAATTCAAAAGAAATCAATCCTCACCGGGAAGTGTGGGGATAGCTAAGGCGGGGCTCTTCTATGAGCAAAGTTCGAGATTATGCTAGATGCGAGTGCTCTGCGACATCATTCAACAAGAAATGTCTTGCATCCTATTTCAAAATTATAAAGTAAAGACTAAATACAAAGTCAACCCGAATTTGTCAGAGGAATAAAAAAACCACAAGGAATTGTTACATTCGCATGTGGTTTTATCATTTAATGATTTCGTTTTTGTTTATCCCTTAGCTTCAATGAAGATGTATTTGGAGGTGCGCTCTTTGATAAGCCACTTCCCGTTTTGTCGTTCGTAAACATCATTATATTGAACGCTGTAATGGATGCAAGATAGGTTTTCTTGAAATCAGGCGGAGTATAAATTGAACCGGATAATTTGATTGCTTCAATCTGTAAATCGCTTAACTTACACATTGAATATAAGCCAAAAGCTAATGTAAAAGCGGCATAGATAAAGTTCGCTATATTTTTCTCAATAGTCGTATATAGGATGGCATGCAATTCAATAAGTCGTTCATACTCCATTAAAGTTTCGGTCCATATTTCACCAATCTCTTGGATAGAATACAGCTTGTTGATTACAAAAGATTAACTTAGCTTAGCTATCCAGGACTTGAGATCCTGATTCAAGATTAATAATATAATTTCTTCTTTTGTTTTAAAATATTTATATAGTGGCAGTATCTTTTTCTGTTCTAACTATGATTTTGCGAGATAATCCACTCATCAACGGTAACTACTTCAGCTTGAGCTGGGAATACCTTCTCAATAAGAACGCGGTGAGTCTCTGGATCCGGATCAATACAAGCATCGGATAGAACCTTAATAGTATAATCCTTATCTGCTGCTTCTCTTAATGTCGACAGAATAACTCCGCTAGTAGCAATACCGCTAAGTATAAGTGTATTGATATGGTTGGATCTGAGAATCACATCAAGGTCACTACCCGTGAATGCACTCACTCGGAGTTTGTTCACAATTATCTCATCTTCTCTGGGCTCAACTGATTGGTGAATCTGTGTCATCTCTTCTGGTATTGTCATTGATCCTGCCCGATTACGTGTGTTTCCAAACATTTTGTTATTGGGATTAATTTCAGGAAAACCGGCACGAAAAGCCACTTTTACATAAATAACAGGAATTCCTTGATCACGTGCAAACGCAATAGACTGCTGAAATGGGGATAGAAGCTTGTCGTTATCTACATAACGCGAAACAATACTGTTCTGCATATCCATTACCAACAGCGCACTTTTGTTGCTTGAATTAGACATAAGCAGTTTCCTCCTTAGAATACGATTATTTGTGAGCCCTCTCCAGATTCATATTCCTTTGGAATAAACGGAGGGGTGGTTCCGTTTAAGATTATACGGAACCACCCCTCCGTTTGTCAAACCGACCTGACATGCTATACTATTGGATAAAGTGAGGTGTTCATTTATATGTCTGATTTAAATGAAGGTAATGAGGCTTCAAAAAAGGGGATCCGTAAAGATGCCCGGCGAAACCGGGATACTTTACTCGAAATTGCTCAAAAAATCTTCACAACCCAGGGTATCTCCGTTTCTATGGATGAAATTGCAAAGCATGCAGGTGTTGGTGTCGGAACAGTATATCGTCATTTTCCAAATAAACAAAAGTTGTTTGAGGCAGTTATGATTAGCCACAAATCCCGCCTTATTGAAGAGGCAAATCAGTTAATCAATCATGAAGAACCCGGTGAAGCATTCTTTTCCTACCTTGATAAAATTATTCGTGAAGGCATCTCTAATAAAGCAATTACGGATGCCCTTATTGGAAATCTTCAGGTAGACATAGGACGGTCAGAGCTTGCATCGGAGTACTGGAGCGGTATTAAAAAATTACTTGTCCGTGCACAACAGGCGGGTTATGTGAGAAGTGACGTTGAGATAGAAGATATTAAAATCATCTTTATCGGTATTCTTCAGGCATCTGGAGACAGCAAGCTATACCCTTCCCGTGCGGTGTCAATCCTCTTTGACGGTCTTAAAATACATAAATAATGTAATTTTATTCGGATATGCTGGAAGGAAATGCGGGATAGAACAAAAAAAGCCGCTACAATAGCGACTCCTAACTGGCACTGTGACTTTTCACATGTTTATACTATATAGATTGAACTAATAATATTGCTGTTTTGGGATTGCATGTGACTCCAGAGAATGTTTGGACTTCCAGCCGCTGTTGTCTGCAGATTTCTTGATTTATACCGTTTTTAACGGTTGAAATCCGCAGACAAAGGCGGTCGCTACCGCTCCTCCAGTTCCAAAATTCCCCTCCGCCACTTTTCCCTTAACTTAAATTCTTAAGTTCAATCTATATAGAGTTTGTTTTGTAAGATCATTTTTCCCCATACATGCATGGCTTCTAGTACAGGCTGAAATTGTTTGCCTTGCCCGGTTAATGAATACTCCACTTTCGGGGGAACAACCTTATATACTTCCCGGTGTAGAAGCCCATCCTCTTCAAGTTCACGCAGTTGACGCGTTAGAATCCCTTTTGATACGCCTGGTATCATCCGCAGCAATTCGTTAAACCGAATGACTCCATGCTCATGCAAATGCGATAAAATGATGATTTTCCAACGTCCTGCAATTACATCTTGAGCTAAGGTGAGCGGACAGATTTTTTCGATTGTGTCTGTTGAGACGTCTATTTGATCATACAGATGTCTAGCCATAGGTCTTCCTCCAAGGTCTCATTTATGTGACTATGTCATGAAAATGTGCGTACTTATATTAATGTTTATAATGCTTTATTATAGCGTTAAGCAAATATAAATCTAGCTCTTATTGGAGGCACATGACATGAAAATTTTTGTAACAGGCGCTACTGGACATTTAGGCGGACAAATCATTGAATTTTTAGCGGAAAAAATACCGGCTGCGGATATTATCGCAGGAACAACAAACCCCGCCTCTGAAAAGGCGTTACGTTTAACTGCTCAAGGAATCGAAGTGCGTAAAGCAGATTTTGAAGATCAGGCTTCTCTGGTAGAAGCATTTACGGGTATCGATAAAGTATTTATCGTCTCAACCTTTGGTGATCTCGAATTATACGTACGCCAGCAAACAAATGCTGTTGAAGCTGCAAAACAAGCAGGTGTACAACAATTGGTGTATTCTTCTGCCCCGCGTGCTGACGTAAGCCCATTTATTTTAGCAGGTCCCCACCTGGTACGTGAAAATATCATAAAGGAATCAGGCATTCCATACGTATTCGTACGTAATAACTGGTATGTAGAAAACGAATTAGCCACGATACAACAATGTTTAAACGGTGCACCTTGGGTAACTTCCGCTGGTGAAGGTAAAGTGGGCTGGGTGCTACGTGCTGATCTGGCTGAAGCAACTGCAAACGTTCTGGCTACTGGCGGTCACGACAACAAAATATATGAACTAGGCGGAGAGAACTTAACACAAGCTGAATTTGTTGCAGCCTTAAATGATGTGACGGGTAAAGAAATTGCAGTCATGAACGCAGATGATGCCACTTATAGTAAGATGTTAGAGCAAGCTAACTTGCCAGCAGAAATGATTGGTATGTTAACTATGATTCAGCAAGGCATTCGCGAAGGCGGATTAGATATCAATCCGTCTGATCTAGAGATGTTGCTTGGCCGCAAACCGGCAGGTGTAAAAGAAGCGCTTCAGCTATTATTAGCATAAAATAGATAAAGCCTCTGTTCATTAAGAACAGGGGCTTTTAAAAGTCGTTCTATATAATTATTGGAAATGTATGTATAAATCTAAAGGATGTTTTCTGCAAAAGCGTAATTATATCTTTACAATGCGTACGTTGAGCGCGCTTCAAGCAAAATTTTTTCCGTTGAACTCTCCGATTCCCTTATTGGCAACCTGCTCCAGAGCATAAATCATCTCCTGGGTAACACGTTCCTTCCCGCGAAATCCGCCAAGCAGGACTCCTGCAACACGAAAGTCGTTCCACACTGGCACCGCTCCAATACTCTTTAAACTTTCCATCCTTGAAATTGGATAATTGAAAAGCTCGCCTGGCTGCAGATATTCATCAAACGAAGGTATAAGTATTGATCTCCCAGTCTGAAATACTTCTGCAATGCCTCGCCCCGAATGTAGAATAATTCGTTTATAACCCTCATTCCTATTACCAGAAACATATCTCCAGCGAATTACGCCCTCGTATGCTATGGCTAACGAAAGAAACTCGTACCCAAGAGCCTCCCGGATCTGCTTTAATTCCAAGTTGTAGTCTATCTTGTTAGACATCTATTTCTCCTTTGCAAAAAAAACTTGTTGGGTTCCTTTTAATAGTCTATCACAAGTCATTCTGATTCAAAAAGCATTAATATTATCTAAATATAACGATAAATATTTACTTGATATTCTAATTATAATTAAAATATATTAATTAATACAAAATCAATGACAGTTTATTATTTGAGAACACTAAAAGAACCCGCATTGCTGCAGGTTCTAAGGATTGTCTTCTGATGGAATGTATCCGGATTATGCCCTCTCCAGCCAAAACCATTTTCTCATAGTGATTCGATCCGCCTAATCTCCCTTGTTCACTTTTGCTGTCAGATGAACCGGATGAATGCGATAGACGGCTACAGTGTTGCCGTCCTTCGCCGAGCGGTAGCGCTCCACCATGCGTTCGGACATGCCTTGCGGATATACACCGGGCGTATATTTGTCCAGCAGCTTTTGCAGTGCACCTGTTGCCTGCCGCAGATCGTTGACTCTTACTACCTCGCCAAACAGCATAACACTGAAGTAGGCAGTATCCGCCTTACATGGCACGGGGTCAGTCACTGTGCGGTCCTCGCGGAAGACGGTAAAGCTAACTGCCGGATGTGCTTCTAGCAGCCGGACTTTTTTGCCTGAGCCCATGCCGTGGAAATAAATAGCCCCTTCATGCCATACATAGTTGACCGGAACAGCATACGGATAAATATCACCGCCAATCCCTATAATACCGACCCTCGCCGTATCCAAAAAAGCATCGATCTGCTCCTGATCCTGGCAATCGCGCTGCCGGTAGCTTACCTGCTCCATCCTGCCGCCACCTCCCTCGCTTCCAGACGGCTTAGAAACTCCGCCATCCACAAATTGTTAAGCTCCAAATATCCGTCTCCGGCGCCGGCAATCACCTGCTCTGGAGTCTGCACATAACGTGCCGGCTTCATTTCAGCTCCGCCCTCTTCAATATATCCGTACAACATCTCCTCTGTATTCTCCAGATGGAACTGGAAGCCAAAGACCCGGTCCCTGTACATGAACAGCTGGTTCGCACAGGCTTCGCTGCCAGCCAATACGATCGCCTGTGGCGGAAGAAGGCTGAAGGTGTCATAATGCCACTGAAAGACGATGGAGGTCTCGGGGAAAAAGGAGAACAGCTCATGCTTCTGTGCCGCAGCGCACCATCTGACCGGTATCCAGCCGATCTCCGGTTCTGAGTTCCGTGTAACCCGCCCGCCCAGCACATCGGCAATAAGCTGACTGCCCAGGCAGAGGCCGATGACGACCTTGCCGGAGGCAATGGCTACACGTATTAGCGCTTTCTCAGGCTGCAGCCAAGGGTAAATCTTCTCCTCATAAATATTCATCGGACCGCCCATGATGATCAGCCAGTCGAACTGCTCCGCACCGGGCAGAACTTCATTCTGATACAGCAGCGTCCGGGTCACCGTATGCCCTCGCTGTGCTGCCCAGCCAAGAATGCAGCCCGGATGTTCAAGCGCAATATGCTGCAGATAATGAATCCTCACCTTCTCCCGCCTCCTCTTTGTTTATGCGGTGCGCATAACGGCCCGCATCGCAGCAATATGTCCGGGATCAAATAAAGCATGCACCTGCCTGCACATAGCCAGCACCCGGTCGGCATCCTCCGGCTCCGGCACGCCGTGGAAGTAATCGTCCAGCGAGCAAATACCGAAGATAAAATCCAGCGCGCGTATATCCTTATTCAGCTCGGGCGGAAATGCCACCGCCTGCTCCGCTGCGTTCATCAGACAGATGAAATTATGATTCAGCGGCTCCTTGCCGTACAGGTGACATACCGCCACCAGATAGCGCTCCAGCGCAACCGAGCCAACATTGAAAATCAGACTGTGACGGAAGCCCTCGCGCTTCAGCTGCTCCGTCCGCCGGTGGTATCCTTGCGCATCGCGATAATTCTCCTCAAAGGACTCCATGTCAATCCCGGCCAGCATGGACATTTCTTCAGCACCTCCTTAAATAACGCTTACGTTCGCAGCCCCCGCCCCGCAGATTACCCGGAGTTCATTCCGAAGCATACGCTTTACATTGCAGGGAACTTTTGCGGGGATTTCTCACCACACGTTCAGAATCCATTCTTTATTCTTCTTGTATTCCATATCGGTGAATAGCGTGTTCGCCATCTCCTCCGCCAGCCAGATTGCTCCGGCATAGCCGACCACCGGATGACGGTGCAGGCCCGCGCGGTCATAGGTAGGGAAGCCGACGCGCACCATGGGTACGTTATTGTCGATAGCGACGAATCGGCCTTTGGAGTGGCCCAGGATCAGGTCAAGGTTCAGCTCCTTGTTTTTGATCCGGTCCTCCAGCTCCATCAGGTCGGCGTTCAGCACAATCTCCATCTCGAAATCAACGCCGCTCTGCAGCGCTTTAATGCGGGGGTCGTTCTTATACGTCGTATTGTCATCACCGAGCAGCAGCAGCACCGGCTTCATCTCCAGGTCGATACAGAATTCGGCGAGGCCGATGACGAGATCCGGATGCCCATAGATCGCTACCCGCTTCTCGGCGAGGAACATATGCACCAGGTCGGCCAGCGCATCTATTGCCTTGCCCCGCTCGCGCACGAGTGACTGCGGAATCGGCTTGCCGGTCAGCGCTTTGACATTGTGCAGGAACGTATCGGTGTTGCGGATGCCGATCGGCGTCGGTCCGATTATCGACGGAATCCCGAATTCATTCTCCAGATAGCGCGCCGCCCGGCCGCCCTCATACCGGTTCAGCGCCAGCGTGCCGATGGCGTTCGCCGTGCCGGTAAGGTCCTCGATGGTGGTGCTGCCGTGTGACTCTCCGCTTTTATCCGGCATAATCGGGGAATCGAACGACTCGATCTCGAACAGCACGGTCGCGTCAACCTGCATCTCGGCCAGCAGCTGCTTCAGTACCGTCACGTCCCCCGGATTAACCCAGCCGGTAATCAGATTCAGCTTGCCGCTGGGCTCTGATTTCTTGGCGAAATGGCTGACGAACGCTTCGACTGCCACATCATAGCCGCTAACCTGGCTGCCGACGAAGCTTGGCGCATGCACGGCGATGAGATGTACCTCGCGGTCGGCATATTTTTCCTGCAGGAGGCCACGGTTCAGCTTCAGGATGACCCCGTCCACATCATCTCCGATGACCTCGGTTGAGCAAGTGGTAATGATCGGAACAACCTTCACATCCGGGTAACGCATCAGCAGGACATCGACTGCCTCCTCTACCCGGTTCAGTGCTCCGAATACAGCTCCGTCCTCATGTACCGAAGAAGAAGCGATCAGGAAATTTTCCTTGAAATGCTGGGAAAACAGCAGCCGGACGAACATCACACAGCCCTGGCCTCCATGCACGATGCCGATGCAATCCTTAATTCCGATGCTGGCATATTGAGCCCCCGCCGGCTGGCAGGTGAATATCGGATTAATGACCCCGCTGCGCCCTTTTTGAATGACTTCACAAGTCATAATTCATGACCCCCCACTCTTCCTTCCGGTTTCAGCACCGGATTAATACTGCTTCACGGTCAGCTCCTTGTTGAGAGAGCCAGTAATGGTCACATAATCGATCCGGTCCTTCAGCGCCGCCATCAGCACCCTGATCTCGGGCACCGTTAACGATGCGGTCCAGGTGAACCGGCTGCGGTATTCCTCTGCCAGCACAACGGCATCAACCCAGTAGCAGCGGTCCTCGGCCGTCTCTTTTGCAACCGGATCACCGCACAGAATCTGTGTCGTCTTCGTCAGAACACCCTCATTCTGGCGTTCCCGGTCCCAGGCGCGGGAGTGGAACTGCCAGAGGCATTTTTTCAGAATAAAATCCTCCAGCTGAGCCACCCGCTCCTTCAGCACATCCTCTTCCATCTGGTTATGTCCCCCTCCCATGCTTATACCAAGGCTTTAGATTCGTTCATATACGGGTAATCCCGCTCGCGCAGCGGACTGACCGAATCGTAACCGCCGGTGTACTGACGCATCTCTGATGAATCTCTAATTTCCGGTGTTAGATGAATATCGGACAACATACGTCTTGTTATAAATCCTTTGTCGGCCGGAATTTCGTCCTTACTGATATCCAGTGCGGATAACTGGTGAATCGGCGAATAGATCGCATTATAGATATCGCGCGCGAAGCGGACCCAGCCCTCATAACCCTTATACGGCCCGTTGTGATACGCATGCGCATTGAGATACGGTACACGGATTTTTTTCGCAACCTCTCCCGGACGTTTCCCTGTAAAAATAACATCAGGCTTTAGCTTCTCCATCGCCTCCAAGCCTTCCAACTCGTTCGGATCATCGATGGCCAGCGCTCCCTGCTCACAGCGGGCAATTCCCTTTTCCATATCGCCCTGATGGCCGAACTTCGTGTACAGCGATACGACCTCGACGCCCATCTCCTCATGGATGACGTTCGCCCAA
Organism: Paenibacillus camerounensis; assembly: GCF_000723885.1. Classification (GTDB taxonomy): domain Bacteria; phylum Bacillota; class Bacilli; order Paenibacillales; family Paenibacillaceae; genus Paenibacillus_AQ; species Paenibacillus_AQ camerounensis. Next base: position 249,394 of record NZ_CCDG010000021.1, read on the forward strand.
TGCCACAGCTTGGAGCCGCCCGGCCACAGGCATACCTTCTTGCCCTTCAGCCGTTCCTTGTACCAGTCCAGCTCAGGCTTCCAGCGCGCCGTCTCTGCGTCAATAATTGCTTGGGCACGATCCTCGATGCCGAAGAACAGCCCGATCTTGCGCAGTGAAGCGGATAATGGCTCGAAGCCGAAGCCGTCGATGTCCAGCCGGGGAATGCCGTAGCGCACCCGCAGCTCATTGCAGATATACTCCGCCGATCGGGCGCATTCCAGCACATTGAGGTGTGCACGGTGCATTGCCCGGAGATCGTCATATGATCCGTTGCCAGTGAAGGTCGAGAGCACCTGAATGCCCATTCGTTTAAAATAGTCGATCATAACCTCCTGGTCGCCCTGGATGTTATATTCGCCGACGTAATTGATCACGTAGTCGCTTGTGATCTTAGGCTCGACCGTACCTACCTTGTTGTTGACCCAGGCGATGTTGATCTTGTGATGGCCGCCGGATTGGCTCGGGCCGGCAAAGCCGGGCGAGTTACAGACGAAGATGTCCACATCCGGCATCTCTTCCATGACCTCCTGCGCTATTGCCCCGATGTCATCCCCAATCAGCGCGGTGGCACAGGTCGAGTAGATCGTCATCCGCTTAATTTCCGGAAAAGCCTGGAAGGCCTCGATGATATTTTTCTTGAGCAGCCCTTCCGCCCCGAACACGATATGCTTCTCCTTCACATCGCTGGCAAATGTGTTCTTGAGCTGGAAATTATCGTTGTCGCTAATATACCGCTTTGTCTGCCAAGTATCATAGGTGCAGCCTACCGGACCGTGGCTCAGATGAATAACATCCTTCATCGGCGTGCCGATAACATGCTTCGCACCGCAATACGCGCAGCCGCGTTCCGAGATGGAACCGGGGATGGTATTCAGATAGCCGAGAGGCAGCGCCGAGGTCAGATCCTCGCCCGGCCCTTTAACAACCGCGTGCTCCCTCCGCTCAGGGATACAGGTACTGCAATTAAATTCATGAAAGGGCATAATGGCTCCTCCTTACCCGAATTAGATTAATCGACGATACCATACTTCGAGACCATGGACTCCAGCTCATCCATGCTCAGCGGCTTAGGGATAACAAAGTTCTGATTCTCAATAATTTTGCGGCCCAGCTCACCATATTCCCCGGCCTGATTACAATTGGGATCGAACTCGACGACCGTCTTCTTGTTGAACTCGGCCTTTTGGACGATATTGTCACGGGGCATGAAGTGGATCATCTGCGTGCCGATGGAAGCAGTGAACTCCTCCAGGAACTCACGTTCCTTGTCGACGTTGCGGCTGTTGCAGATGATGCCGCCAAGCCGGACGCCGCTCTGTTTGGCGTATTTCACAAGGCCTTTACAGATATTGTTCGCGGCATAGATTGCCATCATCTCGCCGGAGGCTACGATGTACACCTCCTGGGCTTTGCCGTCACGGATCGGCATGGCGAACCCGCCGCACACCACGTCGCCCAGTACATCGAAGAAGACGAAATCAAGATCATCCGTGTAAGCCCCGTTGCTCTCCATCAAGTCAATTGCCGTGATAACACCGCGTCCAGCACACCCGACCCCAGGCTCAGGTCCGCCCGACTCCACGCACTGGATATTAAGATATCCAGATTTGACGACCTTCTCGGTTGTGATATTCTCGGCTCCGTCGTCGCGCAGCATATCCATCAGCGTCTTTTGGTTCATGCCCCCGAGAATCATGCGGGTCGAATCCGCCTTCGGATCACAGCCGTGAATGAACACCTTTTGCTTGTGGTAATATGCCATTGCCGCCGCCGTGTTCTGCTGGGTTGTTGATTTGCCGATGCCGCCCTTTCCGTAAATTGCGATTTTTCTTGTCATCCCTCAACACTCCTTCTGATCTTCTCAATTGGTTTGTGCGATGCTGTAACTTGCCTTCCGAGTTGACTCGATCATAGCAGACAGGGACGGAGTGTCAACGCTACTTCCGTACTATGGGGAGGAACTTGCTTGGAAACGTTCGTATAATTAAACTTGAAAGCGTTTAATATTAACAAATGGAAGTCAGGTTCATGGGAAAAAGCAATAATAATACGGCTTAGTATTAATGATAACGGTATCATTGCAAGGGGAAAACCGGGTTTGTATCATTGATGTTAATAAATGTGTCATCATTCTTGAACCTATTGTTAAAGGTTATGAAATAGGCTTGTTTTCGGGGATTTGCAGCAAGTACAATGGCGTCAGAAGCTGTGGATTCCTGTACATCCGCTGAGCACACACCGTTCGAAATCGCGGGATGAAGCTGGCCTACAAATGGTAGACAAGGAGTGATAGACATGAAGCAATATGCAAGTGTGACAAAGGATAGCTGTATCGCCTGCGGTTCCTGCAGCTCTGCTGCGCCTGAAATTTTTGATCTCGATAACGATGGAGTAGCTGAGGTGATTTACGAGGGAGACAGCAACCGCGGCATTACGGCGATCGCGAGGGAGCTGCTCGCAGATCTGCAGGATGCTATCGACAGCTGCCCGACCGGCTGCATCAAGCTTGCGGCTGCGCCGCTTACGTAAGACGCGAAGCAGACCATTGTAAAGCAGGCTGGCATGACCGGATTACCACAGATCACAAGGGTGCAATGAACGGATCAGCCGGACATGAACTGAAGAACGACAATAGAAAGGGATGCATTGGCAGTATAACACTGCTCAAGGCACCCCTTGTCTGTGCGTATTTAGGGCAAGGTCACTCTCCGGCTGCCCTCGACTGCGCACGGGCGAAGGCGTTCACCAGCCAGCGCGGACGGGACGTGGTCAACATCTCGTGTAGTTGATCGAGCAGCGGCGCGATCTCGCTGCCGCTTCCGGTACTTCTCGCAGCTCTGTCAAGCGGTACCCCGCTTCATCGAGCTCGGAGATCGTGAACGAGCTGCACTGTCCGAAATGGCAGTCGAGCGTCGCTCCTTGATTAGAGGCAAACGCCAGCTTCATAGGTACATCCTCTCCTTGCTGATTAAAGTATTGGCATACAGGCATAACAGCTCCGCTGTGCCCCTGTAGCCCACGCTGGTCGTTGCAGGCGAGCCGAAGCGGTTGAATACCGGGAAGCCGGCAGGCAGATACGGAGTATGCTGTTGCTCCGCCCGCTCTGCCCCGTAGGAGTTGCTGATCCACAAATCGCCCTCATCCATGGCCAGCCGTTCCAGATCATCCAGGTCACCGACGCTGATGCCGGGTGGCAACAGCTCCAAGGCTGGTGACTGTACCGGCACAACACCGCTAAAGCGCCTGATTCCCATCTCTTTGAAGGTCTGAAAGACAGATACAAGGTGATCGCCTTCAAGCGCAGCGACAACATGCCGGCCCCGGAAGGCGGAACGGGTATCCAGCATGCAATCGAGTAAAAATTGCCGCTGCCAGCGGTATTTGTTCGGCCCTTCGTTGCCGCTGAGCCGGCGGAGTAGCAGTATCAGCTCATCCGATTCGCATAATCCGGTCACTCCGTGGAACAGCCGGTACGGGATGCCGAGCTCTTCCTCCAGCAGCCTGGCGCACGGCTCCATGGAACGTCCGATTACAATCGTGTACGCCGAGGAAGGGAGCTCACGCAGATAATCGAGCGGCACACCGCCCCGCGTCAGCGGGGTGTAGCCGGTCATCAGATGCCCGGTCAGCGAAGAAGATAAGTCGGGCAGCACGATAACCTCGATGCCGAAGGAAGCGATCATCTCCTTCAGCTCCATCACATCCCCCGGCGTGAGATGCGAACCGGGCAGCAGATTGATGCGTGAGGTGCGCTTGCGGCTGCGGGAGCGCCGTCCGCTGCTGCGCAGCAGCTTTTGCAGCACACAGTATACCGTCTGCGCGTACCCCGACTCCAGGGAGCCTTCATAATCGGGCAAATAGAGTCCCAGCAGCAGCCTGTCATGAAACCGCTCCTTGTGCAGCTTATAATAGGCTTCCACTGCTCCGAGCAGATCCTCACCGACGACTTCGGTAAGTGAGGTGCCGATCAGGGCGATGACATCAGGCTGATATTCGCTTGTTACATGCTGCAGCATGTCGTGGATGCTCTGAGACCCGCCGAAGATCAGATTTTGCTCATGAATCGCAATGTTCTGCACAGAGATAGGCTCTCGGAAATGACGGGCCAAGGACTGCTTCACGGATTCGGTGCATCCCTCCGCACCGTGAAGCACCGGGACCGAGCGGTAAATGCCCTGCAGCGCCAGTACCCCGCCCACTGCCTGACTGACCCGCAGCGGGTTAATCGGCCACGGCTTGGCCGGCGGTATCTCATTATTCACTCGAGCCATAACTCTCTACCTCCCACGGCGAGCTGCGGCGAATCATTGACCAGACCGGCTGCTCAAGTGTATCCAGCAAGTCCTGTGCCAGCCTGCGTGCACCTTCATATCCGGCATACCCGCCATGGAGCGCCTCATCGATGTTGATGAATGGCAGCTTCTCCTTAAGCGGGACGAATGCGTTGCGTCCGCTTACGATCATCAGCTCCGCCTTGCGTACACGGTACGCTTCCAGTATTTGCGCTTCGCTGCTGCGGTGGATTAGCACCGTATCCTCCCGAATCCGCTCCTTGATCCGCGATAGATCCTCCTGGCCGTTCTGGTTCGTGCCGATCGCAACGATCCGCAGGCCAAGCTCAACCAGCAGGGGAATGTAGATCCAGCTCTCGATGCCGTCGGTAAATAATACAATTCGTTTGCCTTTCAGCGGCTTATAACGGCGGAGAATCTCTTTGTGCAGCAGCTCCTCTTCCCTCCGCATATAACGGTGAATCCGTTGGTCCAGCTCCGCATTCTGAAAATGATAAGACAGCTGGCTTAGCGAGAAACGGATTTCTCTTGTTCCGCAGAATGATCCTTCAAAATAAGGAATGCCGAACGAATCCCGCATCCTGCGGGCTAGCGTCACCATTGACCGAGTACAGATGAGAATATTCAGCTTGGCAAGATGGGCCGAGCGCAGCTCCTCTAACGAACAATCGCCGGCAATCTGCGAGATGACTCTGATTCCCACGCTGGAGAGCATGGCTTCGATCTTACGGCCTTCACGGGAAAAACGGAAATCCCCGATCAGATTGACATCATACGGGGTCTGTTGTTCGCCCCTTATTCCAGCGGTTCCGATGACCTTATTGAATAGCGCTTCCCCCGCCTGGCGGTTACCCATATTCCCGCTGCCGATAAATCCAGCATTATGAATTGGAATAACCGGTACTTTGTATTCGTCCTCCGCCTGAACGCACACCGCTTCCAGATCCTCTGAGGTCAGGAACGTAATACAGGTCTCATACACAAAAATGCATGGAGGCTGATAGGTGATAGCGATGTAACGAATCGCTTCCAGCAGCTTCTTCTGGCCTCCGTGGATGATGTCCATCTCCGTGAGCCCCATCGAGAAGCCATGGCTCGACAGCGGTCCTCCAGTCGCCCCGGCTTCAAGCATTCCCCAGCTGTTCTGCAGACAGCCCGGTGTCCCGTGAACGAGATGGGCCGCATCCGTTATTGGCAAAAGCACAGCTTGAGAGCCCTGAAACGCACAGCTTTTGGTCAACTCGCCCGGAACGGACTTCGTACAGCTCTTGGTGTGCTGGCTGTTGTGCTCGCATTCCGGCTCAATAAACAGATTCGGATTCCCTTTGGACAGTGCCTTCCCCTCCTTCGGCTTTATCCGTGACCCAATAAACTACCGGTTACAATATCTCATTCCCAGATGACCGAAACACCTCCTGTTTATAACTAAAACATACTAATTATCGAATAATAGCTGGAATAAAGGTTTTAATTATATTACTTTTTATCCAAACATAACACAATATAAAAAAGCATTTCCAAGTGGATCGACATATTTTATGTTATGAATTCTGACAATCCCTTCACGTGAAACGCTTACTTCAAGGCATGAGAGCGTATTATATTTTTCGTTGAAGACCGATCTCTTCAGGTATATTACACTCCTCGAATCCCCCTGTATATTGAATCGCACAGTTCTGTTGTAAATCTTCCTGACATTCCTTCAAGCGCCGTATTGGTGAACGCTACTACACTAAGTTCCTCTATCGGATCGACAAACCAAGAGTGACCATAGGTGCCACCCATCCGCCACGTACCCACCGACTCAGGTGTATTGGCATCCGCCGGGTCTTTAAGCAGTGTAAAACCAAGCCCGAAGCCTCGCCCCGGCCAATAGGGCATCTCAAGATTCCCTATTTGGCTGGTAAAGTGTTAGTACATATATTGAAGATAACGCTGTGATTGTGTTAAACAGAAGAAAGCCGATGATGCACAGCAGCAGAAGCAAAATCTCCTTTTTTTATTTTTTGGCTAAACATGCTTTCGCTTCCGTATAAGCTTATATAAATGAAACACTTTTTCACATAGATGATTAAAGGGAGGATGGATGAATGAAGAGGAAAATTCTCTAATTTTCATAAAAATACCGTTATTTTATAGGGGGATTGAGAAAGCATGTTATGGGGGAAGTGGATACAATCGTCATTAGAAAAACTGGTTGAAGACCAGGTTCTTATGGCGGTTAGAATCTATACGTATATTAATTGAATTAAATATCCTCTATACAAGCATTTTTAAAAGCCGACCCCAATAAGGGATCGGCTTTATGGTGAAGAGGCCTACAGTCAATCTTGTCTGTTCTCAACAGATTTCATACGGTTCTGATCATCAGGCAGCCGGTCATTGCTAAATTCCTGGCCTGCTTCTGACTCACCATGCCCGCTGGCACTGCGTGCAAAATTTGTGAACTGTTTTTTTTGCTCATCCAGCTCGTGTTTTTTTTTTAGAAGCTCCTTCGGATCCTGCGTTGTCATAAATTACCCTCCTGGACAATCAAATCATACAGCTTGGTTTACGTTTGAAGTTTTCCATATTATCCAAGTGCTTATTCAGCTAATGTAATTATATTTCAACAGGCAGCTCTACAATCTCTGCGCCGCCCCTGATCAGTTGGATGTTTGGATTGTCTTCATGTACGCTTTAAAGTCAGCGGCGATTTCCTTATATTTCGTATGATGCAGGTAATGGGAGCCTTCCATCGGGATCATAAGGCCCTGTGCTGATTGTTTGACTTGTGCCTCATGCAGCGGAATCCACTGGTCGTTCTGTTCGTTGTTCGACTGGACAAAGAGAAGGAGCGGCAGATCGTTTGGATAGGTCAGCTTCTCTCCGTTTTTGAAATTGGAACCGAGATGCTTTAGCTCGTTCATTAATGTTGTATTGCTCCCGACTTGATTCGTAATGAGACGCAGCTGTTCTTTGGTATGCTCATCGTAGTCAAGCGACGCATAGGAATCTCCGCTCACCTTTTGCAGCAATCTCGTCAGCCCTGACTGCTGCATGAACTGCATCGTTTTCAGAGGTAATTTGACATCCATGCCGGGCTGATTCGGAACACTGCTGTCGATACCGACAAAAGCAAGAACCTCGTCAGGGTAGCTGTTCACATATGACACAGCGTACAGTCCGGTAATGGAATGTCCCATAAGAATGTAGCGGTCGATACCCAACTGCTGTACCGCTTCATGAATTTCGCTGATGATATTCTCCGTTGTCCGCGCTTTATCCGTTGTGTCGCTAAGTCCGTATCCGAAGGGCTCTATCGCTACAACCCGGTAATCTGGAGACAATTCGTCGATCAATAATTTAAAGTCAAGCACTGGTGACGGGGTCCCCTGACCGGGAAGAAGGACAATGGTCTGTGCGCCGCTGCCTTGGATGTACACGTTCATTTGCTTGCCGTCCACAGATACGGTCTGGCCGTAAGGCTCAATCTTCTTTTTTTCGATTCCCTTACTGATCACATGAACAAAAAATACAATGCCCATGAACAACACAAGCGCACCGGCAATGCCTCCCAATATCTTTAACCATAATCTCCGTTTTTTGCGGATTCCGGTCCCGTTCTTAATGTCTGTCTTTTCTGTCACGTTCATCTTCTCCTGTCCTGATATCTGTAGAGCCATAATAATAACGGCATAGATAAAGTGTACCTAGACAATATGTCCCCATCGTGACGGCAATATGAACGGAGTATGAACAGGTATAAAAAAGAAGAGATACACCTCAAAGATGTATCTCCTTCTATTCGGAAAGGGATGACTATGCTTAGGCTGAATGATCCTGCCCTGCCGGCGGCCGGATGGGCAGCGTAACGATGATGCTTGTCCCGCGGCCGGACTCACTATCTGCCCGGATATCACCGGAATGCAGCATAATAATCTGCTTCACAATAGCTAATCCCATACCGCTGCCGCCGTACTGGCGGCTATGGGAACGGTCCGCCTTAAAGAACCTTTCGAAAATGCGCTGCTGGTCCTCCGGAGATATACCGATTCCCGTGTCGGTTATACGGACGATAACATTTCTGCCGTCCTGTCTGATGCTGACGGTGATGGTATCCCCTTCATCAGAGAATTTGATGCTGTTGCCGAGAATGTTCGTCCAGACCTGATTTAAAAGATCATGATCTGCCTCAATCCGAAAGGTCTTTAACTGAAGCTCAAAGCTGATGCTGCGTGCTGACCATTGCGGCTGAAGCGCCACAATGACCCGCCTGATCTGCTCATCGAGGCTGAAGGTGCGGGGCTGCAGCTGCTGTGACTGTGATTCAAGCAGGCTTAGCTTCATTAGGCTATCGCTCATTTTGGACATCCGTTCCGCTTCAGAGATAATAATATCGAGATAGCGTTCCCGCTCGCTGACCGGGAGGTTCATCTGTTTCAGCGCTTTGGCATATCCGGTAATTGAAGTAAGCGGGGACTGAACCTCGTGGGATACGTTGGATACAAAATCCCTGCGCATCTGTTCGACCTGCTTCAGATCATATGTCATCTTTTCAAAGCTCTGAGCCAGCGTGCCCAGCTCCCCCTTCTGCTTAATGTTTAGCCTGATATTAAAATTCCCGCTGGCGATATGCACGGTTGCATCCGTCAGCTTTTTGATCGGATTCACGAGAAACTTGGTAGCAACCAGAATAACCAGACTGCCTGTTACCAATGTGAAGATTGAGAAAATCAGCAAAAATTCTACGGCCACTGTGTTAGAGGTTGGTGTTATGGTCTCTATGAACATGGCCCTGATTTCCCCTTCACTTGTAAAGGGCAGTCCGACAAGTGTGGTGCTGACCACCCCGCGGTTTGCCTGAACCGTATTCCCCTTCAGAACCCTGCTCCATAATGCCTCTGTAATTGCAGCCGGTTTATATCCCTCAGGCCCTCCGAAGGACTGGTACTGGCCGGTTTCATCAAAAAACCTGACGTTGTACATTTCCAGAAGGCTCATCCCCTTCACATAAGCATTTGCTTTGTCTAAAGGGAGTGTTTCATATATCCGGGCAACATCACGGCCAAAGTAAATCATAGGTATCTGCAGGTTCTCATTCAGCTTATCTTTCAATACCCAGGCTGCCAGTAAAAAGGAAATAAAGGTGCCGCCGATTACTGTGGCCAAGAAGATTAATACCACCCTTGTATATAAAGATCTAATCATAGGTTAATGCCATCCCCTTCAGCCTGTATTCCTTCATATTCTAAGCTCATTGTAGTTTAGATTTCAGCAAATGATCAAATCGGCCCTGCCTTAATCCAAAAAAAAGTCCAGCAGATTATACCTGCTGGACTTTAGAGCCTAACTAACGCCTAGTGAGCCGGCTCGGACGAAATTAACGGATGTAGTTGTTGATTGCAGCATTCAGTTCAGCAATCACTTGGGCTTCATTGCCATGATGAACGGCATCTACCACACAATTCTCCAAATGATCCTTCAACAGCAGCTTAGCTGCTCCATCCAGTGCTTTTTGCACAGCGGCAATCTGCAGCAGAATGTCGGGACACTGGCGTCCGCTGATCGTCATTTCTTTGACAGAACGGATATGTCCCTCTACCTTAGCCAGCCGATTAATAATATCTTTACGGTATTTATGCTCATGATTATGCACTTCAGACATGTGATGCTTACCTCCCTAACGAAATCCTGTATGTACCGGCATGAGATCAGACGTAATGTACAATATAAATAGTACCGTTGTCTGAGCTTGCTGTCCAACATTCCATAGGGGAATTACTTGTTTAACGTACTGAACCAGTTATCCAATGCCTGAACAACATCCTTAAGCTGCTCATCTCCTGTGATTTCTGGTACATTGTCACCTTTTTGCATACCGTATGATCCGAATTGTCCGTGATTGCCGCCTTCTATACTAACGAATGTCGTGTCTGCGGGAAGATTGGTTTTGGTCTTCTCCCATTCTTCCTTGTTAAGTACACCATCGGATGTTCCTGTAATTTGCAAAGCGGATAAGCCGGTTGTGCTTAAGCTTCCGCCGTCATCGGCATAAGCCGCCAGGTAAAAGATTCCTTCGAGCTTACCGGAGTTATCTGCTGCGTAACGGGATGCAAAAGCGCCCCCCAGCGAGTGTCCGCCAATCACAAAAGCTTCATCAGGATGCTCAGCAATAAATGAGTCTGCTTTGTTTAGACCGAATATGGCTAAATTCAGCGGCATCTTGGCGATGTATACTCTGTGTCCTTGTTCGGCCATTGTTCTGGCGAGGGGAGAGTAGCTTTCCGGTTCTACCAGTCCTCCAGGATAAAAAATGATATTCGGCTCAACGGCCTCTCCTCCCTGCGGCTCAAACCGGTAACCCTGCTTAATCTCAGTGACAACAACCTTAGCGTCGCTTTGCATTGCGGCTTCAGCCTGCCCTGAAGGGCTGTAGGTAACGGACGCCAGAAAGATAAACCCGCCGGCTGCAAGGACAACGGCGACCACGCTTATCCATATCAGTATTTTCTTCCATCTGCTCATGCGCTTAGCCGTTTTCAAGGGTTAACCACCTTTACTTCATACGATTTTAACTACAAATTAAATTATATTTACCGGTGAGTAAAATTACAAGAGGATTTTGCTTATACCCGGGGAATGTCATAATATAAACATGAAGGAGAGTGTGCAATGCCAGAGAAATCAGCAAAACGTATGCCGGGCAGGCCCAAGCAGGCTGACATGAACATTTCCATTCACCAGGCTATCATTTCTACAGCTTCTGCTTTATTTAAGGAATATGGCTATGAATCGGTGTCGCTTCAGCAGATCGGACGACGCTGCGGCGTATCCAAACAGACTATTTATTATCATTTCGCAAGCAAACCCGAACTATTCAAGGTTGCTATGACAACAATGCTTCAAAATATTCTGGCAGTTACTTCTCAAATGCTGGATGAAGCCGATCATCTGGAGCATGGCTTGGTGCGTTTGGCTGAAGTCATATTAGCGAATCCGCATGCTGAGATTGAGACGATGATGAGAGAAGCCGAGCCTTTTCTTGAAACAGAGCAGATATTAGCGATTCGGGAAGCTGAGCAGCATATTCATGAATTGTTGGCTGTTCACTTCAGGCTCGCCATGGATCAGCAGTTCCTTCGTGAAGAAGATCCAATGTTCCTGGCCGAGACCTTCTCGACCTTGATGCTGATGGGAAACCGTGAGAATGTTCTTAATAAATATGAATCTCCTCTGATTCTGGGTCAGAAGCTGATAACCCTGTTTCTTCGCGGGGCGAAGGTAACGTAATCCCTTACCAACAAAGTGCGGTTACATGTAAAAGACGTTCAAGCCTCCACGGCGGCCCGCGGGTATGAACGTCTTTTTCGCCGTAGTCAAGCACGGGCTAATAAATTAATATGTAGTCCTGCCGGCAGTTTATTTATCCGGTAAACCGGCTATCCTTAACATCAGCCTAATTTGGTTCCGGCGTGGAAATTACTGGTGTGCAATTAACCCGGCGAATCGGGCTTCCAGCTTGTCTGCTGTCATGGCACCTCCGCCCAGCTCGAAGATCTCATCCCCTTTTTGCAATAACAATGTAGGGTAGCTTCTTGCTCCAAGCTTAAGGGCGATCTCAAAATCTTCATGTGCCTCCGCAATAGTCTCTGGTGCAGTAAGACCTTCAATGAGCTGCTGCTCATCCAAACCGTACATGCTTGCAAGCTCAAGATAAGTTGCGGCATCACTTAGGCTTTTGCCATTGAAGTAGAATGCCCGCTGCATTGCCGAAGCCAGATCCAGCGCACATTCAGGAGCAAGCGCACGTAATGCGGAGAAACCGATAGCGGCCGCTTCTGAGTCAAGAACCAGACTCCCTTCCTTTAACAGTTGCTCATAGGCGGTACCAAACACTGCTCCTGTAAGCTGGCTAATCCGGTTATTCGCCTCCGGCATATATGGATATGCGGTCAGAGGCTGGCTTCGCTCACCTGTAAATAGACCGCCGGATACTACCCTTACGGGAAGCTCCAGGTGATTCTCGTGAAAAGTGCGCAGGCTTTTTGAGAATCCATAACACCATCCGCAATAGGCATCCCATACATAGATTAATGAAAGCTGTTCATTTGTCATTATTAGCATCTCCTATTTCTTTAATGTAACTATAGTAGTTACAAGTAACAATATAAGTTACAATCAGTCTTCTGTCAACATATCGGTGGTAATCTGTTTATCAGCAGCAGCTCGTGGTCCTCTAAACGTGAAAGGTCCTGTCAGTATATTTACTGACAGGACCTTTCAGCTTGTATTAACTAAATAACGCCTTCTCCTCCAATAGCAGTTGCTGTGAATGCTATCGGTCCGAACAGATTGATAGGCAGGGTGCTGGCGTTTTGAATAACCAGTTCATAGTTATGGATTCCCAGATAAGGACCGTCTACCCACAGAACATGTAATTGAATATCCGTTAGGGTAGTAAAGCGGAAAAAGGACCGATAAATATCGACTCCAGCACGCCGTATTATAACGTAAAATTCGCTGTCAGCTAGGGCCGTGACACTAAAGCTGCCATTCAATTCGACTCTGCTGGAGAAAGAAGCAGGGTTAGCGGGACTTAGATTAACTTGTACAGCAGCCAGCCCCGCCCCGGCTCCAACAATTCCGGCAATCGATACAGCTGTGTTAAGCGGGTCTAACGGGATTTTTGCCTGAGAGCCATAGCTTATAATGGTCGACATTTGTGATCACTCCATTTCGGGTTTATACGTTATCATATTGGAAACTTCGATGATAGATTGGACTTCCTTGCCCCAAAATAAATATAGTAGATTGTCACCGGGAAATCGGGCATAAAAAAATCAACCCATTTAAAAATGAGTTGATTCATCATTGGTATCATCTTTGTTGTTCAATTATTTTAACAGCTTTTCCGGGTTCTTCACTTTTATGGAAGCAACCTCTCCGCAGTCCGAGCAAATCGTATAGACCTTTTCAGAGCCGATTGCCAGTTTCTTATCCAGCGGGCGAAGATTGATAAAATCCGTAGCTTGTACAAAGGAATTTCCGCCACATGCAGTACATTTCTTTTCAGCAACATCCATAATTATGATTCCTCCTTTATCTGTTAAATGGTAATACGTTATTAATAGTGTTAAAGTTCCAAATTTAGAAAAGATTTAAGGCTAATAACCCTTCTACTAAACACGGGATATATGAGAGTGAGCCCTAAAGCTGAAGCTGTCATTAGTAATGCTGCTAAATCTAGCGTCATCATATCATTCACAAGCCGGATCATCGGTGATAACAGTAAAAAACCGGCCGACGCAAATATTGCCGAAAGCCATGTCCATTCACCCTCACGGCTTAAGAAGGACAAATTCATACCGGTCAGGCTAAAGATAAGAGGCCACGTGAATATATAACTGGCGCCTGTCAGATACACAGTGCTGGCAATGCAGAGTAACAGCCAAAGGAACAATGCACCCATCCAAAGATTTTCAGTACGGATATAGCGTGATAACACACGTATTAGGATAAACGAAATAAACAACGTCAAGACCAATAATCCTAACAGATAGGTTAAACTTAATTGAGAATCCAGCAGTAAAGAGATGTATTCATCTCGGGGCAAATTAGACTTAACTACATTCCATAAAAGCGTAATAACACCATATGTAATTCCCAGACACAGCAGTGTAATCAGGAATCCGCCTGTCGTTCCCGTCATACGGATACGGCTTCTGCGCATCCCGTGCAATAGGGTTATAACAAATAACAATACAGCTGATAAAGTGAACCCTGTAGCCCAAGATTCCGGATAACTAACCACATTCCAGCCGATTACGTTAAAATAGACACGGTCTTCTTGTTCCACTTGAGTCAGATCAAGGTTACCAAAGTGCCGGGTCAGGCTAAGCATATATTCCCCATGGTGCTGCAGGCTGGCCTGATCCAAATTGTCCGGAGTATCGGTTGGCTGGTGATAGGTGTCGAGACCCGATCCAAAGGCAAAATTTAATCCGGCCAGTCCGCCCTCACGGAACTTTGTCAGGTCGGTATCGTTAGGCATATGTTTATACACATCATAGAGCAGAGAGTAAGCCAGCGGCTGTGGAGCTGATTTTAAGAACTCTTTAACCATCCAGCCATTCTGCCCGCTTGTCTCAAACATAAACGATGCGCCTTTGTTTCCGCGCGCTTCAAAATTAAACACGAGTCCAACGTCATTCACCCATGGATGTTCATTCATGAACGCTTCGGCTCCAAGCATACCCGGTTCCTCGGCATCTGTCATCAGCACGATCAGATCGTTTTTCAGCGGACCGGATACCTGTAATGCACGCACTGTCTCCAGCATAGCAGCAATTGCGGCACCATCGTCTGCCGCTCCCGGACCTGTGGCTACAGAATCATAGTGGGCTGCAATCATAACGGCTTTACTGTTATCGGTGCCTGGAATTCTCGTGACGATATTTTCGATGTATCCGAGAATTCGTTCCCCGTTCCATACGTTCGAGACAAAGGGCTTTTGGATTTCCGGCTGTAAGCCGAGACCTTTCAGCTCGGACAGCAGATAATCGCGAACCTTATCATGCTCAGGCGTCTGAATCGGGTGCGGTTCCTTTGCAATTACTTGAAGCTTCTCCATCGCACGTTCCGCCGAGAACGAATCGGGAGATGCATTCAAATCTGCAGGTGCCGGAGCTTTAATCTGCAGCAGGCCGGTCAGGACAGCACCTGCTAATACAAGGGGGATGCCGATTCTCTTTAACCATTTTGTTGCATGGCGCATAGTTTTACTCATAACCTCCCAACATTTTCTCATATCCGCCGATATGCAATTATCAACTTAATTTACATATTCTAGATTATCGTGAGAAAACCTTTAATTCCCTAATTTGAACGCAAACAAGCCCTTCTTTAGAAGAAGGGTTGTTAGCAAGGTTTATAACCTGAAAGTTAAAGTGAATGTCACGCCGCCGTCTTTATTCTCTACAGTATAGCCGCACTCGTGCAGCTCCAGAATTCGTTTTACAACAGCAAGGCCCAGTCCGGTTCCTCCGCTCTTGCGGTCCCTTGCGGCTTCTGCACGGAAAAACCGTTCCCAGATCCGTTTCAAATAGGGATCCGGGATACTATCCCCCTTATTGTGAATGTAATAGCAGCAGCTGCCCTCCGCACCCGATATACCGATTTCAATCGTACTGCCTGCTTCCGCATGACGAATCGCGTTGGTCAGGAGGTTCACCATTACCTGCTCCATTTTGCCGGCATCCACCTGGACTGCCCTCTCTTCGTGTATGACGACTTGGGCAGTGAGTTCTTTTTCCCGCATCTGATAGACAAGCTTCTGAAGCACTTCATCCGTCAGCTCACTGAGCAATACTGTGGATTTATACAGCTTAACTGCCGGCGAATCCAAGCGGAGCAGCTCCAGCATATCCTGAACAAGCCGCTCCATCTTCTCGCTCTCCTCCACAATCACACTGATGTAATGCTCCTGTCTGCCCGCGCTGATGCCGTCCTGCATGCCTTCCGCGAACCCGCGTACAATGCTTAGAGGCGTCTTTAGCTCATGGGAAGCATTGGCGAAAAAGTCCTTCTGCAGCTGCTCCAGTTCCTTATTCTGCTCAATCTCTTGGGTTAGCCGGATGTTGGCCGTGCTCAGCTCATCCAAGGTCAATCCCAGCTTGCTTGACAGCTCGTACAGCGTATTGGCGAGATTGCCCAGCTCATCCTTACGCTGACGAGGCTCCTCTCCTGAGAAATCGAGACTGTTCATCTGCTCCGCCCGCTTATTCAGGATCAGAAGCGGACGCGTGACCAGACGGGAATACAGCATGGAGAGAAGCACAATCAGCACGAGCCCGCCGGCTCCCAGATAAGCGAAAAACAGGCGTAACGCGCTGTTGGTCTCTTTAATTTCCTGCAGGGAGGTTACCAGCAGCAGCAAATTAATTTCACCGTCATCACCGGGCACGGGCTGAATCAGAATACCGCTCCGGTTCCCTCCGAAGGTATCAATCCATTCCAGCTCGACCGGCTCCATTCTTTTCAGCTGCCGGGTATAAGTGTCGGATAAGGGGAAGAATTCATCCAGTGCCAGAAACAGAAGCCCCAAGCGCCGCGCCGGCTTGTTCACCCCGGGTACGCTGACGGTTTCAATCGTCCCTTTTATCGCATCGTATTCATTTTGCTCCCCTTTATCTCCGGCAGACTGTGCGGGTGTTTCCTCACCGCCGGCTTTGGCAATATAGTAGGGGTAAAAAACCTCGCTGTCCCCTGCCTCGCCTTTTTCACCGTACAGCGTAACCTCTTCTCCTGGCGCAAGCCTAAGCTGTTCAAATTCGGACCGGTATGTCAAATAGATATAGATCAGAGAAACATCGAGCGCTGTACCGTCAGCACGGATAATGTGCATGCGGAACGGGTCGTTGGCCACCTTGCTTCCCTCAAAATCGGTCAATACAAAGTTCACATCCTCCCGGCGCATCCGTAACATGACAGGTGAGTCTGTTGCGCGGAGCTCCTCCGGGTTCTTCCGGTAGACAGAAGCTAGATAGGCTGCATCACGCTCAAGCTTTGCCATTTTGCGGTGCTCGTAGAATTGCGGGAAGACCAGCAGTTGGGCCAGCAGCACAACAACATAAAATAGAATAAAGGTGGCAGCTGTAGCAATAAAGAGCTTAGCGGTTATTCCGCCTCTTTTCATGGCTTGTCCTCATAGGTGTAGCCTATGCCGAATACAGTCCGTATGCTGTCTGCTGCTGGGCCCATTTTGCCTCTCAGCTTTTTGATATGTGTATCGACAACGCGCACATCTCCTTCATATTCCGCTCCCCAGATATAGGCCAGAATGGCATCGCGCGACATGATGATCCCCCGGTTGCGCAGCAGCAGCTGCAGTATGCCGTATTCCTTGGGGGTCAAATCAAAGGTTTCGCCTTCACGCTCCAGTCCATGGCTGCGGTTGTTCAGCTGAACGCCGGAGCTGATAGGCGTATGTGTTGCCGATACCAGGTTGCCGTCTACTCTGCGCATCAGCACTTCCGCCTTGGATACCAGTACCTTGGGGCTGAAGGGCTTGGTCACGTAATCATCGGCTCCCAGCTCATACCCTTCAATCTGCCGTTCAGCACCGGACACTGCGGTCAGGATAATGATGGGCACGCCCGAGGTCTGCCGGATTCTGCGGCATAGCTCCCATCCGTCCATCTCCGGCATCATCAGATCCAGAATCACAAGATCCGGGATCTCAGTTTCAAAAGCATGCATCCCTTCACTGCCGTCAGCAGCCTGGACAACAAGCCATTGCTTCGCGGCAAAATAATCCGTGATGAGCTCACGGATCCGTACTTCATCTTCAACAATCAGGACTTTCTTCGACAAAGAACCGCCCTCCCTTCTTCCGGGTTCAAAGACTTGCATGTCCCAATATTTTACCTGTAATGATAAAAAACAGACACCATACCAGGGCGCCGATTGCTGCAAATAAACTGTATTTCCGTAGCGGCATCCGGCTGATTCCGCACATGTAGCAGGTGACATGTCTAAAGCCCGGAATGAAATAGCCGAATATCAGGGACAGCCGGCCATAGCGGTTCATCCAGCCTTCTACCTTGGCAATCCGCTGCGGCTTCAGGCCCACCCATTTTCCATAGCGGTCAAGCAGCGGCCGCCCTGCCTTACGTCCGATCAGGTAGCTGATCATCATTCCGCTCAGAGCGCCCATGAAGCTGAACAGCAGGGCATAAGGCAGCTTCAAGGTTCCGATGGCTGTTAAATAACCGACACCAGTCATAAGCAGCTCATCGGGAACGGGTAATCCGATAATTCCCAGTGCCAGCAGTCCGTAAATCGCTGTATAGCCATATTCTGTCAGGAACAGCATCACGTTATCCATCAGCAGTCCTCGGCCGGCTCAGGCTTCATTTTTTTGAGGCTGGGAAAAGCCAGCCGGCTGATCATCAGCGCTCCGACTACCGGCATTCCGATGACAGCGGCAGACGCCGACGGAATTACAGTGAGCAGTAATACGGCCATAGCTGCCATTGGGGTCGGCATTCCGATGAAGCCGGGCACATGACTCTGTCCGGTATTGAAGCGTGCCAGCCGCAGCGCACTGCAGCAGACAAAAATAAGGCAGCCCATGGCACCGGCTACGCGGATTTCATTAAGCGAAGCAGCATAGATAAGAGCGGCTGGCGCTATACCGAATGTCACCAGATCAGCCAGGGAGTCCAGCTCCTTGCCCAGCTCTGATGCGGCATCCAGCTTTCTCGCGCAGAAGCCGTCGAAGAAATCGCAGATCATTCCAAGCCCGATCAGCAGCATGGCTGCGGGCAGGTGTTGTTTGTAAATGCATAATATAGCGAGGAATCCGGCCAGCAGATTGGCCAGTGTCAACGCCGAAGGAATCAGCTTTTTCATGAATCTTCACTCCCGGTTCAATGTTTAGG
>NZ_CCDG010000022.1 GCF_000723885.1 Paenibacillus camerounensis
AAGCCGCTGTCAGCTGAGCAATGGCAGCCAGGCCATAATTAACTGCCGCCGTCTCTACATCCGCTCCGGCTGCGGCAGGCCGAGCACCTCCAGCACCTCGCCGAGCGTTGTCTGGAATCTTTGCGTAAGCCAGAGACGGAAGGCGACGGACTGTGTCTCGCCTTTTAGAATCGGGCAGGCAGAATAAAAATTGTTGAACAGCGAAGCCAGCGTATGCGCATAAGTACAGACCGTATTCGGCGTCAGCTGAACACTTGCACTGTAGAGTGTGTCCTGCCAATTACTGAGATGCCTCAGGAGGGCGAGCTCGGCTTTTTGCAGCTCTGCCGGGAAGGCGGGGAGGACGGGTGCTGCATCCGCATTGGGATTGGATTTTCCCGCAGAAAGGTAGGCATCCGCATTGGGATTAGGATTTTCTGCAGACGGATGGGTAGCTGCACTTAGCTCAGCCTTGTCGGCAGAGGCGTTTGCATTCACCACACTCAGCTTAGCTTTTATCCCCGAATCCATTGGGTCTCCCGCAGCCGCCGAACCTTTACTAAGCACACTGCCTGCACGCGCATAGGTGTACATCAGGTACACGCCTGTGTTGCCGGAAATCTCGGTCGCCTGCTTGAAGTCGAAGATAATCTCCGTCCCCAGATTAAAACGCAGCAGATAATAACGGATGGCAGCGGTGGCGATGAGCCGGCTGGACAGGCCGCTTTTGTCAGAACGGGTGGCTTCAATTGTATTCTCCATCAGCTGCACCAGCTCGGTCACCCTGATGCCGATACCCTGGCGGCCGGACATGGCGTAGGAGGCTTTGCCTTCTGAAATGTCAATGCCAAGCTCCGCTGCTGAAGCCGGACTGAGGGAAACGACGCCATAGCTCACATGATGCAGGTTCTCGGCCTGCTTCGTGAATCCCAGCACCTCCAGTGCCTGTTTGACCATCGCCTGCGGATACTCCTGTCTGTAGTCGATAACATTGACGACCCGGTCCGCCGAGCCAAAAGCCCGCTTGTCCCCGGTTAAGCCCGTAGTCCATACCCCGCTGTTAAACTCACTGTAGATGAAGTCTTTATCCAGCAGCCCGAATTTCCAGAGATGATAAGCGATATCCTTGGCTGTATAGGTCAAAATCCCGTTGGAGCGCACCAGCACCTTATCCTTATGATGCTCCTCTGCATCAGACCCGTCCGTATGCTCTCCCGCAGCCTGCTTGAGAATCCAGCAGCCCGCCAGCTTGCCTTCTGTTTCCTGCACGAATACCTCCGTCTGCTCCAAGAGAGCAAAGGCCGAAGCCCAAAAGCCCTCCCTCAGAATGCTGCTCTCCCAAACCAGCAGATCATAGCGGATGCCGAAGCCCTTCATCTCTGCGACATGCTCGCGGACAATCCGCTCAGCGACCAGGTTGCCCAGCCAGGCTGTATTGCCGCTGCCCTCCTCCAGCGCATGCAGAATCTCTGTCCGCTTGTGCACACTCTCCGGCTGCCGGGCGTATTCTCTGTTCACACCGGCATAAAGATCCCAGCAGTAATCGCCAAAACGGACATGCTCCCCCGCCAGCGGTACATGCAGCAGCCCGACCACCGTATCCGCCAGCTGGTTGCCGAGATCATCCACATAGTTATGGACCTCGACGTTATACCCGGTTTTCCGCAAAATCCGCACCAGCGCATCCCCGATACAGGCGTTTCTAAGGTGACCGACATGCATGGATTTGTTCGGGTTCACAGAAGTGTGCTCAATGATTACTTTTTCCCCTGCTGCCGCAGGCAGTTCAAAGCTTCGTCCGGCCCATTCCTGCCAGTTGATATACAGATTAATGAAGCCGGGAGCGGCGATGTCGATTTTGGCGAACAGCCCGTCCAAATCTCCTGAATGTCTGATTTCTGTTGTTATCAGCTCCGCAATAGCCATAAGTGCTTTACGCAGTACTCTGGCTAGCTGCATGGCGATGTTAGTCGAGTAGTCACCAAAATCGGAATTGGCCGGCTGCTCAAGCACAACGGCGGGTTGATCCGCAGCTGCGGTCCCGTGCTTCGAAAATACCTGCTGTACACTTTGTTCAAGAACGTTCTTGATAAGCTGGCTTAACATAAATATGACCTCCTAAATGGGTAAAGCATCCGTACGCAATTCTGCATTAGCCATGAAACGGAACCTCTGAGCATAAGAAAAAGCCCTCATCTCTCAAAAGAGACGAAGGCTTGATTAGCGCTCGCGGTACCACTCTAGTTGCTAAACCTCTGTTTAGCCGCTCATAAGATAACGGTCTTCAGCCGGGGCTTCCTACTGTACATTCAGAAGTCCATCTCCCGGGTGCGCTTCATGGGCTGATCTGTACCGGTTTCCACCATTCCCGGCTCGCTGAGGACTAGATCAGGCACACTACTATCCCGTTCATCGATTGCATATGGATTTTTATCAGTATAGCGAATTTCCGGAAGAAAGCAAGGGCCGGGAGAGAGGATTGTTAAAAAAATTAGTCTGAGGCCGGTGCTGCCGTCAGATCTTTTATATCTGTAGAGCCGTATATGAGCAGTGCAATTACAATGACCAGCAAAAGCCCGCCGGCGAAATGTTCTCCGTCAAAATCCTCTTTTCCCATTAGCGCTATCCCGCTGTATTGAAGATGCCGTCTATGTGTTTCCCTTCTGAACAGCTTATGCGGATTTGGGGATAACGGTGATTGCAGCCTGTCTGATGTCCACACCGCCGGTGTTGCACCGGAATAGTATTATATTGTGCGGTTGATTAGAAGCGCCGCTAGAGTTAGAGCTCAAAGTTCATAGATGGGAGAATGGAAAGGAGGAATGAAACAGGATGGCAATATTATCAACAGGACCGATCGATAACACTCCTGTGTCCGGAGTCAGACCCACCCAGCTTGTAACTATACGGATCGTCAACCGTTCTTCCCTGACAGCTGCCAGTGTTGTAATTGAAGGCTATTATTTCACCACAATCAGAAATCTGTATGTGAGTGAGGTTATTAATGTTGCTCCAAATGAAGCGGTGACCCGGAATTATTTTGCAGATTTGGACGGTTACGAGTTTATCTTCACAACCGGCGAGATTATGGAGAATGATCTGGGGATCTCGGTGTGGGGCAAGCAGACAGACGGGCAACTGGTTGAAGCCCACCGTGTGGTGAGTCACGAAATACTGGACTAATCAATAATCAAAGGGTAAAGGAGTGTTATACAGATGAGCTTTTTATCAACCGGACCGATAGAGAATAATATGGTTGCAGGCGTCAGACCTACGACTCAGGTAACGCTCCGCGTAGATAACCGCAGCAGCAGTGTGGCTTCTAACGTGCTTGTACAGGGTTACTATCTGCTAGGCGGTGTTAGAAACCTGTATGTCAGCGAGACGCTCACTGTGGACCCGAACCAGGTGATTACGAACAACTATTATGCGGATCTGGATGGGTTTGAATTTTTGTTCGTTACGCCTACCAGCCCGCCGGATGATCCGATTCAGATCTCTTTGTGGGGCAAAAGCAGCACAGGTGCACTGGTAACTGCCCACCGTCTCGTATCAGCTG
This sequence comes from Paenibacillus camerounensis, assembly GCF_000723885.1. Classification (GTDB taxonomy): domain Bacteria; phylum Bacillota; class Bacilli; order Paenibacillales; family Paenibacillaceae; genus Paenibacillus_AQ; species Paenibacillus_AQ camerounensis. The sequence continues at coordinate 3,539 of NZ_CCDG010000022.1, forward strand.
AGCTTATGGGCGAAGTCGTCGGCGTTACAGGTGCCACCGGGCCGGCAGGGGCAACAGGACCGACCGGTACAGGCGGCGGTGCAACTGGCGAAACTGGCGCAACGGGTGCAGCGGGAGCGACTGGGGTTACGGGAGCGACAGGCACAGCAGGAGCGACTGGGGTTACGGGAGCGACAGGCACGGCAGGAGCGACTGGGGTAACGGGTGCGACAGGCACAGCGGGCGCGACTGGGGTTACGGGAGCAACGGGCATAGCAGGAGCGACTGGGGTTACGGGAGCTACAGGCACGGCAGGAGCGACTGGGGTTACAGGTGCGACAGGCACAGCAGGAGCGACTGGGGTTACGGGAGCAACGGGCACGGCGGGAGCGACTGGTGCTACCGGGCCAAGCGGATCCGGCGCTATTATCCCTTACGCATCCGGACTTCCGGCTGCATTGACTACTGTAATTGGCGGTCTGCTGAATACTTCCAGCTTGGTCGGCTTTGGCAACAGTACGACCGGTGTAACCATTACCGGCGGGGTTATTGACCTCACAGGTGCAGCAGGCACACTGCTAAACTTTGCCTTCTCTGCACCTCGTGCGGGTACAATTACTTCCCTGGCGGGTTATTTTAGCACAACAGCTGCATTGTCACTGGTAGGCTCTACAGTTACAATAACGGCTCAGTTATTCCGTTCGGCAACGCCGGATAATACCTTTACTGCTATACCGGGTGCGCTGGTTACGCTTGCTCCGCCATTAACCGGTGTCCTCTCACTGGGTACCATCAGCAGCGGCCTTACCTCCGGGCTCAGCATTCCGGTTGCTGCAGGTGACCGTCTGCTAATGGTCTTCTCGTCGTCAGTTACAGCCGGTCTTGATATAGCTTCTACTGTCGCTGGATACGCAAGCGGCGGTCTGACTATCGTCTAAACAACGGGTTTGGCCGACTAACTAATACAAAAGAGGGACTTCACAGCCGCAGGCTGAAGAAGTCCCTCTTTTGTTAATGATGCCGGCGGAGCCATGCCGGTAAAATTTCGATTAGAGGGAAAAATCCCACTAATCACAGCAAAACCGGGGCTGAACCTCTGGATTAGAGGGAAAAATCCCATTAACACACAAAAACCGGGCCGCACGCGGACCCGGTTAACTCAAAGATTTATACCAAATCACAAGCCTCAGCAGGCATCCAATGCGCATCCTGGCCGTCCCATTTCACGTTGCAGCCAATCGGATTGGTCAGCGGCGTGCTTACCGCTTGTCCGGCGAGCAGCTCCGACAGCGCATTATCCAGGTCGTTAACGGTCATTTTGTCCGTCTCACGCGGATTATCGACGCCGCGGCCGGTGTAGACCAGCTTGCGGTCCTGATCAAAAACAAAGAAATGCGGCGTGCGCAGCGCACCGTAAGCCCGTGCAGTGTCCTGCGTCCCGTCTCGGAGATAGAGCCACGGGAATTTCTGGTCTTCCATCCGGACCACCATATGCTCAAAGGAATCGTTGGGATGGGTAGCTTCACTGTTGGCATTAATGCCGGCAAAAGCTACGCCGTGCTCGCGGTATTTTTCCGCTGTCTGGCGTGTGACTTCATCTGATCCGACGACGAACGGACAATGATTGCAGGTGAAGAAGATAACCAGTGCTTTTGCCGTGGCGAAGCTGTCCAGTGAATAGGTCTGGCCGTCTGTTGCCTTCAGGCTGAAGTCAGGAGCGGAAGATCCAAGTTCCAGGGTAAAGCTCATGTTAATGCACCTCCGGTAGAATAGTATAAAACCATTAAGAGAGAAGCGGCAGAAGGCCGGACGGCCTGCTGCTTAAGCAGTAACAATCCCTGTTATTATACTTTATTTTCCACTCGACTACCAAACCTGTAATAGAGCTAGAGCATCAGAATGTCGCGGATGTCCTGCTCGGTCAGGGCGGACAGAGCCTCTGCCCCGGGCTGGATAACCTCCTCGATCAGATTTTTTTTCTTCTGCTGCAGCTCGTACATCTTGTCCTCCACCGTTCCTTGGGCGACCAGCCGGATGACCTGCACGACCTTTTTCTGCCCGATCCGGTGGGCCCGGTCGGCTGCCTGCTGCTCAACGGCCGGATTCCACCACAGATCGTAGAGGATCACGGTGTCTGCTCCAGTCAGGTTGAGGCCGGTGCCGCCGGCTTTTAAGGACACAAGAAACAGGTCGCCTTCACCTTCGTTGAACCGGCTGCACAGCTCCACACGCTGAGCCGCCGGCGTCTTGCCGTCCAGATAAAAATGCCGGACGCCCTGCAGCGCAAGCTCCCGTCCAATCATGCCGAGCATCTCCGTGAACTGGGAGAAGATCAGCATCCGCTTGCCGGAGCTGCGGCATTCCTCAATAATTTCCAGCAGCTGGTCGAATTTGGCCGAGCCGCCGGCATAGTCCTCGACGAACAGGGCGGGATGGCAGCAGAGCTGGCGCAGCCGGGTAATCCCGGCGAGCACCTTGATCCGGCCGTGGCCGAAGCCCTCGTTGTCGAGATGCTTCAGCGCCTCCTTCCGCAGTCTGGCGAGATAAGCGACGTACAGCTTTTTCTGCTCTGGCAGCAGCTCGGAGGCATGCAGCGATTCGATTTTATCCGGCAGCTCCTTGAGTACATCGCTCTTTAGACGGCGCAGCAGGAACGGGCGGGTCCGCTTGGCGACCGTTTCGTGCGGCAGATCATGGAACGCCTTTTTGCCGGGGAACAGCCCGGGGAAGACCACACTGTAAATGGACCACAGATCCTCCAGCGCATTCTCTACCGGCGTTCCGGTAAGGGCGAACCGGTAGCGGGCCTGCAATATTTTTACCGCCTGCGCGGTCTGGGTAGCGTGGTTCTTGATCATTTGCGCCTCGTCGAGAATCAGCGTGTGGAACGACAGCCGCGCATAACGCTCAACATCCCGCCGCAGCAGCGGATACGAGGTAATAATGACGTCAGTGTCAGAACCGCTGCGTACCGCTTTGCTGCGCTCACTCCGATTACCGTCAGCAATGACCGCCTGGATCTCGGGTGCGAACCGCTGCAGCTCATTCCGCCAGTTGTACAGCAGTGAAGCAGGCGCGACGATCAGGGCCGGCTTGCCCCCCTTGCGGATATCCGGCAGCTCAGAGAGCAGGAAGGCGATGCTCTGCAGTGTTTTGCCGAGTCCCATATCGTCAGCCAGAATGCCGCCGAACCGGTAGTGGGCCAGCGTCTTCATCCACTGGAACCCGAACTGCTGATAGTCACGTAGCACGGGGGCAAGGCTGTCCGGCAGCGGGAAATCGAGATTCTCAGGACTGGCCATATTAGCCATCAGCCGCCGGAAGGAGCGCCCGATGGTAACGGCATCGCCATGCTTAGCATCAGGATTGAGCTGCAGGCCTTGAATTAATGGCAGTGAGAACTGGGGCTTTGTAAAAGGCACACTATTGACCCCGAGCTCGTTCATGAACTCGATAATCTGCAGCAGCTCTGCACTCTCCAGCGGCAGCAGCGCACCGTCCGGAAGCCGGTAATATCTGCGCTTTTCACGCAGCGCCTCCAGAATCTGTACAACCTCGCTCTCCGGTATGCCCTGCATTGCAAACTTGAATTCCAGCCAGTCGGTTTTTTCGTTCCACGTCAATACAGCCTTGGGAATGTAGGTGTCGGCGGCAATTCTGGCTTTGACGGCAGTGGTGGCATATACCTGAAGCAGCGGCTCCAGAAGCGGAATCGTGTGATAGAGAAAGTCATATTCCCCTTCTTCATTGCTCATAATATAGCCGCCTTCTGTCCGGACAAAGGATTCATGCTCCATCAGCCCGAGAATCCGCCGCTCAGCCTCCCCGTCACGCATCAGGATCACCTCGCTGCCCCGGCTGCGGCTGTCCTCCTCCAGCGGATTAATCACAATGCCTCCATACTGGAACTCCAGGCCGGCAAGCAGCCGGTCCCTTACCCGGTCGAGATACAGCCGTGCCTGGAGCTGAGTCTGGACTATCCGGCCGGCAATAGCTTCGGCAATCTGCACGCGGCCCAGCTTCTTGAGCCCGGGAATAACCTGCTCCATGAAAGGCTCCATCTGCTCAGGGGCAATGGCAAGTCCATCCTTGCGTGCGGCTGCCAGCATCCGCTTCAGCTCAGACAGCCGGCGGCATTCCTCTGGTCCCAGCTTCAGCAGCCTGCCGCCGGACAATACCAGACCGTAATCCTCAAGCACCGTAATCTCTGCTATACCCTGGATATCCAGCCGGTAGCCTTCCCCGGGCGCCTGGTCAAACGCGAACTCGAGCGGAGGTGCCTCAGTGGACAGCTGCAGCTTCTCCATAATCAGATCCCCCTGCTGCAGATAGGCGGAGGGGGCTGCGAGCAATGACGGAAGCAGCGCTTCCCAGAATACCGGCGGAACTGCCAGCACACGGTCTCCGCCCATTCCGCCGGATTGCGGAGCATAGGGATTCACGCCGGCCCGGTACAGCTGTTCATTGGCTGATACTTCAATCAGCTTCAGCAGCACCGCGTTGTCCTCTTTGTCAAACGAATGCAGGGCGGGATCATAGCTGAAATGGCTGGAGAACTCAAAGGGCTCTCGGCGCTGCACGCGGTCCAGGAAGGTTCTGATCTTTTGCACAATGTAAAGGCGCTTAGGCCCGACCTTGAGCTCAATGCCAAGCATTTGAGTGCGGTGGCTGATCGTCACCGGCTTGCAGATGAACTCCACCTGAAGCGGGGTGCGGAGATCCGAGTAGCTTCCCGTAACGCTGGGGCGGTGGCGGCTGCTGTTGCCGCTGCCGTCTGCGAACACCTCCAGCATACCGCTTACCAGCTGGCGGTCCCCGGTGCGTTCAGCAATACCGGAGCTGCCGGCTGGAGTGTTGCGCGGGGTAAGCATGCCGGGTTCCACAGAAGGCCGGTCAGGCTCATGCGAAGCCGGGTCTTCATCTTCAGCGCCCAACTCATCTTCCTCCAGCCGGAGAATGCCTACCAGCCCTGCTGCGATATGCCGGCAGAAGGCACCGCCGTGATAATAGGCAGGGCATGTACATTCCGCATTCACATCCCCGTCGGCATCAATGGTCAGCGCTGCCTCATAGCTCTCCAGTCCTTGAATCTCTGCACGGTAAATGGAGTATTCAAGCTTGTTATTGTTCTCTATATAAGTCAGCCGGACTCTGCCGGCATCGTAATAAGCACGGCCCTTATCCAGCGCCTCATTGCCGCACAGCAGCCGTATTACCCGCTCCGGCACATAATATCCCATAATTAAGTTCACTTCCTTACTTCGTTCTGGATCACGCATCATGAATGTCCATAGTACTCATCTTACCAGAACAGGTGTACGCGGTGAAAGGGCAATGCGGATTGCGGCAGGCCGCAGCGGAAGAGGCAGACTTTAATCTGCAGGCAAAAAGCCATTATGGAAGACTTGCCTCCGCAATGGCTTAAAGGGCTCGCGCATTTCAGATGTAATTTTAATACCGTATTAACGGCAGACCTTACTGCTCACGCAGCGCCGGACCGCCGATCCCGTGCAGCATGAAGCTGATCAGCAGACTGATCTCTTCCTCATCATCCCAGTCCTTCTCCGGCATCAGCAGCAGGCGGGCCAGCAGGTAACCGATCACCGAGGAAATCGTGAACCGGATAATAGCGGGGGTAGGGGCATCCATAATCTCACCTTTAGCCTTGAAATGCTCCGTAATTGAAGTGACACGCTCCAGCACCTGGCCCAGGACATTCTCGGCGAACTGCTCCCGCAGTGCAGGCTGAAAGGGGATTTCCTGGACGAGAATCCGGATAATCTTAAAGTTCTTACGGGCGAAATCCAGCCGGTTCACAATAAAAGCCCGCAAAAAAGCTTCATAGCTCTCAAACGGCATATCCAGCACCCCTTTGAAATTACGCATTACGAACGGGGCGATCATCTGGCTCATTGCCGGGCCGACTATGGACAGGAGCAGGTCTTTTTTGGTTTTGTAATAGCGGAAAATTGTCCCCTCAGCTACACCGGCCTTTTGGGCGATTTCACTGGTGGATGCCGCCGAAAATCCTTTATCGGAAAAAATCTCAACAGCCGCTTCCAGAATGGAGATCTGCTTCGGCGTCATCTGCCCCTCATCCTTGAGGGCCATAAACTCTTCAATCCATTGCTCTTTTTCACGCTGCTCCGCATTCTCTTTCTTCATCGTCTGGTCCTCCAAAAATGGTTGCTCTTCCGTCTATAGTAACACGCCCGCTTATTTAAGGGACATAGGAGCTACATTCTGCGGTGCTTGCGCAGGGCCAGCACGTTAAGCACCATGAACAGCAGGGAGAAGCCGACCAGTACATAGGCATCCAGAGCGATAGAGCTCCAGCCTTTGCCGCGGATCATGATATCCATCAGCGCCTGGGCACCGTAATAGATAGGTGTCGCCAGACCGGTCCGCTGCAGCCACAGCGGCAGTGTATCCAGCGGAAACAGCCCGCTCAAAAATATCTGCGGTACAATGACCAGCGGAATGAACTGGATCATCTGCAGCTCATTGCCGGCGAATGCCGAGAGCAGCGTGCCAAGCGTGAGCGCCGTGATGGCCAGTAGCAGCGTAATGAGCAGGACGTAGCCGAAGCTGCCGGCCATCATAATGCCAAGCATATGGACCGAGAACCAGGAGATCAGCAGCGCCTGGACAACTGTGAAAATCCCGAAGCCGCCGACATACCCAAGCACAATCTCCCAGCGCTTCAGCGGAGTGGAGAGCAGGCGTTCCAGCGTACCGGTCGTCCGCTCCCGCAGGAAGGAGACACCGGCGATCAGGAAGACGAAAAAGAACACAAACACGCCGATCATAATCGGCCCAAACCGGTCGATCGTCGTCATATCCTCAGCACCATACATATAGCTGACTGACGGCTGGATCAGTCCTGTAACGGAGGCGGCCGGCTGCAACTGCAGAACCGCTTCCCGCAGGACCTGCATGGCTGCACGGGTAGCGGCCGGGTTACTGCCTTCCAGGATTACGGAGGGCGCGTTTCCTTCAACGGTGACGAAGGCATCAATACTGCTGTCACGCAGCGCAGCTTCGCCTTGCTCAGTTGTGGTGAAGCTTGTTACAGCAGCGTCCTGTGCCTCCAGCGCGGGGCTGAAGACAGCTGCGGCTCCGCTCACGCCGATATTCGGTTTGTAGGCATTACTGTTAAAGACAAGGCTCATCAGGCTGAGCACGAGCAGAGGGGCGATGAACATCAGTGCCATCGTCCGTTTATCATGAATGAACTGCCGCAGAATACGCAGAGTTATGGCCCGGATTCTCATTTGCGGCCACCTCCATAGGTTACAAAGGCTTCCTCAATCGTTGCCGAGCCGGTCGCCTGCATTAATCCTGCCGGAGTATCTGCCGCCAGCAGCTTGCCGTCCCGGATCATGCCGAGCCGGTCGCATTTTTCAGCCTCATCCATGACGTGAGTAGTCAGGACGATCGTGGTTCCCTGGTTGTTCAGCGAGCGCAGCTCCTTCCAGATCGACTGGCGCAGCAGCGGGTCAATCCCTACGGTTGGCTCATCAAGAATAAGCAGCGGAGGCTCATGCAGCAGTGCAATCGCCAGCGACAGCCTGCGCTTCATCCCGCCGGAATACTGGTCCACCCGCTTGCGCAGGTGCTCCTGCAGGTTGACCAGCTCCATTACATCGCCGATCCTCCGCGTGCGGTTTCCGCCTCGCAGCCCGTAGAGGGCGGCGAAGAACTCCAGATTCTCCTTCGCGCTCAGCTCCGTGTATAAAGCATCCGACTGGGCCATATAGCCGATCTGCTGCAGCATCGTTAGCTTGGGCATCCTGACGCCCATAACCTGCACCTCACCCGAGCTGACCTCGTCGATACCGGTCAGCAGCTTAACCAATGTAGTCTTGCCCGAACCGGACGGGCCCAGCAGCCCGAACGTCTCTGCGCGGTTCACCTGAAGGCTGATATCCTTAAGCACAGTTTTGCTGCCAAATGCCCTGCTGACACGGGTAACAGAAATAACCGGCTGTTCCTGATTCATATTGATCTCCTCGATTCATTATATAATGAGTGAGTACTCACTCATTATTGTATTGCGTAATGTGTAAAAGGTAAATCATTATTTGATGGAGAGTGGAATGCGAACAAATCCAAGGCAAAAATGCCTCTGATTCCGCCGCAGACAGGCGGAATGGGCAAATCAAAGGCAAAAGTGCCTTTGATTCCGCCGCAGACGGCCGGAACAGGCAAATCCAAGGCAAAAGTGCCTCTAATTCCGCCGCAGACGGCCGGAACAGGCAAATCAAAGGCAAAAGTGCCTTTGATTCCGCCGCAGACAGGCGGAACAGGCAAATCAAAGGCAAAAGTGCCTCTGGTTGGTTTAAGCAATTGTCCAGTATAAGCCTCCAGTTTGTTTAAGCACATTGCCCTTTGGATTTACACTTACGTATGTGTTTTAATTAAAATTTGCAGTATTTGGTTTACCCTGCTGCCAAAAAGGTTAAACATTTCTATATACTCTATGTATCACTATATCACTATATATCTCTATATACTCTATATATCACTATATACTCTATACTCTATATATCTCTATATACTCTATATATCACTATATACTCTATTCTATATATCTCAACATTCTATATATCTCTACATTCTATATATCTCTACATTCTATATATCTCTACATATGGTCCACAACACATTCCCTAACCACACCACCAATCGCACCTTATTTCCCTCACTCCCATTGCCGACAGGAGGATTCCGCCGATGGTTATCAAGAAACCAGTATTTCCTTTGCTTGTAGTGCTGGCCGCCAGCTTAAGCCTGAGTGCTTGCAGCCGGATGGAGGGCGGGGATGCAGAGAACCGGCATTTTCATACACTGGCCGAGGAGCAGCTCCCTGATCCGCAGTATTTTCCGGGCGATCTGCCAATTCCCGAGGGTGCAGGCATTACGTATACGGAAGGAGCACAGGTGGACGGCAAGAAGTCTTCGATGCTGATCTACGAAACCGAGCAGACGATAGCAGCGCTGGGAACCACCTATATGAAATATGTTGCGGGGAAGTCACTGGAGAGCGGAACGCAGATTATGGACAAGAATAACCTCCTTATCAGCGGTAAAGCGGCGGGCAGCTACTCCTACTCCATTATCGGCAGCAGCTCAGCAGCGAACCCCGGAGGGGCCGAAATTATCGTAACCTGGATTGAAAACTGACCGCTCTCAGGAGGCGCCTGACTGCAGGCTTTTATATGGAAATATAGCAGCTGTGCAAGGCTGGAAGAGGCCTGCATGTCTCTCTATTGAATTTATTGCGGGAGTTTTTACATAGCGTTTACCAAAGAGCTATCCCCAGCCCATTCGGGGCTGGTTTTTTTGCGTTAGTTAATAATCGCCGAACAATCCTCTTGAACAGAATTCACACTGATAGAAGAAAATAACAGTAGCAGTTACCTATAGGAAAAGGGTGAATCTAATTGAGAAATAGTAAATGGTTCAGCGCGGCTTTGGCTTCTGCACTTCTTGTAACAGGTGTGGCGGGCAGTATTTCAGGAGCGGGCAGCGCTAGTGCCGCAGCCGTCGCCAGTACAGTCAAGACAGGAACAGCTACTTGGACTGTGAACAGCAATCCGGCCCAGTTCAGCACAATCGACAGCAGCGGTTATAAGCTGTATTCCTTAAGCCAGGTTGCCGGCGAGCTTGGGGCCAAGCTGATTCTTACAAACGGCGGCTTTGAACTGAACGACAGCAAAGGATTACATACGGTGCAGCTTCAAACAGGCTCCAAAAGCTATGTAGTAGATGGTGCAGCCCAGCAGTTTACGGTAGCGCCTGTTGTATATAACGGAAAAGTATATGTAGAGCTGACTAAGCTCGTAACCGCGCTTGGCGGTGAGCTTTCGGCTGAAGGCCTTGAAATTATGAGCTTTGCCCGTCCGGAAGGCCAGTTTGATACTTTGCACTGGACAGCAGACGGCAGCATCATTGCGAACAAGAGTGATTCCGAAACAGCGCAGCTGCTCAAGTTCAGCGCATATCCGGGCGATTATGAAGTGTTTTCTTCCAATGAGAGTGCACTGGATTTCGCCGTTTCCGCTGATCAGCAGTGGGGCGCATTCACTGATGAGACAGGCCAGCTGAAGCTGATCAACCTGTCGAGCGGCGCGATCTCCTCACTTGGTACCGATACAAGCGTGAAGACAGACCTGGTCTGGTCGCAGGACAACAAAACAATCTACTTCATCCAAGGCGACAAGCAGGAGAAGATTGCCCAGATCTCAGTTGAAACCGGAACAGTAAAAGCTGTGCTCGAAGATAAAGTGGAGAACAAATCCGAACTCCGCCTTGCTTCCGATGCAAAAAGCGTAGTCTACATTGTCAATGTAACCGGCGTTGCCAAAAATGATGCCGACAGCACCGAAGATTCCCTGACCGTAGATTACAGCAAAGCCGGAGAGCAGCTCTACAAGCTGGATCTCGCAACTAAGGATGCTAAGCCAAAAGCATTGACTACAGAGCTCGACAACAAGCTGTACCCTGAAATTCTTGCGAACGGCGGCGTAGTCTATCTGAGTGCAGACGCTGAAGGAAATGCGGCTAACACCCTGAAATCCATCAGCGCAGACGGAGCGATTACTAACATCACCCTTGATACGGAAGCAACCTGGTCTGCCGGCGTAGCTACAGGTCTGGTTGTATCCGGAGTGGCAGCTGACGGAAGCACTACTATCTATTCCATTGACGCAAGCGGTAATAAAACCGTGCTGTTCCAGACAGCTGAAGATGTATCCGAGGTTGCGGTGTCCCATGACGGCAGTAAGCTGGCAGTAGTATCGGACGGTAAAGTCCTGCTGATCCAGGGCGGTAAAGCGCTGCAGCTGACTAAATAAGACACGTCCCTCATAGCCCACACAATATAACGGCATAGCGCCGGGAGGAGAATTCAGATCATGAAGCTTTTCAAAAAATTTACGGTAACCGCTCTGACAGCAGTAATTGCTGTGACAGCAACATTCGCGGGGATTGCATCTGCAGCCGACACCCTCAAGGGTAAAATCACCATCAACGGCTCCACTGCACTGCTTCCGCTCACCTTACAGGCGGCTAAGGAATTCCAGAAGATGCACCCTAAGGTAAAAATCGCTGCATCCGGCAAAGGCTCCGTAACGGGACCGCAGGCTGTTAAAAAAGGCATCGCCGACATCGGCGCCTGTGACTGGGATGCCAGCATCGACGTACCGGGCTTCAAGGCCTTTGACGGACAGGTAGCGAACAAGGTAGCCGTTATTCCTTTTGCCACTATCGTGAATAAGAATGTCGGCGTAGATAACCTGACTACTGAGCAGCTGGCGGGAATTTTCTCCGGTAAAATCACGAACTGGAAGGAAGTCGGCGGTTCGGACGCCAACATCGTCGTAATCACCCGTTCTTTCGGTTCCGGAACTCGCGTTAACTACCAGGCTAAAGCGCTTGGCGGCGGCGACATCGTGAAGAAAGAAAAGAACTACAAGGAAACCGGCTCCAGCGGTGACATGAAGACTGCAGTTGCCACTACTCCGAACGCTATCGGCTATATCGACCTTGTCTACGTGACCGGCAGCGATATCAAGGCTGTTAAGCACAATGGTATTGCAGCCACTACGGATAACGTAATCAACGGCTCTTATAAGATCTGGGCATACGGCTACTACATGACCAAGGGCCAGCCGACCGGCGCGACCAAGGAATTCATCGAATATGTACAGAGCAAGAAGTTCCAGAACGGCTCACTCAAAAAGCTTAAATTCATCCCGATTGCAGCAATGAAAGGCTAATCAAACGCTTCATTATATTGAACGGTAACAGCGGCCAGCTCCGGAATATTCGGGGTTGGCCGCTTACAGGAGGGAAAGTATGGGGGCACCCGTCCAAAGCCTGGCATCCCAAACGCCAAATAAGGCTGAGCACAGCATCATTAATGAGAAACGCCACAGAAGACATCTGCTTGGCAACCGGTTATCGCGATATTATTTCTTTTTTAGCATCCTGGCGCTCTGTCTCGTGCTTGGACTTGTCATTGTATTCATCGGAAAAACAGCGCTGCTGCTATTCGGGGATGTCTCTCCGGCCGAGTTCTTCCTGTCCTTTAACTGGACACCGGAGGAGGAGGTTTTTGGTGCAGCGGCCTTTATAGTAAATACATTGATACTGACTGCGCTTACCCTGCTGATTGCAGTGCCTGTCTCTGTCGGGATGGCTGTGCTCTGTGCGGAGATCGCCCCCAAGTGGATGAAAAGCTTTATCCGTCCCGTGCTCGACCTGCTTGTCGGTATTCCTTCTATAGTATACGGCTATCTTGGCCTCACCGTACTGCTGCCTTTCCTGCGCAGAATCAGCGGTGAAGGGCTTGGCGACGGGGTACTTGCGGCTGCGCTGGTTCTGGCTCTGATGGTCCTGCCGACGATCTGCCGGATCAGTGATGATGCGATTGTGGCGGTTCCGCGCAAGTTCCGTGATGCGGCCTATGCCCTCGGCTCCACCCGCCTGCAGGTCATTATGCGGGTTGTATTGCCGGCGGCCAAGCGGGGGATTATCTCGGCGGTTATCCTTGGCATGACCCGTGCAGTCGGTGAGACAATGGCGGTGGTTATGGTCATCGGCAATACGCCGCAGCTGGCTAAAAGCCTGTTCACCCCGTCCTCCGTTCTGACCAGCAACATTGTGATGCAGATTTCAAACGTCGAATTTGAATCGACCTGGAACTACGCGCTGCATATGATGGCATTCCTGCTGCTGCTGATCTCCTTCGTCCTGATTCTTATTATCCGTGTGCTCGGCCGGAAAAGGGGGGACGCGTAATGAACTTAACACGTAACCGTCATACTGCGCGCTCCCGGCGTAACAATAAGATAGCAACATTCGGCTTCTATGCACTGGGTGCACTGGTTATGCTGCTGATCTTCTGGCTGCTCTTCACCATTCTCAGCAAAGGGCTGCCGCAGCTCAGACCGGAGTTTCTGGTCAGGCTCCCGGAAGAGATTGATCCGGGCGGCGGGATCGGACCGGTCCTGTTCAACTCCTTCTATATCCTGTTCATCTCCCTGCTGATTTCAATTCCGGTCGGGGTAGGCGCAGGGATCTATATGGCGGAATATGCGCCGGACAACCGTTTTACCGGCGCGCTGCGTATCTGTGTAGAGTCGCTGTCCTCCGTGCCTTCGATTGTATTCGGTCTGCTGGGGCTTGCAATCTTCGCCGAATATTTCGGCATCGGCTTGACCATACTCGGCGGCGGCGTATCCCTGGCTCTGCTTAACCTGCCGATGCTGGCCCGCGTAACCGAAGAAGCGGTGCGCGCCGTTCCCGGCGATATCCGTGAAGCCGGCTATGCGCTGGGGATGACCAAATTCCACGTCATCCGCAAGGTTGTACTGCCGGTGGCCCTGCCGGCCATTGTTACCGGCATCTGTCTCGTAGCCGGACGCGCCTTCGGGGAATCTGCGGTTATAATTCTCACCGCGGGCTTAAGCACCTCCGGTGAAATGTGGGACTTCAACCTGTTCTCCCCGGGTGAGACGCTCGCAGTGCATCTCTGGTATGTGCAGTCTGAGGCTATTGTCGAAGATGCAAGGCAGATTGCCGACAAATCGGCGGCGGTGCTGGTCTTCGTCGTGCTGCTGATCAATTTCATGTTCCGGTTCCCGCTGTGGCTGGGCAACCGTAAGAAGGGGCACTAGATTGAGACTAGCCGGCTGTCCGGGGTGGTTATTTGTACACCGGACAGCTTTTTTGGGTATTAATGAATGGGGTCCCCGCAAAGTTCCTGATTCAGTATGCTTGTAAAGACCCCGCTTTGCGGGGTTATTTTGCGTTCCGCAGCCTGCGGCTGTTTATCAATTGCTTAAAAATATTAATAATAATACAATGAAGCAACAGGCATATAATGCCGTATTTCGACAATTATGCACGTACTTGGAGGTGCAAAGCGGATGCCGGACCGGATGAATGAGCAGGAGCTGAACAAACTGATTAATATGCTGGAGCTCTCGGAGAATGTGGATGATGAGGCTCAGGATGCGTCCTTTGCTGAACCTGACTTTGATAATGATCTCGGAGGCCGCGTGCTGGTCCGGGCAGGTAAAATTTTTGTCCAGGACCCGCTGCCCGGCGGCAGTCCGGCAGTCATTTCGGCTGCTGCCCCGGTTGTAGTCAGCGTTAACGGGCAGCCGGTAATGGAGCCGGCCGAGGTAACCTCGCTGGATACGATTGAATGGTCTATAGTGGAGCCGCCGCTGTATAAGATTCATGTGTCTGAGGATTATCTTCAGGCTTTTTTTACACTCTATTCAACGCGGCGCTATATGTGGAAGCTGAATGACTGTTATTCCTCCAGCATGATTAAAGTGGAGGCATCAATGGATACGGACACTCTAATAGAGCTGCTGGGCCTCAATCAGATTTTGGCTGATTTCGAGCAGCGGGGAATCGTACGGAATTTGAATATTTCCGGTATTCATGCCGAGCTGCAGAACCCGACTTACCAGCCGATTACGGCGGCTAAAGGGCGGGCGGCGGTTCCGGGTGAGAATGCGCAGCTTGAACTGTTTTTTTCGGAGACGATTGAGAATGACTACAGCGAAATAGAAGGCCAGGTGGACTTCCGCAGCCATCTCCGCATCCCGTCTGTAATCAGAGGCCAGGTAATTGCCCGCAAAATTCCTTTTGTGGAAGGTATTCCGGGCTGTGATGTGTACGGGGAGATTCTGTATCCTCCGCGTCCTTGCGATATTACAATAACCGCCCACAATAACACGGTGCTGCTGATTAACAACGAGATTCGTGCGCTGCGTGAAGGCCGGCCACGGGTGACCGGGGAGAAGGTCAAATCTTTTGATATTACAACGACCTATACGGTTCCGGGCAATGTCAGCATCCAGACAGGCAATATCCTGTTCTCCGGTGATGTGATCGTGCGAGGCAACGTCGAAGACAATATGATTATTGAATCGCTCGGCAATGTCTACGTGGAAGGCAGCGTGTATAATTCAACCATTACCGCGACCGGAAGTATTGTGGTAAAAGGGAACGTCGTTAACAGCAAGCTGTATTCCGGCTATTTCGGTGTGATGTACAACCGGATTTATAACTGCTCCAAGCTGTTAATTGAAGAAGCTATGCAACTGAAAAAAGCGGTCCGCATGCTCATCCAGGCCGTCCAGGCCCGCAAGCAGAGTGTAAAATACGGACAGGCCGTTGTACTGCTGCTTGAGAGCAAGTTTCAGAAAATTCCCGAGCGGATCAAAGAGCTGCTGTCAGTGCTGGCGACGGTGCAGGCTTCGTATCATCAGGATCTGGAGCAGACGCTGCACTTTCTGAAGCTGATGCTGAAGCCGGTACAGCTCATTGATTTCATGAACGAGGCTTCGCTGGGCGGGGTAATCAACATGATTGAGGAGCTGCACACAGGGGTGGCCCGGATGCAAGAGGACAAGGTGGAGGTCAACATCGGCAAATGCCAGAACAGCACGCTTAAGTCTAACGGCGACATTATTATCCACCGCGACGGTATTGTACAGAGCGAGCTGTTCTCTTCGGGCAATATTGTGTTCCGCAAGGTGTTCGCAGTATGCCGGGGCTCCAGGCTGGAGGCAGGCGGCAGCATCAGCGCATATTATGTCGGCGGCGAGAGCGGCGCGCAGTCCTATCTCAAGGCCAAGCACAGCATCACCGTGCGCAAAATCTACCTGGGCCGCATCACCATCGACCGCTACGCCGCCGATATCACCACGCCGCTGGAGAACATTACGTTCGATACGGATACTATCCGCACGATCAAGCTGCGGATGGAGACGGAGTAACGGGCGGAAACGCAAAAACAGCCTCCCCGAAGGAAGGCTGTCAGTACTTATTACGTCCCGGAAGGGATGCAGCCCTGCAGGCTGATTGCGAAGCGGTGCTAACGAAGCGTATGCTCCAACGTCCCCCAGACAGGGGTTCTCATCCCGCCGGAACGCAAAAACAGCCTCCCCGGAGGAAGGCTGTCCATGCTTATTACGTCCCGGAAGGGATTCGAACCCCCGACCGTGCGCTTAGAAGGCGCATGCTCTATCCAACTGAGCTACCGGGACATGATGACTCAAAAGCAAGCAAAAATTATGTTATCACATATGAATAACTTTATCAACTTGTTTTTTTTGAATGCGTAACAGGATATGCTATAATCTACAATTGATCATGGATCGGACAAAAAGGAGGTGCCCTCATTAATCAATTCAATTCCCCCGCCAAAGAGAATATCGTGCTGTTTCCGAAGACGCTGGATTATTACCAGATTCAGCTTACGGTCATGCTGGAGAGTGAACGTTACGGGGAAGCGATGGAATTGCTGCGGTTTCTGCTGCAGTGCCAGGGACAGGAAGAGCGGCACTACGAGGAATGGCAGTCGCTGCTTGACTGGCTCGAGGCGGCTTTTCCTTACGAAGCCGGGAGTACCGGGGCAGACCGTGCCGATTCCGGCGAAGAGCAGGATCTGAAGGAAGAGGATATGGCCCGGATCCTGGCTAAGTCGAAGCTGGAGGAGGATGCCGGTTATCCGGACAAGCTGCTGCGCAAGGTAATGAATGAGCCGCTGTCGGAGGGGACGATACTGGCGCTGGAGCAGCTCTCTTATCTGGAGGGCAGCCAGGTGGATGAGACGCTGAGCCAGTGGCTGCAGAAGACGCCGGTGCATCCGCTGCTGCAGTTCCGCACGCTGCAGACGCTGAAGAAGCGCGGGGTGCAGGGCGTGATCAGGCTGGCCCGCGGCAGCGAGCTGGCACAGATTGAGATTGAAGCGGTGCCGCTGCAGAATGAGGACTTTCCGCCGCAGGTGGCCCAGGTAATGGAGCGGGTGGCGGAGCAGGCCGAGGTGCACGAGCCTACACTGTACTATTTTGCCCAGGAGCTCTGGGGACAGTTTATGATGTCGATTTACGGGTCGGGCGATTACCGCAAGCTGCTGGAGGGCAGTGATGAACAGCTCGATATCTGGGCTGGCGCGCTGCATCAGCTGGTATCCGAGAGCCTGAACGGAACCCGGCAGGAGGAAGAGACTCGGGTCATGTACGGCATCACTGACAGCATGCGCTTTCAATTTGAAGGGGCGTACCGGTCTCTGAGAGGATTTGTTAAGAGTTCCATACTTGATAAATAAAGCGATGTTGTATATAATATAATGGTTATTCTGTGCGTGAAAATCGTGATTATTTAAATTAACATGCAACCTATTTTTGGAGGGAAAAGTATATTATGAAAGCAACCTGGGAAAAAATAGAGAAGAACCTTGGAGTTCTTGAAGTCGAAGTAGAAGCAGAGCGCGTAGCTGCTGCCCTCGACAAAGCTTTTAATAAAGTGGTTAAGAAAGCAAACGTACCTGGCTTCCGTAAAGGTAAAGTGCCGCGGCCGATCTTTGAATCCCGTTTTGGCGTAGAGAGCCTCTATCAGGATGCAATTGACATCCTTCTTCCTGAAGTATACGGCGAAGCTGTTGAGCAGGCTGACATCTTCCCTGTTGACCGTCCTGAAGTGGACATCGAGCAATTCGCTAAAGGCCAAGCATTCATCTTCAAAGCGAAGGTTACTGTTAAGCCGGAAGTGAAGCTGGGCCAGTACAAAGGCCTGGAAGTTCCTGCCCAGAAGGCAGAAGTTACAGAAGATGAGCTGAACGCTGAACTGACACGCCTACAGGAGCGTCATGCTGAGCTGGTTGTTGTTGAAGAAGAAGCGGCAGTTAACGGCGATATCGCAGTTATCGACTTCGACGGTTCTGTTGACGGTGTTCCTTTTGAAGGCGGTTCGGCTGAGCGTCATTCCCTGGAGCTTGGAAGCAACTCCTTCATCCCTGGCTTTGAAGAGCAGGTTGTTGGTATGGCTACTGGCGACTTCAAGGATGTCGAAGTTACTTTCCCTGACAGCTACCATGCAGAGAACCTTGCAGGCAAGGCTGCAGTATTCAAAGTGAAGCTGCACGAAATCAAACGCAAACAGCTTCCTGAGCTGGATGACGAGTTCGCTAAGGATGTTAGTGAATTCGACACGCTTGAAGAGTATACAGCAGACCTGAAGGCACAGCTGGAATCCCGTAAGCAGGAAGAGCTGAAAGGTACCCGTGAGAACGCAGTAGTTGATGCAGCGGCTGCTAACGCAGAAGTTGAAATTCCTGAAGCGATGATTAAGAGCGAAGTAGCGAACATGGTTCGTGATTTCGACAACCGTCTTCGTCAGCAGGGCATGAACATGGACATGTTCCTCAGCTTCTCCGGCCAGACCCGTGATGATCTTGAAGGCCAGATGAAGGGCGATGCCGAGAAGCGCGTCCGCAACAACCTGGTGCTTGAAGTCATTGCCAAGGAAGAGAACATCGAGGTTTCTGAAGAAGAAGTAACCCAGGAGCTTGCTAATATGGCTGAATCCTTCAAGCGTTCGCCTGAAGAGATCCGCAGCATTCTGGCAGCCAACGGTTCCCTGAGCAGCCTTAATGAAGAAATTTCCCTGCGCAAAACCATCGAACTGCTTGTATCGAGCAGTGTTGAAGTTGAAGCACCTGCTGCTGAGGAAGCAAGCGCTGAGTAATCCTTCTGTAACTATCTTTACTTAGAGCGGCCAGGCAAGACGGCCTCCATAATAGCAGTCAATAAGGCACGTAGGTTTTGTTACGTGCCTTATTTTTTATCGGGAGCCGTACGTTTGTGTGTACATAACCGGAAGGTGCAATTGGCATTCTGCCAGGAAGTGCGCTATAATGGCAGGCACGCGGGATATTCCTTTTTTACAAATGAGAAGCATTTATATGCTGTGCATATTAAATAAACCGTCTCTTTTACACAGCACAAGTTGATGTTTCTGAGCGGACGGCTAAGCCGCTTCTGATAGAAAAGTGAAAAAATGACATCCCGCTGCGAACGTGTTAAACTATTTCTGAAACGGAAAGAATAATCTGTATAGAGAAAAGAGGTTGGTGGCATGAGTCTGGTACCTATGGTTGTGGAATCAACAAGTCGTGGTGAACGCTCATACGATATTTATTCCCGGTTGCTTAAGGACCGCATTATCTTCCTGAGCAATGCGATTGACGATGATGTTGCCAATCTGGTCATTGCCCAGCTGCTGTTTCTGGCTGCGGATGACCCGGAAAAAGACATACACCTGTACATCAACTCTCCCGGTGGTTCTGTAACAGCCGGCATGGGTATATATGATACGATGCAATATATCAAACCGGATGTTTCAACCATTTGCGTCGGGATGGCAGCCAGTATGGGTTCCCTGCTGCTTACAGCCGGAGCGCCGGGCAAGAGATATGCACTGACCAACAGCGAGGTTATGATTCATCAGCCGCTCGGCGGTGTTCAGGGGCAGGCATCCGATATCTGGATTCATACAGACTGGATTCTTAAGACGAAACAGAAGCTGAATCAGATTTATGTGGATCGCACAGGTCAACCCCTTGATAAAATCGAACGGGATACGGACCGCGATAACTTCATGAGCGCGGAAGAAGCGAAGGAATACGGGCTTATTGACCAGGTACTCTCTTCACCGATCATATCTTAAAAGGGGTGGTAAGATGTTTAAGTTCAATGATGAAAAAGGGCAGCTGAAATGCTCCTTTTGCGGTAAATCACAGGAGCAGGTCCGTAAGCTTGTAGCAGGACCTGGCGTTTATATATGCGATGAATGCATCGAGCTGTGCACGGAGATCGTGGAGGAAGAGCTCGGCCATGAGGAAGAGCTGGATCTGAAGGATATTCCGAAGCCGAAGGAGATCCGCGACATTCTTGACCAGTATGTAATCGGCCAGGAGCAGGCGAAGAAATCGCTCTCCGTTGCCGTATACAACCACTACAAGCGTGTTAACAGCCAGAGCAAGATTGAGGATGTTGAGCTGACCAAGAGTAACATCCTGCTTCTCGGTCCGACCGGTTCCGGTAAGACCCTGCTGGCCCAGACGATGGCGAAGATCATCAACGTGCCATTTGCCATTGCAGATGCCACTTCACTGACGGAAGCGGGCTATGTGGGCGAGGATGTTGAGAATATTCTGCTTAAGCTGATCCAGGCTGCAGATTATGATGTTGAGAAGGCTGAACGCGGCATTATCTATATTGACGAAATTGATAAGGTAGCCCGTAAATCCGAGAACCCGTCGATTACACGCGACGTTTCCGGTGAAGGTGTACAGCAGGCGCTGCTGAAAATTCTGGAAGGTACAGTCGCTTCGGTTCCTCCGCAAGGCGGACGTAAGCACCCTCATCAGGAATTTATTCAGATCGACACGACGAACATTCTGTTCATCGTAGGCGGTGCTTTTGACGGACTGGAGCAGATGATCAAACGCCGTATCGGTAAGAAGGTTATCGGCTTTAATGCAGGTGCTGAAGGCCAGAAGGATCTGAAAGCCGGTGAATACCTGTCCATGGTATTGCCTGAGGATCTGCTGAAATTCGGTCTCATCCCTGAGTTTGTCGGCCGCCTGCCGGTTATCTCTACACTGGAGCCGCTTGATGAAACGACCTTGGTACGCATTCTGTCCGAACCGAAGAATGCACTGACCAAGCAGTACATTAAGCTGCTGGAGATGGATAACGTGGCGCTGAAGTTTGAGCCGCAGGCCCTTGAAGCGATTGCCAAGGAAGCGATCAAACGCAACACCGGTGCCCGCGGTCTGCGTGCCATCATTGAGAGCATTATGCTTGATGTGATGTACGAGGTTCCGTCACGCGATGATATCAAAGACTGCGTGATAACGGAGCAGGTAGTCCAGGAGAAGGCGCTGCCTGAGCTGGGCATTAAGAAAGACAAAAAGAAAGAGGAAAGCGCCTAAGCCGCGTTGTCCTTACAAATAATCACAATCACAGCCTCCACCGTTTTCCGCTTATCCCGCTTCACCGCGGAGCGGGAGGGGTGGAGCTTTGATCGTTATGGGGGAGAGAGAAACCATGTATTTGAGACACCAGACCCGGCCCGTTAATGTCGGCGGAGTTATCATCGGGGGTAGTAACGAGGTTGCGATTCAAAGCATGTGTACGACCAAAACCGCTGACGTAGAAGCTACAGTGGCTGAAATTCTGCGTCTGGAAGAAGCGGGCTGCCAGATCGTACGCGTAACTGTCAACAATGAAGAAGCGGCTGCGGCGATCAAAGAGATCAAGAAGCAGATTCATATTCCGCTCGTGGCTGATATTCATTTCAACCATAAGCTGGCGCTGCTGGCAATTGAGAACGGCATCGACAAGGTGCGGATCAATCCCGGCAATATCGGCCGCCGTGACAAGGTAGAAGCGGTAGTCAAAGCCTGTAAGGATAAAGGCATTCCGATTCGCATCGGGGTTAACGCCGGTTCCCTGGAGACTCATCTTCTGGAGAAATACGGTTATCCGACACCGGAAGCGATGGTCGAAAGTGCCCTGTACCATATCGGGATTCTCGAAGAACTGGATTTCCATGATATCATCGTCTCGCTGAAGGCTTCGGATGTGCCGATGGCAATTGAGGCTTACCGCAAGGCGGCAGAAGTCATTCCTTATCCGCTCCATCTTGGAATAACTGAATCCGGCACGCTGTTCGCCGGAACGGTGAAGAGCTCAGCGGGTATCGGTGCGCTGCTCTCCATGGGGATCGGCAGTACTGTGCGTATCTCGCTTAGTGCAGACCCGGTTGAAGAGGTTAAGGTAGCGCGTGAGCTGCTCAAGACCTTCGGCCTGATCTCCAATGCGGCTACACTGATCTCCTGCCCGACCTGCGGACGTCTGGATATCGATCTCTTCTCCATTGCCAACGAAGTGGAAGAGTACATCTCCAAACTTAAGGTGCCTATCAAGGTATCTGTATTAGGCTGTGCCGTTAACGGTCCCGGAGAAGCACGTGAAGCGGACATCGGGATTGCCGGCGCCCGCGGTGAAGGATTGCTGTTCCGCTACGGCCAGATGATCCGTAAGGTTCCGGAAGCGGAGCTGGTGTCTGAGCTGAAGAAGGAAATCGATGTCATCGTGGAGCATTTCGAACGCACGGGCGAAATTCCGGGCCGTAAGCATGCCAATCTGGCTCCGGCTGTGCAGCCGGGTAATGCCTAAGCTGGCAGGACCGGGAACCCGTTCCCGCGATAATGTACTCATCTAACAATACGCTAATCTAACAAAACCCCTTAGATTCCGGCAGCTCCGGAAATTAAGGGGTTTTGTGGCTTTCCTGCTGCCTGCTTCCTGATGAAGGTTCCGGCCTCTTCTGCTTCAGCAGCTTCACCCGCACCAGGGCAGTGACATAGAGGATAGCCGGTATTACAAGCAGGAAAAGAGACGCGAATTTCATCCACACCGTCGCGATGATGTCATTGACGTAAACGGTGTTGATATATGTATTCCAGGCAATGATAATGAACAGTGCGGATAACGGATAGATCAGATGATTCTGCCGCTTCAGCCCGAATATGCTGCGCAGCCCCTGGAGCATGGACAGGAACAGGACAGAGATTTTAATGAAATAGGTTAGTATCCAGATCGTAATCAGCATTCCTTCTACACGCTGCAGAGTGTTGCCGATGTTGATGGTCTTAGCCAGGGCATACGCGGGAAATGTGCTGTTCTCCGTCTGTTCAATGCCAAGCACGAGTACACTAAGCAGTACAATGGCACTGAGGACCAGATCCCCTGCAGCGATTCCGAGGAGATAGGCACGCTCACGGGGCTTATTCTGCCTGACCAGCGGAAGAAAGACCATCAGCACGATTACCTCCTGAAAAATAGAGGACTGCAGTCCGGCATGCAGCACCGGCATCCAGCCATCCTCAAGCACCGGTTTGATGTAGTTCCATTCAATCTGCGGAATCAGAGCCAGTACCAGGACGAGCAGCAGTACCACTACCCACGGGAAGAACAGCTCCCCGACCCGGGCTAGAATAATGATGCCTTTGCGGGCGCTGATGATAGCAGCGATCAGGAAAATAATCTGCACTACCTCCGGCGGCGTTTCCGGCATGACCTCACCGGAGACGAAGAAGCCGAGATTACCGAGCAGAGTGCCAATCAGTGAAATGAAGTAGAACAGATAAGCCAGCGTCAGCAGCTTGCCGGGCCATTTTCCGGTGACAGACTCCAGAATCTCATACAAGGTCTGTCCGGGGTAGAGCCTGGCAAGGGCGATATACAGTATAACCATCAGCAGATTAATCAGCATGCTGATTAAAGAGGCAATCCAGGCATCCTCCCTGGCGATATGGGCCATACCGCTGGGGGTGACCAGGATGGACGTGCCAATGGTCAGGCCAAAAGTCAAAATGAAGAACTGAAGTGCGCTGATACCGGTTGTCCGCTTCATCTGGATCGCCTCCCCTCTACTGTTAATCAATCAGCCCGGAAAGAGCTGGATGAAGCTGCGGGCCCAGTCCAGTACCCTCCATTGCGGCAGTCCGGCCATAACCCCGATAGTAGACGCCAATGCAACAGCCCATATCCCGAAAAAAACCAGCAGATCCCGCGGTGAACGAAGCTTGATTAATTGCGGTGTTTCGAACACCGGCACCAGAATCAGGGAAATTAATAAAAAGAGGCCCCAGCTCATTTCTGCTCCATCTCCTTTTGCTGCGGCTGCACGACCGAGCCGATCCGCCGGATGGCTACGTCCGATTGGACGCTTACTTTGACAGTCCGAAAGATTTCATCCCAGTGCTTACGGTAGCTGCGCCATAGCTTCGGATATTGCCTGTGCAGCTCCTCGCCGAGTCCATAAATATCAGAGTCATACTTCTCCTGAACCTGCCTGATATTGGCAGCCATCAGATTATTGAACTTTGCTTCGAGCCGCTGTTCCAGCTCCCGGATGCTGGCCGTCTGACTAAGATCAAGACTGCTGTTCAGCGCGGTGAGATTGGCTTCCGCTTTTAGATGAATAGTGAATTCAGGCTCGTCCTTTTCGTTAAGGGAAATCTTAATCCTGCTCTTGGCATTGGTGATGATGAACCCGGCCACTCCGCCGTCCGGACAGGTGATACTGCCCTGCGTCGATTCCACCTCATTCAGCACGTAATTGACGGTTTTACTCGGGGCTTCGCCCAGCCAGCCGATCAGCTTGTCTTTTTTGAACACGGCGATGCCGGCCTGCTTAATCAGCGATTTGGGGATGACGCTCTGCACGTTTTTGACCGAGCCATGCTCGGAAGTGTCGCCCTGAAGCTGTATGCCGGACATGATCGGATTGGAGCCGCCGCGCTCCAGCTCGACGATGAACTGCTGAAGGGTTACTTTTCCCGTGCCTGCCCAGTTTTTGTGAGCGACCAGGATCGAAGAATAGAGGGAGTTGGCCGGGATCTGCTCAAAGGGTGTGATGACATCCAGTATCGTTGACGCATCGGAATGCTTGGCTACCAGCAGGAAGAAATCCGTGCGCAGCTCATGATTGCGGGTAATGTAATCGACGGCATCGCCCACCCCCTGTCTCGCGAATGCTTCACCGAAGACCAGCACGCGGACATGGGCCAGATAGAGGTTGCGCGGAGTTGTGCTGAGCATGCGCTGCAGGGCTTCTGGTATGGTGGTCCCTTTAGCCTTATAGGTAACAACCGGCAGACTTCCGTTAGAGCCGCCGGACAGGCTGCCGGCCTGGCCGGGGTTCATTACCTGTGCAGAGACCGCGTAGCCGTCCTTGTCGAGATCCACGCCGAGTGCCATAACGATAGCCAGATCATTGAGCTCCTTACGGCTCCAGCAGCCGCTGATTAGAGTTAAGCTGATGAGCAGCAGGATGCAGCGAAGTGATTTTGTATACAAAAGACAGTTCCCCCCTTCCGGCAGTAATCAGCTCTGGCCAAAATACCGCTTCATCATCCGCTGTGACAGCCTGAGCAGAGTGTCCTTCTGTGCTCCCCGGCGCAGCGGGGCGAAAGAGCTCATGTAAGGAACGCCCAGCGACTCCAGGGTGCAGAGATGCAGTGCCAGGATAATCAGCGCAATCACCATACCGTACAGGCCGAACGAAGCGGCGATCGCCATCAGCACAAACCGCAGCATCCGTACAGAAATCCCGACATTGAACGCCGGCAGCGCAAAGTTCGCAATCGCCGTAATTGCGACAACGATGACCATGGCCGCAGAGACCAGACCGGCATCCACGGCCGCCTGGCCGATAACCAGCGTTCCGACAATAGATACGGATTGGCCGATTGACTTTGGCAGCCGGATGCCTGCTTCGCGCAGGATTTCGAAGGTAACCTCCATAATGAAGGCCTCCAGAAAAGCCGGAAACGGAATGCCCTCACGCTGGCCGATCAGGCTGATCAGCAGGCTGGTGGGGATCATCTCCTGATGGAAGGTGGTAATCGCGATGTAGAATGACGGTGTCAGCAGGGCGAGCAGGAAGCAGAGATAACGGAGCATCCGGACCAGACTGGCGAAATCACTGCGCTGGTAATAGTCCTCACTCGACTGGAAAAACTGGACGAGCAGAGCCGGCACGATCAGTACAAACGGCGTCCCGTCCACGAGAATGGCGATCCGCCCCTCCAGCAGGGCAGAAGCGATGACATCCGGCCGTTCGGTATTGTAGACCGTGGGGAATGGGCTGTAGCGCTTATCCTGGATCATCTCCTCGATATAATTGCTCTCCAGCACACTGTCGAGCTTAGCGGCATTCAGCCTGCGTCTTAGCTCCTCCAGCGCCGTCATGTCCACCCTGTCTTCCATATACATGACGGATACGGAGGTCCGGGTGGACGCTCCCATCCTCCGCTCCTCAATGCGCAGCTGCGGATTCTTGACCCGTCTGCGGACTAAGGCGGTATTCTCGCGCAGCGATTCCGTGAAGCCCTCGCGCGGACCTCTGACGACGGACTGGGAGGTGGCGTCCTCTACGGCGCGCTGCTTCAGATTTTCGGTTCCGACGGACAGGGCTACTGCAGCTTTTTCTATATACAGAACGGTGTTTCCGCTGAGAATTTCCGCTTCGATCTCCTCCAGAGACCGGACTTCCCCTACCTTGCCGAGCGTGATCGTCCGTTCTTGTAACAGCTGCAGTCCAGCGCGGGGGTCCGCGCCGCCGATCTCCGCATACAGCGGCAGATCCCGGTGCAGCGCCTCAATAAGCGCCTGGGGCTCGGCCATTCCCTCTATGAAAACAACGGCGGCAGAGAAAGGCCCCAGGGCCAGCAAGCGGTAGATAATATCCGTACTGTTCCCCAGCCGGCTGCGCATCTCCTCCAAAAAAAGCGCCAGTGAACCGGGCAGCTGCTCCCGGCGCTTCTGCGGATCATGCTTCTCAGTCATTTCCATCTCCTCCTGTCCGCTCAGTATTTCCGCTTGAATATAGTAGT
This sequence comes from Paenibacillus camerounensis, assembly GCF_000723885.1. GTDB lineage: Bacteria > Bacillota > Bacilli > Paenibacillales > Paenibacillaceae > Paenibacillus_AQ > Paenibacillus_AQ camerounensis. Next base: position 29,802 of record NZ_CCDG010000022.1, read on the forward strand.
ATGCAAAAAATAGTGCAGCGCGAATCCCTCCGGCGGCGTTTACGAATGTGCGAAACGGCTATACTACCTAGTAGTAGCCAAAAGGGCCGAACAGATAGACTGAAGGAAACAGGAGGATGACCTATGCAACTTGGGATATTGCTGATGATCGTGCAGCTCTTTTTTGCGCTGGTTATCGGCGTTTATTTTTGGAATCTGCTGCGTGGACAAAAGACAAACAAAACCGCGGTGGACCGGGAGTCACGCAAGGAGCTGGATAAGCTGCGCAAAATGCGGATGATCTCCCTGACCAAGCCGCTCTCGGAAAAAACGCGTCCCGCCGCTATCGGAGATATCGTCGGACAGAAGGACGGGCTGCGTGCGCTCAAGGCGGCGCTATGCAGCGCCAATCCCCAGCACGTTATTATTTACGGGCCTCCGGGAGTCGGCAAGACGGCTGCTGCCCGTGTCGTAATGGAGGAAGCAAAGAAGAATCCGCTGTCTCCGTTTAAGAATGATGCGAAGTTCACGGAGATTGACGCGACAACAGCACGTTTCGATGAGCGGGGGATTGCCGATCCGCTGATCGGCTCGGTGCATGACCCGATCTATCAGGGGGCCGGGGCGATGGGAATTGCCGGTGTGCCGCAGCCGAAGCCGGGTGCGGTGACGAAGGCGCACGGGGGCATTCTGTTCCTCGATGAGATCGGGGAGCTGCACCCGATTCAGATGAATAAGCTGCTCAAGGTGCTGGAGGACCGCAAGGTGCTGCTGGAGAGTGCGTATTATAACTCCGAGGACAGCAATACGCCTGCTTATATCCATGATATTTTTCAGAATGGCCTGCCAGCCGATTTCCGGCTGGTCGGAGCCACCACCCGCTCACCGGACGAGCTCTCCCCGGCGCTGCGATCACGCTGCATGGAGATCTATTTCCGTCCGCTGCTGCCTGAAGAGATTGAGGTTATCGCCAGGGATGCAATCCAGAAGATCGGCCTGAAGCCGAGTCCGGAAGCAGTAGCTGTAGTCCAGCAGTACGCCACTAACGGCCGTGAAGCGGTGAACATGATCCAGCTGGCCGCAGGGCTTGCGCTCACCGAGCAGCGGGATACGCTAAGCGCGGCTGAGGTGGAATGGGTGGCAGGGAGCAGCCAGCTGCCGCTGCGCACCGAACGCAAGATCCCGTCCTCGCCGCAGATCGGGCTCGTCAACGGGCTTGCGGTCTACGGGCCGGGCATGGGTACCCTGCTTGAGATTGAAGTCTCCGCCGCACCGGCGAATAACGGCCAGGGCCGGCTGAACATCACGGGGGTAGTCGATGAAGAAGAGATTGGCGGCGGCTCGCGGACGATCCGCCGCAAGAGCATGGCCAAGGGCTCAGTCGAGAATGTCCTCACCGTGCTGCGCATGATGAACCTGGAGCCGGACCGCTTCGACCTGCACGTGAACTTCCCCGGCGGTACGCCGATTGACGGGCCGTCCGCCGGAGTGGCGATGGCCGTCGCCATCGTCTCGGCTATCCGCCGGCTGCCGGTGGATAACACCGTCGCCATCACCGGCGAGATCGGCATCCACGGCCGCGTGAAGCCGGTCGGCGGCGTCATTGCCAAGGTCGAAGCCGCCTTCCAGGCCGGCGCCACTACCGTCTTCATTCCCAAGGACAACTGGCAGTCCTTGTTCGCCGATGTCGCCCCGCTCCAGGTCATCCCAGTGGACACAGTGGATGAGGTGTTCCGGCACCTGTTCGGCGCAGGTACCGCCGACATCCGCCTGCCGGCGGTGTCAGGCGAGACGTTCTCCTCGCCTTCTTTGTTGAAGGCGGATGCTGCCGGAGATAGTGCGCAGGCGTAGCAGAAGTTAATCATAGGATGAGGCTGCCTCGGGGAGGCAGCCTCATTTGTGTAGTAAAGTAACAAATTTTACATACATATTTGGTAAATTGCAGGTATTATATAAAGGTGCTGTAAACTATTGAATAGGAGTACGTTATGAGGATTAAGCCTGTACATAGAAAATATATTGTTGCTCTCCTGATTATTCTGCTGTTCCTTCTTTCCTTACTGCTGCCCGTTAAAGCCAATATTCTCGGATAGAACATACATACATAACAGCTGCCCAAATGCCGGAGGAACCATCTCCGGCTTTTTGCGCGGGCTGTACTACTTTCGCTTAATTCATCATACATTTGGGTAATAAGCTATACAACAATCCAGCAAAGGGGGATTCTCATGCTACACGAATGGAGACGCAAATGGAACGAATTTCTGGCCGGGTATTATGAAACTCTTTATGCCGATTGCCTCGTCCCAGCCAAAAGAGAAGAGCTGCTGTTGAAAGCCCGCGAGCATTCATACAGATCCTATAGATTGAGCCGGACGCCGTGAGGCGTCTTTTTATTTTGCTGCCCGAACATATTCTATAAGAGAAACACGGATAATAAATAATGTTTGTCAGCTGCTGAAATGAAACGGATGCTTTATGTGCCGCCAGTTGGTGTTTTCAACATGTATTTGTTAAAATGATGTATATGACATAACTTGAGAACCATGGGAGGTGCGAAAGCGATGATGCCCAACAAATCCAAAGGCCGTCGTTTTCCTTTATTGCCGCTTAGAGGTCTTCTTGTGTATCCTAGCATGGTTCTGCACCTTGACGTAGGTCGTGAGAAGTCCGTTCGTGCACTGGAAAAAGCTATGGTTGAAGATAACCTGATTCTCCTCTGCTCCCAATCGGAAGTGAATATTGAGGAGCCTGGACAAGAAGATATTTTTCGGGTCGGTACGGTCGCCAATGTGCGGCAGATGCTGAAGCTTCCGAACGGCACCATCCGTGTGCTGGTGGAGGGAGTGGAGAGGGCCGAGATTATTCATTATACAGACAATGAGGAGTTCTACGAGGTTATGGCGCGTGAGCTGCCGGAGCAGGAGGATGTCGATCAGGAGAGCGATGCCTTAATGCGTACGGTGCTTAGCCAGTTCGAGCATTACATCACCTTATCGAAGAAGGTCACGCCAGAGACGCTGGCTGCCGTATCCGATATTGAAGAGCCGGGGCGTCTGGCTGACGTCATTACAAGCCACCTGGCGCTGAAGATCAAGGATAAGCAGGAGATTCTGGAGACCATCGATGTCAGCAAACGCCTGGAGAAGCTGCTCGACATTCTCAATAATGAGCGTGAAGTGCTGGAACTGGAGCGTAAGATCAACCAGCGCGTGAAGAAGCAGATGGAGAAGACCCAGAAGGAATATTATCTGCGTGAGCAGATGAAGGCGATCCAGAAGGAGCTCGGTGAGAAGGAAGGCCGGGCCGGGGAAGCCGAAGAGCTGCGCTCGCTGATGCAGGAGAAGAACCTGCCGGAGCGGGTACAGGAGAAGATTGAGAAGGAAATTGACCGTCTGGAGAAAATGCCGGCAAGCTCGGCTGAAGGCAGCGTCATCCGCAACTATGTAGATTGGCTGCTTGGTCTGCCTTGGAGTGAAGAGACCGAAGATGACCTGGATATTCAAAAAGCGGAACAGGTGCTCGACGCCGATCACTATGGCCTGGAGAAGCCGAAGGAACGCGTCCTGGAATACCTGGCTGTGCAGAAGCTGGTCAAACAGCTGAAGGGGCCGATTCTATGCCTTGTTGGCCCTCCGGGTGTCGGTAAAACCTCGCTGGCCCGCTCTATCGCCCGCTCGCTGAACCGTAAGTTCGTCCGTATCTCGCTGGGCGGCGTGCGTGATGAAGCAGAGATCCGCGGCCACCGCCGCACCTATGTCGGTGCGATGCCGGGCCGGATCATCCAGGGAATGAAGACAGCGGGAAGCATCAATCCGGTCTTCCTGCTGGACGAAATCGACAAGATGGCTTCTGACTTCCGCGGCGATCCGTCAGCTGCCCTGCTTGAAGTATTGGACCCGGAACAGAATAATACGTTCAGCGACCATTTTGTAGAGCTGCCGTTCGATCTGTCTAACGTGATGTTCGTGACCACTGCGAATGCTGTGCACAACATCCCGCGTCCGCTGCTCGACCGGATGGAAATGCTGTATATTCCCGGTTACACGGAGCTTGAGAAGCTGCAGATTGCCAGCCGCTACCTGCTGCCGAAGCAGCGTAAGAACCACGGGCTTGATGAAGGACAGCTTATGATTGAAGACGATACGCTGCTTAAGATTGTCCGTGAATACACCCGAGAATCCGGCGTGCGTAATCTGGAGCAGCAGATCGCTGCGCTATGCCGTAAGGCTGCGAAGCAGATTGTATCCAGTGAGAAGGAGCAGGTCACTATCCTGCCTGCTGAGGTTAAGGATTATCTGGGTGAATCCAAGTACCGCTATGGAATGGCTGAGCTGGAGGACCAGATCGGCACTGTAACCGGGCTGGCCTGGACCGAGGTCGGCGGCGATACGCTGCTGATTGAAGTAACGGTTGTTCAGGGTACAGGGAAGCTGACGCTGACCGGGAAGCTGGGAGATGTTATGAAGGAATCAGCACAGGCTGCCTTCAGCTACACCCGTTCCAAGGCAGAGGAGCTGGGTCTTGCTCCGGACTTCCATGAGAAGAACGATATCCACATTCATATACCTGAAGGTGCGATACCGAAGGATGGCCCGTCTGCCGGGATTACCCTTGCTACCGCGCTGATCTCTGCACTCACCAAACGTTATGTCTCCAAGGATGTAGCGATGACGGGAGAGATTACCCTGCGCGGACGTGTCCTGCCAATCGGCGGGCTCAAAGAGAAATCACTTGCCGCCCACCGGGCAGGCTATACCAAAATCCTGCTCCCTAAGGACAACGAACGCGATCTTAAGGATATTCCGGAGAGCGTACGTAACGATGTGGAGTTCATCCCGGTATCCCATATGGATCAGGTGCTCCAGCATGCGCTAGTAGACGGGCAGGGAGCTATCAGCAGTAAAGCGCCGAGTAGTGTGCATTAGAAAGGAAGTTCGATTTGAAAGTTAATAACGCCGAATTTATTATCAGCGCCGTTGGTCCTGATCAGTACCCGACGGACGCCTTGCCGGAGATTGCTCTGGCAGGGCGCTCCAACGTCGGAAAGTCTTCACTCATCAACCGGATGATTAACCGCAAGAATCTTGCCCGAACCAGTTCTACACCGGGTAAGACACAGCATATGAACTATTACCGGGTGAATCAGGATATGTATTTTGTCGATTTCCCGGGATACGGTTATGCCAAGGTATCTAAGACACAGCGGGCCTCTTGGGGCAAAATGGTTGAGAAATACATGGAAGAGCGTGACACGCTGAAGCTTATCCTGCTTGTAGTGGATCTGCGCCATCCGCCGACAGGCAACGATAAAATGATGTTCGACTGGCTCAAGCATTATGATCTGCCGCTCTGTGTGGTAGCAACCAAGGCTGACAAGATTCCCAAGACACGCTGGCCGAAGCACATCAAGATCATGAAGCAGGAACTCGGCGTATTGCCGGGAGATAACTTCATCCCGTTCTCATCGGAGCTGGGACTTGGCCGTGAGGAGCTGTGGGCACTTATTGAGGATTACAGCAGACATGAAGCAGCGGAAGAGGCAGAAGAGACAGAAGAGACGCTGGAGCAGAATGGGCCGGAGGATGTAACCGCCGGGCAGAGTCCGCTAGCTGATGGAGAAGCGGAATCCTAGATCTATGACCATTTAGTGTGTAAAAGCAAGCATCCGTGCGCAATCCTCACCTAATAGTGAGGAATACATACAATACCTCCGGCTCATCCTGAATTCTCTAAGGATAAGATGTTTTATCGGCATACAGTCTGTTCCCGCTCAAGAGATAACCCGCATTCATCCATGTATAATCATTGTAGAGGCTGTTACAAAGAATAGAGGGATGGTTATGGCTCAGCGATTGGCTACAGAATATGTAAATGCGACTCTGCAGATGACAGAATTTCAGATGAACCAGTTTCTGCTTACAGCTGACACCTGCTATATCAGCCACCGTGTCAAAGTAGTCGGGGGCGGTGAACAGGTGATTGTTCTGGAGGAAACCGGGGGAGAGGAAGTACGCTTCACGGTAGCGAATAGACGGGGAATTTACTGGTGTACGCTATCCTGCCGTGTCGTTAATCCGCATCTTAACAATGCGATCCGTAAGCTGTTTATTACCTATAAAGGCTCGGGTACTATTAACAGAATCTATGAAGGTTTCACCATGGTATATTACTATGAACGCGGCTCGGTACGCCGGATTTCAGAATTGACGGCTTCCGGCAGCAAGCTGATCTATCAGCACAAGCATTCCCTGTCAGAGATAATGACTGTATATAAATCGGAGGCTGTTGAGCGGGAGATTGCTGTGCTGCGCGGCAAGGCTGACCAATTGCTGGATGTGCGCAACGCAGAATGCTCGGCAGAGGAGCTTCACGATATCGATAGGGAGCTCGCGTCGATAGCCCGAAGTTTGTTTTATCTGGAGGCATAGTCTACAATAAGATCACATAACTAGCAATCATTTCCTAGTGAAATGGTTGTATTTTTTTGAGAAACTATACAATAGAACTGGAAAAGGACCGATAAAAAGTATATGATAGATATTCATAGCCACATTTTGCCTTTTATGGATGACGGTGCTGCCGACTGGGAAGCGGCCCTCTCCATGGCTCAGGATGCTGTACAGGACGGTATTTCCACTGTAGTCGCAACACCGCATCACGCGAATGGAGTATATATGAACCCCGCCCCGGCTATCGGACAAGCGGTGGAGCTGCTGAATGACAGAATCCGGCAGGCTGGACTTCCGCTGCTTGTACTTCCCGGTCAGGAGATCCGTGTCTACGGGGAACTCCTGAATGATCTGGAGCAGGGTGAACTTCTTACGCTCGCGAATACGAGATATATTCTGCTGGAAATGCCTTCTTCACGTGTGCCCCGAACAATGGAGGAGACGTGCCACGAGCTGGTCATCCAGGGCTTCGTTCCGGTCATCGCCCATCCGGAGCGTAATGCTGAGGTTGCCAGTAATCCTTCCAAGCTTGAGAGATTGATAGAGCTGGGAGCAGTGGGTCAGGTCACTGCCCAGAGTCTGGCCGGAACCTTTGGAAGCAAGCTGCAGAAGCTGTCTATCGACCTGTGCCGGAGAAACGCCGTTCATGTTGTCGCATCGGATGCACACGATAACAGTCATCGTCCGTTTGGACTTAGTGAAGCTTACAAGGTAATTGAGAAGGAACTGGGTTCTGTGGCTTACGACAATTTCCGCCAAAATTCGCAGAAAATCATCGGCAACGAAGAGCTAATTCGAGCTAATTACAGCAATTCAGGCAAGAAGCTTCATAGAATGTTCGGATTTTTTTCTCGTAAAGGGTGACCTGTCTGTGGAATGATGGTAGAATTGTTTCTACTGGGTTATTGTTACAAATTATCAGAATAGTATGCGTTAGGGCGAAACTTTTCTAGCATTACCGCAGTATAAGAGTTATTACTACATAAGAAGAGGTGGATGACAAGTGAGTTTGAAGAAAAAATTAGCAGTATCAACTTTAGCAGTAAGCATGGCAGCAGCATCCGTTGCAGGTTTTCCATTTAGTAGCGAAGGATTGGCTAAACACCTGAGCGGTGTGGCATCAGCAGCAGCAGTAACACATGCAGATGCTAAGACAAAGGTTATCAATGTATATGCACAACTGACCGCTCCAGATAAGGCGAAGCTATTGGCATTTGAAGCTGAAGCAGGAAATATCAGTGAAGCAACCTTTAAGGAAATCTTCAAACCGGTTCTGGATAAACTTACATTCCTGAGCCCGGCAGAAGTAACTACTTCCTATGAAGCATTTAAGAGTGTTACTAGTGTGGTATACGATGTATACGCTAATGATTTTGCTGAACTGAAGGCTATTCGTTACGATGTCGATAACGTGAACCTGCTTAACAAAATTGCTGCTGAAGCTGGTGTAGCAGATCTTACTTTTGATGATGTAATTGAATTCCTGCTGGGTACAAACGGTGTAGAGGCTGAGCTTCGCACTTTGGTAAGCAGTAAGACAAATGACCAACTGCTCGCTATTATTACTGATCCTTCCGGCCAAGAAGCCTTAATTAATGAAGCAATTGATAAAGTATTGGCTCACAACACTGGTGCTGGTGCTCTTACAGTAAGCCAAGCCGTGTACAACCTTAACATTACTTCTGCTGATGTTAAGCTTTCCCTGAAGAACCTTAACGCTAAACTTCCAACAGCTAAGCCTGCTTTGCAAGCCCTTGCTGTCGCATATGTTAAGGCTTATGGCTTTGGTAATGGCAGTAACCCAGGTACAAATCCAGGTGGAACTGGAGGGACAATTACCAATCCAACAGTAACCCCAGGCATTTATGATGTATCTTCTCTGGTAAGTGTGGTTAACGGTAAAGCAACACTGAAGCTGGTTGACGCTGACGTGCTGAAAGCATTTGACGCTCTGCTGGCAGCTAATGTTGGTAAGACTAATCTTACACTGACTCTTAACCTGGGTACTGTAAGTGCAGCAACTGTAGAAGTGCCGCTCTCCAAAGCAATCATTGAAGCTGCCAAAGCGAAAGGTATTGCCAATGTCGCTGTGACATTTAATGGTTTGACAGTAACCATTCCTGTAACCCAGTTCAGCGAAGCGGTGACACTGACTGTTACTACTGAAGCTGATTCTACCGTAACCTCGCTGACAAGCCAGAAGCTGGCTTCGAAGGTATACTCCTTCGACCTGACAGTAGGCGGAGTAGCAACAACAGTCTTCAAGCAACCTCTGACCATCAAGCTGCCGCTGGTTAACACAACCGGCCTTGATAAAGAACTGCTGTCTGTAGCAAAAGTTGTATACGGAGCCCTTCAATACCATGGCGGTGTTGTAGACGGTGAACACATCGTTGAGCCTCGTGATACGTTCTCTTCATACGCAGTAGTTGAGAACAAAGTAAGCTTCAGCGATATCGCTAACGTACAGGCTTGGGCTGGCAGACAGATTCAAGTTGTAGCTGCTAAGGGCGCAATTGAAGGTATCGGTTCCGGCAAATTTGCTCCTAAGAGCAATGTAACCCGCGCTGAATTCTCCAAGATGCTGATTCGTGCGCTGAACCTTGAGAACAGCACAGCAACTGAAAGCTTCAGCGATGTAGCCTCCACAGCATGGTACGCTCCTTATGTTGCAGTAGCAGCTGAGAAGGGTATCATCACTGGACGTAACGCTTCGACCTTTGATCCAAATGCAACCATTACACGTGCTGAGATGGCTACAATGATCTCCCGTGCAGTTAAATCCATTAACCCTGACGCTGCTACAGATGCTTCCGCACTGAGCAAGTTCTCGGATGCTGCTAAGATCAGCGCTTCCCTGAAAGACGGCGTTGCCTTTGCAGCAAGCAATAACCTGGTAATCGGTAACGGCGGGAAGTTCAATCCTAACGATACTGCTACCCGTGCAGAAGCTGCTGTAATCATCTATCGTACAATTAACTTTAAGTAAGAAGTGAGCTAAGAAGCAAGTGGAGAGCCTCCTCTCGTCTATGTGAGAGGGGGCACTTTTTTAGCACAGATTATATCATTATAGAAACCGCTTGGAGGGAAATTCACTTGTCAGCACAAGAATTGGATCTTCGCGATTATTTCCAGATTGTTAAGAAGAGACTGTGGATGATTGTCAGTATTGTGGTCGTTGTATGTCTTCTTGCCGGGATTTATAGCCTGTATATCAAGAAGCCGGTGTACGAAGCTTCAACCAAGATTATCGTTAATCAGACGCAGCAAGTACAGACGGCAGCATCGGAGCTGGATCTGAACCAGATCAACACCAATATCCAAATGATTAACACGTACAAAGAGATCATTAAGACCCCTGCCATTCTGGATGTCGTAGCCAATAACTATCCGGAGTTCAATACCAACGCCGAAGAGTTGCTTAAGAAGGTTAATGTGAGCTCAGTCAATAATACGCAGGTGATGACACTTGTCGTTCGAGATAATTCATACCAGAGAGCAGCAGAACTCGTAAATGCCATTTCACTTGTGTTCAAACAGGAGATCCCTTCCTTGTTCAATGTACAGAACGTATCGATTCTGAATGAGGCTAAGCTTAATCCGCCTGTTGAACCGGGACCGGTTGAACCTAATGTCGTGATGAACCTGGCCATTGCTTTTATCGTATCGTTAATGATTGGTCTGGGTATTGCCTTCCTGCTGGAGTATCTGGATGATACATTGAAGACGGAAGAGGATATCGAGAAATACCTGGGGTTGCCGACGATTGCAATGATTACCAGACTCGGCCAGGAAGAAACAAGAGGAACAGAGACACAGGCACAGCAGCATATCAGAAAGGCGGGCGAACTCGAACATGTCACAGCAGCCAAATAAACAACGCCACCTGATTACCGTGACCAACCCACGTTCTCCGGTATCGGAAGCCTTCCGGGCACTGCGCACGAACATTGACTTCTCATCTATCGATGAGCGGATTCAGATTATTATGGTTACCTCCTCCGGGCCGGAAGAAGGAAAGTCCACCGTGACAGCCAATCTTGCAGCGGCATATGCTCAAGCTGATAAGAAGGTACTGCTGATCGACGGTGACATGCGGAAGCCGACGGCGCATAAGACCTTCTCGCTCAGTAACCGTCATGGTCTGTCTTCATTGTTGTCCCAACAATCTGATTTGATTGAAGCCATTCAGGAATCCGGTGTTCCTAATTTATCTATTATGACCTCAGGCCCAATACCGCCTAATCCGGCAGAAATGATGGCTTCGAACCGGATGAGTATGGTTCTGCAGGAGCTGCGTCAACAATTCGATGTCATCATGTTTGATACACCTCCTCTGCTGGCAGTTACAGATGCACAGATTGTCGCCTCGAAGAGTGACGGTGTCATTATGGTTGTCAGCTACGGTAAAGTGAAGCGGGAGATTGCCGCGAAGGCTAAGGCGAACCTGGATAGAGTCGGTGCGAAGATGCTAGGAGTAGTGCTGAATAATGTCAAACGTAAAGCCAGCGAAGGCTACTATTATTACTACTATGGAAATTGACATTGTTCTATAGAATAAATTGTTATTTTTGGAGGCACTAAAAATGACAGCGAAAACCAGAGTGTTCATGTTGTTCCTGATAGATCTTGTGATAATATGGTTCAGCATTGTGACATCTTATCTGTTCCGTTTCTATAGCGATATACCGCAGGAATACGTTGTGCAGATGATATTCTATGGCTTAATCTGCACCCTGTCCTTTGGCGGCAGTCTGATATACTTCGGACTGTACCGCAGACTATGGCAATATGCCAGTATCGGCGAGATTGTATCGGTCATGAAAGCTATTGTAGTAGGGGCCGTCATCTCATACGCAGTAGCTTTTGTTATGCTTCCGTCACGGGTTCCATTCAGTATAGAGATGCGTTCTGTAGAGACAATTCTATTATTGGTGGGCGGCGTACGTCTGTTCTGGAGAGTCTTCCGCAGAGGGAGATTCACTAATGCGGATACTGAAGTTCATACCTTGATCGTCGGAGCTGGGGATTGCGGAATATTGATTGCCAGAGAGCTAATGGGTGTATCCTTTGCGAACACCCGTCTCATAGGCTTCGTTGACGATAGCAACGACAAGCTTCATCTGAAGATTCTCGGAGTTCCGGTTCTGGGTAACCGTTATGATATTCCAAGAATCGTGAAGGAACGCGAGATTCACGAGATTATTATTGCAATGCCTTCTGTATCACGGAGTGAGATCTCCGAGATTGTTAATTTGTCCAAGGCAACCGGGGTGAAGCTCAAGATCATTCCTGCACTTAGTGACTTGATTACCGGAAAGGTGTCCGTGAAGAAGCTGCGGGATGTCAGTGTCGAGGATTTACTTGGCCGTGAACCGATCGTTGAAGATATGAACAGTATCCTTGGATATGTACACAATAAGACGGTCCTGGTTACCGGAGCAGGCGGATCAATTGGTTCTGAATTGTGCCGGCAGATTTCACCCTACTCACCAGATAAGCTGCTGATTCTCGGGCATGGAGAGAACAGTATCTACACAATTGAAATGGAGCTCCGCAAGAGCTTTCCTGAGTTGAATATTGTAACGGTTATTGCTGATGTACAGGATCGCACCCGGATAATGGAAGTCTTCGAAAGTCACAGACCGCACGTAGTCTTTCATGCGGCAGCGCATAAGCACGTGCCATTGATGGAGCGTAATCCCTCTGAGGCGATTAAGAACAATGTGTTCGGTACACGTAATGTAGCCGATTGTTCTGAGAAGTACGGGGCCGAACGGTTTGTAATGATTTCTTCTGATAAGGCTGTTAATCCTACCAGTGTTATGGGAGCGACGAAACGCATTGCAGAGATGTATGTACAAAGCCTGAATACAACAAGCAGCACGAAGTTCTCAGCTGTCCGCTTCGGTAATGTATTGGGCAGCCGGGGGAGCGTCATTCCTGCCTTCAAGCAGCAGATTGCTGCCGGCGGCCCTGTGACGGTCACTCATCCGGAGATGATTCGTTATTTCATGACAATTCCGGAAGCTGTGCAATTAGTCATTCAATCCGGAGCTTTCGCCAAAGGCGGCGAAGTGTTCGTGCTAGATATGGGAGAGCCTGTCAAGATCCTTACCCTTGCAGAAGATCTGATTACCTTGTCTGGCTATGAGCCTTACAAGGATATCAACATAGTCTTCTCAGGTATTCGCGAAGGCGAGAAGCTGTATGAAGAACTGCTGACCGCTGAAGAGAATCTGGGCTCGACCCAGCATGACCGTATCTTTATAGGTAAACCCAATGTAATCAGTCAGAATCAGATGGAACTGGAATTCAAGAGATTGGAACGCGTCTTGTCTGAAGAGCCAGAAGCGATCCGTGAAGTGATTAATCAGATTGTGCCAATGCAGCCGGTAGCCCAGGTGGCAATTAGCTAACTATTGTATGTGGAGGTACTTGAAGTGAAGAGATGGAAGAAAGTATTGATTTGGACGTTGTCCGTAATTGTGGTGCTGGGAGTTGGCGGACTGTTCGCCGCGAACTATGCGGTAGACAAGCTGATGAATTCTATGGCTGGCGGGTTCGAGATAGAAGATACTGCTGACAATGTAGCACAGGGCGAGGTTGTTGAGCCCGTGGTAGTAACCGGGGATGCAGAGACAGAACCAACAGCAACTGCATCAGTCACTCCAAATACTACTGCTCCTGATGAAAGTGTAGATGAACCTGCTACTGGAGATAATGCTGTAAATGACTCGACCAAACCAACAAGTACTCCTGCTGCAGCACAACCCACTGCTTCTGCAGACGGCTACACCGCTCAAGTATCAACAGATAAAGCGAAAGAAATTCAAGATAGCGTGACTGTTAAGGACAAGGCTGATGTGGCTTCAATTGTACTTAGTCAATTAAGCGTATCCGATATTAAGCGTCTCCAGGAACTTGCCAAGGGCGGGTTATCGATTGAAGAGAAGCGTGAAGCACGCAGCATTATTCTTGGAAAAGTATCTGAGGATCAGTATAACGAGTTATCTCAAGTCGCCAAGAAATATGGTGTAAGCCAAGGCAAAACTCAAAAACAAATTATTGCGGAAGAAGAGCAACTTAAAGCCCAACAAGAAGGAAGTGAGTAATATGTCAAAAGTAAAACTACCGGCAGCAGCGTTGTTATTAATATTACTTACTGGTGCGGCCCCTTTAACGGCTTCAGCCCCATTATCAGCTTTAGCAGCTCCATTATCAGCTTCGGCAACAGTAGTTTCAGATGCTATTAAAGTGCAGAGTATGAATGTGAAGATGATCTTTGATGGAGTCAGCATGCAGCCTCCAACGGGTCAATATGTCTTCATTCACAACAATACAACCTATGTGCCGATTAGATTTGTCTCTTATGCCTTACAGAAGAGTGTCAGCTGGGACGCCAAAAATCTGAAAGTCACTGTTGCTGAACCAAGCAGTTCCGAACTTGTTGTTATTAAAGAATATCTTATGAATGCTGGTAACATGAATACTTCTACAACAGCAGCAAAGAGTATTACTCTGAATAAGACGAAAGCAAGCTATGTCTTTAACGGAGCCGCCAAAGCTGTACCTTCAGGACAAGCTAGTTATATGTTGAACGGTTCTTTGTACGTTCCACTTCGTTTTCTCTCTGAGTCTGTAGGTAACAAGATTTCATGGGATCAGAAGACCAAGACCATTACTGCTACATCTGCAGGTTATCAGGAGCAGAATAGCGGCTCAACTAACAATAGTTCTTCAGGAGGAGGAGTTACTCCTTCTGCAACAGCTACGCCAGCACCGACGAGTGGAGCAGCTGGGGGTGGCTCTGCTGGAACAGGTACAGTCACCTATGAACAAATTACAAGTGCGACAGAAGCTAAGCTCACTGCTTTACGTAATCAGAGCAGTTCAGCTTTGATGAGTCTTGCCCTTCAATATGTTCAGGCAACAGATCAAGCCACCAAAGCCAGCCTTCTGGCCCAGGGTAAACAACAGCTGTCCTCGTCTACGGGTGCATTTAATAGCATAGTTGCTGATGCAGAGAAGCAACTGACTGCCAGTGGTTATAGTACAGATATTATTAATCAGTATAGAGCAACCTTTGAGGCCGAATTACAACAAGGTATGGCACTGGCTGAGGGTATGGCGGACTAACAAGGTCGCTATTCAGTTTGTACTGCATAGCCTCACTCTCTATTTCTACTAACGAGAATGAGGCTATGCATAAATCGAAATACTAGTACTAAAAGGATCAGGTGAAATTATGAAGCCTTATACTATCGTAAAACCAATCATTGATTTTCTATTGGCTCTAATTGGAATTTTCCTGTTATGGCCTTTTTTCTTGATTATTTCTATTTTTATTAAACTGGGTTCAAAAGGCCCCGTCTTATTTAAGCAAAAAAGAATAGGTAAAAATAAGAAAGAGTTTTATATCCTTAAATTTAGAACCATGCGCACGGATACACCGGCAGAAATGCCTACACATATGTTGCAAGATCCCGATTTCTTTATTACCAAAGTAGGTAAATTCCTGAGGAAGACCAGCCTAGATGAGCTTCCACAGATTATTAATATTCTTAAGGGTGAGATGAGCATTATCGGACCGCGTCCAGCTCTGTGGAATCAGTATGATTTGATTGCTGAACGCGATAAATATAGAGCTAATGATATAAAGCCAGGCCTGACCGGATGGGCGCAGGTTAATGGGAGAGACGAACTACCTATTGAGATAAAGTCCAGATTTGATGGCGAGTATACTGCGAAGTTTACTTTCATGTTGGATTTGAAGGTTTTCTTTATGACTGTTCTAAGTGTGCTGAAATCTGAGGGTGTGAGAGAAGGTGCTAAAGACCAGGAAGTAGCATCTACCACCAAAGGAGCAGCTTTGTAGAATGAAAAAGAAAAAAGTTCTTATTACTGGAAAAGGAAGTTATGTTGGAACGAGTTTTATGAAATGGCTTGAGCAGTGGCCAAATCAGTATGAAGTGAAAGAGTTATCTGTTAGAGGGTCATTGTGGAGAGAACATGATTTTTCAGAGTATGATGTTGTTCTACATGTAGCTGGAATTGCGCATGTCTCAACGAATCCTAAAATGGAAGAAGATTATTACAAAGTAAATCGAGATCTAACAATTGATGTTGCTAAGAAAGCAAAAAAAGAAAATGTTCAACAATTTATATTTCTGAGCAGCATAATTGTTTATGGTGATGGTGGTAAAGATAAGGTTATAAATAAAAGCACTTTACCACATCCCAGTAACTTTTATGGAAAAAGCAAATTACAAGCTGAGGAAGGAATAAAGGCCTTAGAAAGCGAGACTTTTAAAATTGTTGTGTTGAGACCCCCAATGATTTATGGTCAACACTCAAAAGGAAATTATATTAAATTATCTCTACTAGCTAAGAAGCTCCCAGTTTTTCCTGACTACAATAATAAACGTAGCATTCTTTATATAGAGAGTCTATGTGAGTTTATAAAACTTACAATGGACAATTCGGAAAGTGGACTTTTTTTTCCTCAAAATATTGAATATGCTAGAACAAGTGAGATGGTGCAATTTATTGCCGAAGCACATTCCAAGCAGATAAAGTTGATAAAGATTTTTAACCCTCTTTTGAAATTTTTGATTACCAAAGTAGGGATAGTAAATAAGGTATTTGGAAATCTGTACTATGAACAAAATATTAGTGAGTATAAAACTAATTATAGAATACTCAATTTAAGGGAATCTATTACAGTGACTGAAACTGGAGAGAGAAAGAAATGAATGTAGTGATTGTAAATTGTTTTGATACTTATGAAGAAAGAATCGATCTTCTCCATGAGTACTTTGTTAGCAAAGGTCACTCGGTTACAATAATTCAATCTAACTTTAGGCATTTTAAAAAAGAATTTCGTACAGAGCAGAAAAAAGATTTTTTATTTATTCCAACTAAGCCATATTATAAGAATATGTCTTATGCCAGAATGAAGTCTCATTATGAATTTGCGAAAAAGGCATTCAAACAGATTGAAATGATAAATCCAGACTTGTTGTATGCTGTTATCCCGCCAAATTCCATAGCAAAATTTGCTGCGAAATATAAGAAGAATAATCCTCGAATTAAATTAATATTTGATTTAATTGATCTTTGGCCTGAAACAATGCCGATAGGATCTATAAAAAATTTACCACCCTTTACTTCGTGGAAATCTATGAGAGACAATAGCTTGAAATATGCTGATTTTGTAATATCAGAGTGTGACTTATACAGAACTATTCTAAAAGATAAATTAATAGATTCAAAAGTGAAAACTTTATATTTGGCGAAAAAAGAATTATCTAGCGAAACAGATCCAATCTTGTCGGAAGATAAATTTCATTTATGTTATTTAGGTTCGATTAACAACATTATAGATATACTGAAAATTAAAAGAATATCTAATTGTTTTAATAAAGTTAGACCTACTACACTTCATATTATTGGTGATGGAGAAAATAGGGATGATCTTATTAAAGAACTTACAAAGGCTGGAGTAAGTGTTGAATATTATGGGAAGGTTTATGATAACTATAAAAAACAAAATATATTTGATATTTGCCACTTTGGACTGAATATTATGAAAGATTCCGTCTGCGTGGGGTTAACAATGAAATCAATAGATTATTTTCAAGCTGGAATTCCAATAATTAATAATATTAAATCAGATACATCGAAAATTGTAGAAACTTATAAAGTTGGAATCAATTATAATGATGAAGACTTTCGTAGTATTGTGAAAAAAATAGATACTGTTAATAAGAGTGAATATTATTCCATGCGAAGAAATGCAAAAAAGGTCTATAATGAATTGTTTTCACATAAATCATTCATAAGTAAAATGGACAATATTATGGAGGAGTTATTACAATCGTGAAGAATAGTTATGGATTAGGAGAAATACTCTCTAATATAATATCTCTTGTTTATACAAAAGTCTTTTATAAAGGTGCGCGATTTATAAGGAGACCAATATATGTTAGAGGAAAAAGGTATTTAACTTACGGAAAAGGGTTTTCTACTGGCTATGGGTGCAGATTAGAAATGTTTGATACAGGCAAAGGGAGTTTGGAAAAAATATTAATAGGGGAAAATTGTAAAATTGGCGATTATGTTCACATAGCAGCCGGAGAAAAAGTGACAATAGGTAGTAATTGTCTATTGGCCTCCAAAATATTTATTACCGATATTAGTCATGGGAATTACACAGATTTTGATATGAATTCAACCCCTGATATTGCTCCTGATCAAAGACCGCTACAAACATCAAAAGTTAGCATTGGGAAAAATGTCTGGATAGGAGAAAATGTAACTATATTGCCAGGAGTAAACATTGGAGATGGAGTTGTGATCGGAGCTAACGCAGTAGTTAACAAGAATATACCAGCAAACTCAATTGCGGTAGGATGCCCTGCTAAAGTTGTGAAAATTTTTAATAAAGATGAGAATAAATGGATGAAACTTTAAAAGTATTTTAACTGACTTAAAAAGATTTATGGAGGTAATAGGTTAGTGGTGAAAATAAGTATAATTGTCCCTGTATATAAGGTTGAAAAATATTTAGATCGGTGTATCAATTCAATACTTAATCAAACTTATAAGAATTTTGAATTAATTCTAGTAAATGATGGTTCTCCTGATAACTGTGGAATTCTTTGCGATAAGTTTGCATTAAAAGACAATAGGATAAAAGTAATACATAAAAAAAACGGTGGATTAAGTTCTGCTCGAAATGCAGGATTAGATATTGCTATTGGTCAATATGTCGGGTTTGTAGACAGCGATGATTGGATCACTAGTGATATGTATGAGTATTTGCTTGATTTAATTGAAAAATATGATTGTGATATTTCTTCTGTCTCTTATATGTTAACAAAAGGAAATGAAGCATTTAGACAGGCACCTATTAATATTAACTGTTATGAAGGTGTTGATAGCTTGCGTAATTACTTATATGAGGGAATGTCAAAAAGGGTAGCTGATTATCCCGTATGGAATAAATTGTATAATCGGCAATTGTTCAACAATATTAGATTTCCAATAGGGCAACTATATGAGGATGGTGCCACTAATTTTCTGCTACTTGAAAAAGCAAAGAAATATGTGAAAAGCAATAAAGTTTCTTACTATTATTACCAGGATGGTGCTGGTATTACACGGCGCGGCTTTAAGCAACAAGACCTTGAAATACTAGAAGTCTCAAATCAAATGCTTGAATTGGCACTGAAATATAAAGATGACGAAATAAATAAACTAACAGAAATGAAACTAGCTCGTTCTTACTTTTCATTATTATCTAAAATATCTTTCTTTGGTATTGGGGAAGAAATTGAAAATAAGAAAGAATTGGTTGATAGACTTAACTCTCAATTAAGAAAAAAATATTTCTTGTTACTAAAATCACCTATGCCGATTAATCGGAAGATTATTATGACTTTAATTTGTATTAATATTAATCTTGTTAAGATGCCTGTTTCAATATATAGAGCTTTAAAAAGATGATTTTATATTTATGTAGTTGGGAGATCGATTAATAACAAAGGTTTTATAAGGAGTAACTATCTAATGGGTATCTATTTTATTAATTTAGGCTTTATAATTTTGCTAGGCATACTTTTTCAAACAAAAGGAAATAACAAAGCTAAAGAGAAATTATATATAACAATAGCCTATACTTCTATTTTTATAGTAGCTGCTTTTAGAGATATAACTGTTGGAACTGATACTAAACAATATCAAATTATTTATTCTACCCTTGCTCATATTAACTATTCTGATATTTTCGATATTTACAGATCTGAATATGGCTATATTTTACTTAACAAAGTACTATCTTTTTTCACTTTGGAACCTCAGGCAATTACAATAGTAACAAGTGGATTAATAGTCCTTCTTATGGCTATTTTTGTATATAATAACTCACAAAACGTATACGTTTCTACCTTTTTATTTTTAACAACATTCTATTTTTGTATATCAATGAATGCTTCAAGGCAGTTTATTTCTGTCGTTCTAATATGTAACTCATTTTATTTCTTGAAAAGGCAAAAAACTAAATTATTTATTTTTATGATTCTTCTGGCATCTTTATTTCATTTATCTTCCATAGTATTTCTAGTGGTGATAATTTTGAAATTTATAAAACCAAACGCGAAAAATTTTATTATTATATGTACCTTTTCTTTGGTTGTTACGCTAATACTAATGTTTTCAAATGATGCTATATTAAATATATTCTCTTATTATGATGTGTACCAAAACACTAGGTTTTTTACAGGGAATTCAGTTAGAGGCACATATTTGATTTGGGTGGCACAGTTAGCTTTGGCATTTATATCTATATTTATCCTGAATAAAAATCAAAAAAAATATAATGATGTTACAAAGTTTGAAATGTTTTATTTATCAATTTTTATGGTTTTTTCAGTCTCTATGGGTTTGATTGGAACTAAACTCTTTATTTTGAGTAGAATGACATATTATTTTGGTGTATTTATGATTATATTTATACCAAATATATTAGCGAAAATAAATAAGGTAGGTATGCTTGTATATATTCCCTTGTACTTAGTTTTGACATTATACTATTTTTATATGTTAAAAAGTGGATCGGAGGGAGTAGTGCCATATAATTTTTCAAAATAAATATAAATTAGTATATAAAGTCTCAAATTATTTAGAAGGGGTGTAAGATTGTGATCAGTATTATAGTACCTGTATATAATGCAGAGAACTACATAGATAGATGTATCAAAAGTATACAAAATCAAACGTATTCTGATTTTGAACTGATATTAGTTGATGATGGATCTAATGATAACTCTTTTGAAATTTGTAGAAAATATTCAAAAACAGATCAAAGAATTAAATTGATTCGTACAGAAAACTTTGGGGTTTCTTCTGCTAGAAACGAGGGATTAAGAATTGCAAAAGGGGAATATGTCGGTTTTGTTGATAGTGATGATTGGATTGAAGCTGATATGTATGAAATATTAATTAGAAATATAATTGAATTTAATGCTGATATAAGTTGTTGTAACTATTATATGAATAGTGATAGCTCTGAGAACACAATAGAAAACCAAGAAAAGTATATTGAATTATTTAATAACGTTGAAAATTGTATGAATTCTTTTCTCGAAAGGAAAATTTTCGGTAATTCCGTATGTAATAAATTGTTTAGTACAAAAGTTATTAATCACGACTTTAATGAAAGTTTAGCAATAGGTGAAGATGCTATCTTTCTTTTTGAATCTTGTTTGAATTCGAAGAAAATAATAAGTTGTAACGAAGCAAAGTATCATTATTACGTACGAATAGGTTCTGCTACTAAAACCTCTTTTAGTGAAAAAGTTTTTGAAATTTTGACTTTTTCAGATGAAATCGTAAAGAAAGTAAGTAACTATTGTCCAGAGAATATTAATAAGGCTCATGCTTATGCATTTTTTTCATATTATAGTGTTTTAAATGTGATTGTATACCATAAAATGGAGTATAAATACTCCCAACAGTATCGAAAAGTAGTGTCGTATCTTAAATCTACAACAAGAAAACTTATATCAGAGACGAGTATATCTAAAATCAAATTATTATCCTTCTATCTATTTTTATTTAATAAAAAAATTTATAGGATATTAATTATTAATTTTTATAAAAATAAAACTGTTGATTTTATGAATTAAAGAATAAGAGTGATAAGGCTAGATGGGAGAAGGCATTTATGAAAATTTTACTTGAGATATATTTGGCTGAAAATTTAGGAGATGATCTTTTCCTGAAAATGATACTTGAAAGATATCCTAAAGTTACTTGGTATATTTTTTGTCAAAAAAAGGCCTATGACACAAATTTTTTAAAAAAATATAAAAATGTACGATTATTGCGGTTGCCACACTTTTTATATATGTTTTTATATCGGACTAGTTTACTTGAAAAATATCAGTATCACTTTATCTTGAAAAAGCTTAATTTAGACGCTGTGATTAATATTGGCGGTTCGATTTTCATGGAGATAAAAGGTTGGGAAAAACTATATAACAGAAGACGTTTTATATGGAGGAAATTTAAGTCCAAAGACAAAAAAAGTTTTGTGATAGGTTCTAATTTTGGTCCCTACAATGGAAAGGAATTTGTTCAGAAATATAGTGAATTATTTAGTTATGTAGATGATGTCTGTTTCAGAGATTTATACTCATATTCTCTATTTAATAAGTTAGATAACGTTAGAATGGAACCTGACATGATTTTGGCTTTAGAGAAAATCAATATAGAGAAAAAAAGAGGGACAATAGGAATATCGGTCATAAACTTAAAAAATAGAATGCATTTATTCGAGCATAGTAACAATTATATTGATAAAATGGTGGAAATAGTTGAATTTTATGAAAAAAAAGAGTATCAAGTAACGCTAATTTCGTTTTGTAAAGAAGAAGGGGATGAAGAGGCAATAAATGAAATCATTAAAAAAAGTAATAGCAATAAAATAGGGAAACTATTTTATGATGCTACAGAAATCGAAAATTTTTTAAATCAATTTGCTTCTTTTGAAAAAATTATTGCCTGTAGATTCCATTCGGCAATTTTATCTTACGTATTTCAAAATAAATTTTATCCTTTGATTTATAGTAAAAAAACATCCGATACTCTCATGGATTATAAACTAGCGAATATTATGACGAAAATAGAAGATATCCAAATGTTAAATTTAGAGCAGCTAGAAATCGATTTTGATCGTAAAAGTACTTTGAACACTACCATCTCGGAAAATGCTGAAAACCATTTTTTAAAAATTGATGCATATATTAATGAACAGATAAAAGGTGAGCAGTTTGAATAAATATAGAAAATTAATAAATAATTCTGCAATATTCGCATTGGGGAATTTAGGGAGCAAACTTATACTGATTTTTTTAGTGCCTTTGTATACATATTATTTAACTGCTTCAGAATACGGCAGAGTAGATATTGTTACTACAACAATCAGTATGTTACTTCCTATAATTTCACTAAGTATTTATGAAGCAGTGCTTAGATACGTAATGGATAATGAATATGATAATGAAAGTGTATTTACAAATTCGTTAGTAGTTACATTTATTGGTATTTTATTTGGGGTACTGATTTATCCTTTTCTTAGATATTTAAATATTTTAACTGAGTTACTGCCGTATATGTACATAATTTTATTTCTACAAGCAATTCAAATGTTACTGACTCAATTTATTAGAGCTATTGGAAAAATAATGATTTATTCAATAAATGGCATTATGATGACAGTAATCACAGCTGTTTTAAATATATATTTTTTAGTGCAATTAAAAATGGGGATACCAGGATATTTTATTTCAATCATAGTAGCTAATATCATTTCCATACTTTATCTGCTTATTCGTACAAATATTGCGAAATATATTGATTTAACAAAAATCAATAAACAATTAGTAGTAAAGATGCTTACCTACAGTATTCCACTGATTCCCAATGCTTTTATTTGGTGGACAATGAATGCATCTAATAGATATTTTATCTTATTTTATATTGGAGCTAGTGCCAATGGATTATTTGCAGTGGCTAATAAAATACCCACACTATTATCTTTATTGAATACCGTATTCTTTCAAGCTTGGCAGTTGTCTGCCATTGAAGAATATGGAGATACAGAAAAATCGAAGTTTTATTCAAATACATTTAATTACTTATCCATGACATTATTTATTGGAACATCAATCATTCTGGTCTTTTTAAAGTTTATAGTATCAATGCTTGTTTCAAATGAGTTTTATACTGTGTGGGAATATGTTCCTTTTCTCTTAGCTGGCATCATTTTTTCCAGCTTTTCTGGTTTTTTGGGAACTAATTATATTGCAGCCAAGGAAACTAAAGGTGTATTTAAAACATCTGTTCTTGGTGGAGGAGTAAACATAATATTAAATATTATTCTTATTCCGATACTTGGGATAAATGGGGCAGGTCTTTCTACATTAATAAGTTTTTTAATCATTTGGTTAATTAGAGTCTATGATACAAGAAAATATATAAAGGTAGATATAAATAAAAAAAGCTTAATTATTAATTGTTTGCTCATTTCTTTTCAAACTTCTATATTATATATTACTCTAATCCCTATTTATGAGTTTATTGTAGAATTTATACTGATGATTTTTGTGTTAATTGTAAATAAAAATTTACTGAAAATTACTGGTCAATTATTGTTTTCTAAAATGAAAGTTAAACTAAATAAACGTTAAAAAAATTGATTGTGAATATGTGGAATATGGGAGGGACATATAAATGAAAGGCATAATCCTAGCAGGCGGCAGCGGAACCCGCCTCTACCCACTAACAATGGTAACGAGTAAACAGCTATTACCCATATACGACAAACCAATGATTTATTACCCACTTTCCACTTTAATGCTTGCTGGAATCAGAGAGATTTTAATTATTTCTACTCCCGAAGACACGCCGAGATTTGAGAGTCTCTTGGGTGATGGGTCACAGTTCGGAATTTCCCTCCAATATGTAATTCAACCAAGCCCTGATGGTTTAGCTCAGGCTTTTATTTTAGGAGAATCCTTTATCGGAAATGACTCTGTTGCCATGATTCTCGGTGATAATATTTACTACGGTAACGGAATCCGGAAAATGCTGAAGCGGGCTTCTGAGAAGGAACAGGGTGCCACAGTATTTGGGTACCATGTACAAGATCCAGAGCGTTTTGGTGTAGTTGAATTTAATGAAGAGGGTAAAGTATTAAGTGTTGAAGAAAAGCCAAATGAACCTAAATCTAATTATGCTATCACCGGACTCTATTTCTATGACAACCGTGTCGTTGAAATTGCGAAGAATGTTAAGCCTTCCGTAAGAGGGGAGCTTGAGATTACCTCCATTAATGAAGCTTATCTTAACCTTGGCGAGTTAGATGTGGAATTGTTAGGCCGTGGATTTACTTGGCTTGATACAGGGACTCATCAGAGTCTTGTTGATGCGACTAATTTCGTTAGAACTATTGAGGATCATCAAGGCATCAAAATTGCAGCACTTGAAGAGATTGCCTATATCAACGGCTGGATTACTAACGAGCATTTGTTAGAGTGCGGACAGAAGCTCAGCAAAACGGGTTACGGTCAATACTTAATTAAAGTAGCTACTGGTAAAATTAAATACTAGGTACTGAGGTGTGAAGAGATGAAATTGACAGAAACATCGCTACCCGGAGTGTATATTGCTGAACCCGCTGTATTCGGGGATCATCGCGGATGGTTCATGGAGACATTCAGTGATGCCAAATTCAAAGAGCAGGGGATTGACATTACTTTTGTACAGGATAACCAATCCTACTCAGCTTCAAAAGGCACTCTTAGAGGACTACATTATCAATTAAATCCTAAAGCACAAACTAAGCTCGTACGTTGTACACGTGGAGTTATTTACGATGTAGCAGTGGATATTAGAAAAGGTAGTCCTACTTATAGTAAGTGGTTCGGAATAGAACTGAGCGCAGAAAATAAGAAGCAACTGTTTATTCCCAAAGGATTCGCACATGGATTTATGACCCTGACAGAGGATGTTGAAGTTCAATACAAATGTGATGAGCTTTATGCCCCAGATTGCGATGGCGGTATTCTCTGGAACGACCCTGCGATTGGTATAGAATGGCCTATCGATGTGACACCAATTCTTTCTGGTAAAGATGAGAAGGCGCCTTTACTTAAGGATGCTCAACTGAACTTTGTATATTAAGCTTGTGTGAAACAAATAGATAATTCTGAGGTGTATGAAATGAGCAAGAAGAAACTATTGATTACAGGCGGAGCTGGCTTTATTGGCGGTAATTTCGTACAGTACGTGGTTAATAAATATGCTGATTACGATATTACAAACCTGGATTTACTTACATATGCCGGTGAAGTAACAAAGCATGTTGAGATTAAAGATAAATCAAATTATCATTTTGTGCAGGCTGATATTGCAGATCGCGAAACTATTATGTCTCTGTTTGAACAAGAGAAGTTTGATTATGTGGTGCATTTTGCAGCAGAGAGCCATGTAGACCGTTCCATTACAGATCCTGCTGTATTTGTTCGTACGAATGTAATGGGAACTCAAGTATTGCTTGATGCTGCCAGAAAGATTGGAATCTCTAAGTTTGTTCATGTCTCTACTGATGAGGTTTATGGCGAATTAGATTTCGATCCAACTGTATTCTTTACCGAAGAAACCCCGTTACAGCCTAATAGCCCATATAGTGCAAGTAAAGCTTCTTCTGACCTGCTCGTACGTGCATACCATGAGACGTTTGGCTTACCGATGAATATTACACGCTGCTCTAACAATTATGGACCTTATCATTTTCCCGAAAAGCTGATTCCGCTGACCATCTCTAAGATAATGAATGATCAGAAGGTTCCAGTGTATGGAGACGGCAAAAATATCCGTGATTGGCTGCATGTATGGGATCACTGTGCTGCAATTGATCTGGTACTCCATGAAGGGGTCAGTGGTGAAGTCTATAACGTCGGCGGTCATAATGAGCGTACTAATCTTGAAGTAGTTAAAACGATTATTGAGACTTTGGAGAAGTCGGAAGACCTAATTGAGTTTGTTACAGACCGTCTGGGTCATGATAAGCGTTATGCTATTGATCCGACTAAGCTTGAGAAGCTAGGATGGAAACCGACTTATACTTTCGAGACAGGTATAGCTCAGACTATACAATGGTACATAGATAACACTGCATGGTGGGAGCTTATTCTAAGCGGCGACTACCGGAAGTAGCCTATGAGTATAAGAATTGTAAATGTAAAGCCAGGCAAACATGGAATGAGATTACTCTTTTTATGTTTGCCTGTTTTACTAATCCTTATCGTCATGTCTTTTACTGGCCGTTTTCTAGATTTATCGCAGTCGCCAGAACAATCTGACGTCATTATTGTTTTAAGCGGCGGCGGGGGACGTGTGGAACAGGGAGAAGCACTATATTCTCAGAAGTTTGCCCCCTACTTCATGTTAAGTAATGCAAATGAGCATGCCAGTCTTGCTGGTGACATGCTGCAAACGGCACTATCCTTAGGCATCCCACAAAACGCTATTCTCACTGAAAATGAAGCCCTCAGCACCTACCAGAACGCTGAACTAACGCTCCCCATTATGCAGCAGCATGGCTTCACTTCTGCCATAGTCGTATCTTCGGACTTTCACATGCGGAGAGTAAAGTTTATCTTTGATCATGTATATAAGAATTCCGGTATTAAGCTAACTTACGTAGGTGCGGATTCCGGCTACAATGCAAAGTGGTGGTGGCGTGACCGCTACAGCAGGGAAACGACCTTGAACGAGTACGTTAAAATGATCGGCAATGTTTTTGGTTATAACGGCCCGGAGGCAAAAGAAACCTGGCAGGAGATTAAGCGCTGGTTTCACTAGCTCTGACAAAAAAACATAAAACATTTCACATTCCCATGGACAAGTTCTGACAAACAAATCAGTTATCCCGGTCTATAATTAGATTCAAATCTGATTATTATCCGGGAGCGAAGTCCTATGCCAAATTATTATTTCAAGGAAATCTGGACACCGCTGAAATGGGTGCAGATCCGGTTTTTCCGGGATGATGATGACCGGGTCTGGATTAAGTTCGGATCAAGGAGACGGCAGCTGCTGAGTCGGCAGGAAGCAGAAACGAAAACGGAGGCCTAAGGGCCTCCGTTTTCGTTTCTGTGCATTAGTGTTTAAACCCGAAACCGCCCCAACGCCCCCCGCAGCTCCTCCGAAGTCTTCACCAGACCCGCCGCAGAGCGGCTGATCTCGTCGATCCCTTCGAGCTGGACCGCTGTAGCGGCTGCGACCTGGTGGGAGCTGGTGCTGGTGGTGCGGGCGATTTCGGTGATACTGGTGACGGAGGCGGTGATCTGCTGGATGCCGGCGGACATTTGCTCGGAGGCTGCGGCCATCTCTTCGATCTGGGAAGTGATCTGGCCGTTGGTCACGAGGATCTCCCGGAAGTTGTTCTCGGTGTCATTCGCGATCTGCAGACCGGACTGGACCTCATCGATCATCTGGGCCATAACTTGTACGGACTGCTGCATTCCGTTCTCCATCTGGTGAATCAGCTCGGCAATACGGGCTGAGGACTGTCCGGATTGTTCCGCCAGCTTCCGGACTTCCGTAGCTACGACGCCGAAGCCCCGGCCATGCTCACCTGCACGTGCTGCTTCTATAGAAGCGTTAAGGGCAAGGAGGTTCGTCTGGCCGGCAATCTGCTGAATGTCAGTCAGTATAGCCGAGATCTCTCTGGACTGCTCGTCCAGCAGGCGGATGACTCCGTCTGTCTCTTGCGCAGAGCGGCTGATCTGGTTCATCTGCTGGACGGTGCTGTGCACGTAGCCGGCGCCGGCTTCGGCCTGCAGCTTGGAATGATGGGCAGATTCGGAGATGTCGGTCGCGCTTTCGGCAATCTTTTGGATACCAATCGAGACTTCTTCCATGGCCAGCAGATTTTCGTTACTGCTCTGGGTCTGCAGCTCTGCTCCCTGCGCAACCTCACCAATGGCCAGGGCAATTTGCTTGGACTCTGCGGCTGTCTGCTGTGTAACCTCTTTGATCATGCCGGTTGCCGCAGCAACCCGGGCTGCGGTCTCAAGACCGTGAGCGATCAGGGTCTGAAGACTATTTTTCATCTGATTATAGCTGGTTACCAGGTCTCCGATTTCATCACGTACAGCATCCTGGATGGTTACGGTGAAATCACCGCCGCCCGCCCGCTGCAGCGCAGAGGAGATTCTTCTGATTCTGCCCGTCATGCGGCGGATGAACAGCACCATAACCAGTACAGACAGGACAATGGCAATGATCATCATCCACACAAAATGCTTCATAAAGGAAGCGATAATCACATCAATCAGCCCTTGGGGTGCACCCACGTAGAAGATCCCGATAATCTCCTTATTTTCGCTCAGAATCGGCATGTATGCGGTCTGGTAGCTCTGGCCTACCACATTCGCTTCCCCGTAGAACGCTTCCCCTTTAATCAGCACGGCTTCATGAACTTCTTCCGAGACGAGTGTTCCGACGGCTCTTTGCTCATCGATCTTTACGTTGGTTGTGACCCGCTGGTTTGCTTGAAAAATAGTAACCGTATCCCCGGTCATCCCGCCGATCTCATCGACAAGCCCGTAATTCCCGTTAATCTGCAGGTTCCCCTTATAGAGCTGTCCGTCCTTGATCTGCCAAGGCCCGGGGTATTTATATTCTATGAACCCTTCAGCCAGCTTCAGATCGCTTCGCGCCTTCTCCTTGGCAAAGGTGGTTATTCCGCTCTTCATCTCACTAATGACAACAACCATCACAGCAGCCGAAAAGACCAGCAGCACCCCTATCATAATCATGCTAATCTTGGTTCCGATACTTCTAAGTTTCATCCCTTTCCCACTTTCCCCAGTCCTTATCCGGTATGTAAGTTAAGCCGAAGCTCTAGGTCTTTTATCGGCAGGAAACAGAAAAATATTTAAAAATAAAATAATATGATTAACCGATGAGATTCGACAAAATAATAGGCATATCCCGATTTATCCGTATAAATTTACATGTCTGTTAAGGGATTAATAGACATTTAGAAGAAAAATATGTATTATGCGTCCTAGTGGTCGAATTTAAAGTGTATTTGTCGAGAGGGAGGCAGTAGCAGGGGGAGCCGAATACTAAGTGACTAGATTTAATAGATTAGTTAAAATCACTGGGGGATTAGGAGCTGGGTTATGTATTCGAGGAATTTTCGCAGGGCAGTTTCGCTGATTTTGATATTAATGTTATCTGTGGTGAATGTAATAGGGGTATCTGCGGCTTCGCTAAAAGCGGGAGTAGCTACCAATATAAAACAGCCGGACGGTAATCATAACATTACAGTCAATAGTGTAGTAGACGTTACGTACAAAGATCTTAAGACTCTGCAAGAGGTCACATTTATTTTGTCCAAGGATGGGGCAGAAATTAACCGTCAGGTGAAGTCCAGAGGTGAGGCGAAGCTTACAGTGCTCGACGCTGTATATTCCTCCCTCGAATATAGCAGTATTCCTTTTGACGGATTGAAGGCTGGTGAAGAGTACTTGCTGCACGCAGAGTTCGAAGGGATGGAGGGGACAGTCGCTACTGCGCCTCAGAGCATCCATGTCCCTGCAGCAACTGGGATTGAAGTCGTTGTGGAACGGATGGCTAAGGATTCTGATACATATGTGAAGGCCGTTAATGACGAGATCCGCAGTGATGATACCAATATAAGACTAACCATTCTTAAGAATGGTGTACCGGCAGTGCAGGAACAGGTTGGTGTCTGGAGCTATTATTCCTCTACCAGCTTTACTACAGATGCATATGGCCAGATTCAGCTAAAAGGAAAAAACAGCTTCAGGTTCAACAGCTCTGTTATTTTTGTAATGCTGATGCAAGGCAGCGATCAATATGAGGTTAAGCCTGTCTATGTGGCAGATCTTCAACAGGCAGGTACATACACGGCTGCGATCCGGTATCTGGGTGCTGACGGCAAGCTGCTGCATACCCAGAATGCCAGCTCCTCTTCATGGCCTTCGGGGGTTGCTAACCGTTATGGTGTTGCAGGACTTGATGTCCTGGTGTTGAAAACAGGCGTTATAGCCGGAAGTTATTCGAGCCACGTTGTAACCGAAGATAGAACGTATCTGTTCCAGGTCAGCCAATCGGCATTGTACTCGTCTGTTGACGGAGTGCATAAAGCGATTATTGAGGATGCCAGTGATTATAGCCGCCTGAATCTTCATTATACCTGGGATAATAACCCGGTGAGGCTGGAGTCGTATTCCCTTATTGACAACAATCAATATAAACAGATTAATGCGAGTAATACGGTGTTCCGATCACCGGCTATTTATGTTAAGAAGAATAAGGAGTACGAAATTACTGCGGTAGGCGTAATCGAAGGCACGAATGATAAAGTAGTATACCGCAATCAGATTAAGCCTGTGGAAGCTGTGGCTGAAGTAACCGCTGCTGCGAATCAGGCTGATTACAGTGTCCTGAACCTTCAGGTGCCTAAGCAGAGTTCAGGTGACGGGCAGGTACAGCTGTCGTATCTCAATACCAAATTCAACTATAGCCAGGTCAGCACTTCACTGCCTGCAACCGGCGGTAAGGTCTATGTGCGCAAGGGCGAAGAGCTTCATCGTCTGACCAGCAATATCGCAGCTTCCGCTACAAGTCAGAGCAATAATAATAACCGGATTGTACTGAAGGATTTTTTCACTCCGGAGGATAGTGAATATTCACTGCAGGGCGGAAGCACGTATACAGCCCGGATCGATGTTGTAGTGCCGGACACCTCTTACTACGGCCAGGATGAATTACGGGGTGAGGTTGTATTAGGCGAGAGTGTTGAGAATCAGGTTGTTATGACTGATGAATATGGAAATGTTATTGATCTGAACAGCACATATAAGCTGTCAATTACGGATGAGAGCGGAAAGGTGCTGTCCAATGATTCACTGTATTGGACAACAGAAGAACAGAACGGTCACCCGGTCCGCATTAATCAGCGGGATTGGAAGCCTGTTAATGCAGGAAGCTATAAGGTTCAATTGTTCCCTAATGTCTACAGCGGCGGCCAATATATCAATGGCGAGCTGCTTGCCGAGGCGGACCTGAAGGTACTGCCTAAGAACGAGTTCGATGTAGAGATCAGAGGCAAGGATGGTAAGCTGGTCGATCTGGTAGACAAGCCTTATCTCACCGTTGACCAGGCCAAGCAAGTAACAGTTACCGTACGGAAGCATGTTACCGGCGGACAAGGTGAACTGCAGGCCGGAGTAGCAATCAGCCGTTACGGTGAATTGCTGGGAGTTACGGATGCTCAAGGGAAATTCGTGATACCTGCGGAGCAGTCCACTTATCTTGGGGAACTAATGTTCAAGAAACCGGCCTTCCTATTCAAAAAAGTAAAAGTAGCGGTAATTAATCCGCAGACTGAAGCGGTTATCCGCGTCCGCGGGCTGGATAAGGCCGAGGGCAGCAGCTATACCGGAGGGGTACCGCTGGATTATGCCAGTGTGCAGGCAATCACCAAGAATAAGGACGGCAGCTATACAAGAGGCTCCTACTTTATTAGTACATCAGAAGCTCAGGCTATTCTGGTTGTGGATTCCCCTTCCATTGTAGGGGTGGACTTCATTCGTTATAACAGAAGCTATACAGGCGTCGAATCCAAGTATGGCTACTATATGTTCGGATCGATCCAGACGGAGCCGGGTAAGGATTATTCGCTTGTACTGGATGCAAGACAGGAGCTGCAGGAGGTAAGTAAGGTATTGCTGGACAGACCGGCGGAAGATCTGTCTGTCGTACGATCGGACTTGGCCGGTGCAGATAATGTTCCGTATGTTATCGACAGCAATGCACCGGGCGAGAATTATTTTTACGCTACAGAAGGGACCTACAGCATGCTCGCACAGACGGCAAATGAAACCTTTGTTTACCGTGATGGCGTAGTAATCGGGGCTGGAGACAATACCCTGTCGCTGGATGTCCAGGCTTCCGAGCTGGCTACACTGGTTGCACCGGAATCCGGAACAATCTATGGCGTTGAATATTCAACTCCGTATCAGTCAAAGCTTCACAGCTATGCGCACAACGCAGATCAGGTGCAGCTGACTCCGGGTGATGTGACGGTTCAGGTTGATCAATTGTTTGGGGCAACGGAATATCAATATAATATTCATTTTGCGCCGGGAACGCTTAAGGCCGGTACCCTTACAGAGCTTGCTCCGCAGTCCATCCAGGGGCTGGATATTGTAGGGCTGAAGGATGGAAAGCTGGTTCGTGCTGCAGGCGTGAACACACTCGAGATCGGACTCGTTGACAGTGCAGGTAATCAGATCGGACAGATCAAGAAGCCGCAGATTCTGGTTCTCAGCAATGGCGGCTGGTCTAACGGGTACAAATATGTTACGCCAGAGGCTGCTTCCTATGAGATTCAGAGCGAATCTGGCGTTACGCTGTATTCCAACTCCTCTGTCAGCTATCCGCTGACTGTATACACCTATGATTTCACGGGTGACCGTTATAAATATCTGACCAATGGAACGTATATTATCAAAGCTTCACTGGCGCTCGATGGTCAGCAGTATACGTTTAACAAGAAGATTATTATCGAGTCAACTACAGGTGCCATCGTAGAGCCGGGCGACAATGTGCCAGGGACAGATACGGGCACTGATAACGGCAACGGCAATGGTAATGGTAACGGAAACGGCACAAACCCCGGCACCAATACCGGCGGAGTTACGCCTGCTCCAACAGCAGCGGGTACTACAGAAAATGTACAGAAGCAGAATGACAAGCTGCAGGAACTATTGACGAGTACCACCGGTTCAGCGGCAGATAAGGCGGCAGCAGCACAGACAGCCATCAGCAGCATTGCGGATTCGTTCAAATTAGCGGCAACCGCAGCAGAAGCTGAACAGAACAGCAAGAGTCTCACGCAAGCGATGAATAGTGCATCAGACCTGCTGGCAGCCATTCAGGATGCTGCAGCCAAACAGAAGATTGTGGACTCGATTACAGAGCTGGTGGGAAGCGCGCCTTATCTGCTGAGCCAAATGGACAGCTCCGACAAGGCGGTCACAATGGCGAACACGCTGATTGAGAATGCTGCGGCAGTGCTGAATAATGCGCAGGGAGTATCAGCAGAAGAGTTACAGAAGCTGAAGGCGAACGTCATTACCTCAAGCCAGTCAGCGCTTAATAAAGCGGGAGAGGTTACGCTTGCCAAAGCGAATGTAACGGTTGAAGGCAATACCGTCTCATCGCAGCTTGATCAATCCCTGATCAGTGCACAGATTGAGTCTGCCAAGCAGACCTTGTCGGATCTCTCCAAGAATCTGACCAGTAAGCTGGGGGCAGGAAGTGCCGCAGATCTGAAGGTCGGTATTAAGGTCAAGGTACCGCCAGTAGAAGAAGGGATTCACAAGCTGAACACTTCACTTCCGTCGGATATCCTGACACTGGTTAAAGAGAATGATCTTTCCGGCCTGACAATCCAGATGGACCAGACAGCCTTCACGATTGAAGCAGATACCTTCGGTCCCCTGGAAGCAGGACAGACTATTAAACTGGCAGCAGAGGTTGTTGAAAATGCTGTCGTGAATAGACCTAGCCAGGCTGATCCGCTGGCCAGTATTCCGGTAATGGAATTCAGTGCATTTGTAGGATCCGAGCAGGTCAAGAGCTTCAATAAACCAATTGATGTGACGTTTGATGTGTCGGCAATTGATACATCCAAATACTCCGAAGCTAACCTGGAGAATCTGACTGTGTATCTATTGAATGAGGAGAGTCTTACATGGGAGGCTGTCGGCGGCAAATATGACCCTGTCACCCGGACAGTGACAGCACCAAGAGGACACTTCAGTAAATATACGGTTATGCTGGCTAAGGCTGCATTCACAGATGTAGCGGCAAGCCACTGGGCCGTACAGGAAATTAACTATCTGCTGAATAAGGGGATTCTGGATCAGACTGCACAGTTCCGTCCGGCGAATGCCGTTACACGCCAGGAATTTGCAGCCATGATTGCCCGGGCGTATGGACTTAGCGGTGAAGGTCTGACGTTGCCGTTCAAGGATATTGCCTCAGCCGATCCATATTATCATGAGATTGCAGCTGCCTATGCGGCTGGCATTATTACCGGCAAATCGGCAACGGTATTCGAGCCGGAGGCAACCATTACCCGCGAAGAGATTGCAACGATGCTTGCCCGGGCTCTTAAGGCCTTTAATGGCGAGCAAGCTGTATCCCGTCCTGAAGCTGTGAATGCAGTCTTTACAGATGCGGGCAAGATTTCCACATGGGCAGCGGAAAGTGTAGCCCTGACCAAGAGTATCCGGCTGATTGAAGGCTTCGAGGATCACAGCTTCCGTCCGGCTCAGACAGCGAGCAAGGCAGAGGCGGCTGCGTTAATCTATCGTCTGTATCAATTAAAATAGCAGGATGCAATGAAAAAGGTAAGGCCGCAGTGATCCTCTTTGGGGTCGTTGCGGCCTTGTTTTTTATGTTTTTTTGCAAGAATACGCTATTATGATAGTAATACATCTTCTGGGAGTGGATCACATGGAACAAGCCAAAAGGATGCTCCTGATGAACCTTACCGTAAGTTCCTTGATCTTGAGTATCCTGTATGCCGTTATCATAACCAATAGTAATAATAGTCTCGTATCCGGAACACCGTATGCCAGCGGTCCGGGTGATGCGGTTGTATTTGTGCTGTTTTTTCTGATGCTGTACATGTGTCATATGGTGCTTAGTCTGCTGCAGTATTTTATTTTTAGGAATGCGGTATGGCGGCTCTCCGTAAAAATGATCGTTTTTAATGGAGCGGTAGCAGCTATGATTATCATCTTATATGTATCATTAAATGAACTGATTATCCTATTCCTGCTCCTTACTCCGGTCGTCTTCTCTATCAGGGCTGCTATTTAAATATCCTTATAATACCGGCTCCAGCTCAAAATCCTCCGTGCCGCCATTCCACTCGACATGCATTTTTACGGCAGAATCCTGTTCAGGTATTGTGCCGTTTCCGCCGCTGCTGCCCAGATTGTAGATGACGGACGGTCCGGCTGCATCCTCCAGCATTCCGCTGCCGGTGGCTGCGCCTTCGGTAGAGTATGCGTATTGCAATTCTCCGGACGGTGCTGTTTCTCCGCCGATATATTTCAGGAAAAGTCTGGTGATATGATATTCGCTGTCTTTCTTTTGATAGACGTAATAGGAGGAAGCCCAGTTGTCCGTATGACCTCTATATTCATAGATGAATTCCAGTTCCTTGGCCGATTCGATCCCCGTCAGATCCTGCTTCTCTATACCGGAGTAAATGCCGTCCTTCCCGGTGCATCCGCTAATCACGCATGTGCACACCAGCAGTAACAGACAGACTAGTCTTTTCAAATAGGTTCACCGCCCTGTTTTAAATTTAGATAGTAGTATACCATAAAATGGATAACGAGGAGCGTCAGGCTGTTACGCTATTCATGTATCCGCAGGAAAGCGGGCCGGCTGTGGCTGATATACTCTGGGACAGGCTGGCGGGGAAATAAGGGTATGAGGAGAAGAAGGATCTGCTGCTAATAAGTAAAAGCCCGCCCCGGCACCCGTTATCTAAAGAACGGATACCGCCAGGCGGGCTTTCACTTTCTCTAAAGCTGTACTATGGCTTAGTGCGCAACATCCGTCTCCACAATCCATACCTCCGGCAGGTTGCGGTATTGCTCGGCATAGTCGAGGCCGTAGCCGACGACGAATTCATCGGGGATCTCGATACCGCAATAGTCGATGGGGATATCGGCCAGGCGGCGGGACGGCTTGCTGAGGATGGTGCAGATGCTGACGCTGGCGGCTTCGCGGAGGGCGAACAGCTGCTTCAGATGCTGCAGGGTCAGGCCGGTGTCGATCAGATCCTCGACGAGCAGGACATGCTTGCCGCGGATATCCGTGTCGATATCCTGCTTGATGGTGATCACCCCTGAGGTGGTGGCGCTGCTGCCGTAGCTGGATACAGACATATAGTCAACGGCGACAGGGAAGGTAATCTCCCGCATCAGGTCGGACATGAATACGGCTGCGCCTTTCAGAATGCCGATCAGGACAAGCTCTTTCCCTTCATAATCGCGCGAGATGACAGCGCCCAGCTCCCTTACCTTGCTCTCAAGCTCAGCCTTGCTTACCAGTACCTTGCGTAATTCGTTCATAACCACTGCTCCTTGTGCATCGATATTATCTGTCAGGATGTGCGATCCTTCTCCTTAAGCATAACATCATGTGCCCCGCCTTCGTAAATAGTTGTTGCGGAGACAAGGGTGATTTTGGCATGCTGCTGCAGCTGTGGGATGGTTAAGGCGCCGCAGTTGCACATGGTGGATTTGATTTTGCTGATGCTAAGATCCAGGTTATCCTTGAGCCTGCCGGCATAAGGGATGAAGGAATCAACGCCTTCTTCGAATTCCAGCTTGCTCTCCTTGTCGGCATTCCCGAAGTCGTACCGCTGCCAGTTACGGGCCCGGCTGGAGCCCTCGCCCCAGTATTCCTTGACGAAATTCCCGCCGACCAGCAGCTTGCGGCCGGGGCTCTCGTCGAACCGGGCAAAATACCGGCCCAGCATTACGAAGTCTGCCCCCATCGCCAGTGCGAGCACGATATGGTAGTCATGGACGATACCGCCGTCGGAGCAGATGGGGACGTAAATCCCGGTCTGCTCATAATACTCCTGGCGTGCTGCCGCCACCTCAATGACGGAGGAGGCCTGGCCGCGGCCAATGCCTTTCTGCTCACGGGTGATGCAGATCGAGCCGCCGCCGATGCCGACCTTGATGAAGTCCGCTCCGGCCTCCACCAGGTAGAGGAAGCCTTCCTTATCCACAACATTGCCTGCGCCAACCTTCACAGCTTCTCCGAACGTTTCCTTGATGTACCGTATTGTCTCGGCCTGCCATTCCGAATAGCCGTCAGAGGAATCAATACAGAGTACATCTGCTCCCGCCTCTACCAGAGCCGGCACCCGCTCCTTGTAGTCACGGGAGTTAATGCCTGCGCCGACGATCAGCTGCTTGTTGCTGTCATGCAGCTCCAGCGGGTATTCCTGATGGCTGTCATAATCCTTGCGGAAGACCAGATACATCAGATTACCCTCGCCGTTCACAACCGGCAGGCAGTTCAGCTTATGGTCCCAGATCATATCATTGGCTTCGGTCAGCGTAATGCCCTCGTGGGCATAAATTAAGGAAGAGAGCGGAGTCATGAAGGCCGTAATCGGGCATTCCGGCGGAAGCCGGTTCTCGCGGTAGTCACGGCTGGTGACGATCCCCATCAGCTTGCCGGTCGGCTCCCCGTTATCGGTGATGGCGATGGTGGAGTGGCCGCTGCGCGCCTTAAGCGCGAGTACATCCTGCAGCGTATCCTCGGGACGGAGATTGGCGTCGCTGACCACGAAGCCGGCCTTGAATTTTTTGACCCGGCGGACCATTTCGACCTGCTGCTCGACGGACTGGGAGCCGTAGATGAAGGAGATGCCGCCGCTTTTGGCCAGGGCAATCGCCATATTATGGTCGGAGACCGCCTGCATGACGGCAGAGGTTACCGGCAGATTCATCGTCAGCGCCGGTGTCTCACCGCGCTTGAATTTGGTTACAGGCGTGCGCAGGTCCACATTGCCGGGGATGCACTGCTTGGTGGTCAGACTCGGAACGAGCAGGAATTCGCTGAACGTTCTGGACGGCTGCTCATAATAATAAGCCATTATTTTCACTCCTCCGAAGTTAGGTTAACGTTACACCGCCGACAATACCCGTACAGGAATGCCGTAATCCGCCGCGAGCTGCTTGTAATGCTCTCCCTTAGCCAGAATGCCCTGCACTCCGACAAGCTCAATCCCCATCCCCTTCATCTGATCGGCAATACAGCGGATCGTTGCGCCTGAGCTGATCACATCATCCAGAAGGAGCACCCGGTCCCCCCTCGTGAATCCGTCAAAATAAATATAGTTCTCGTTATACGCCGTCTCCCGCTTAATACATACCTCGTAATTGTCGTACAGCTCCGTGCTGAGCCGCAGGATGTTCATCGGCTTATTCAGCTTGTAGGCCGCCAGCATGCCCCAGGTGTGACCGCCCGGCTCGGGCGATACAATGTAGTCAAAAGCGGGAAACTGCTCTGTAACACTGGCTGCCAGGCTATCGGTAATCTCGCTGATCAGCTCGGGATGAATATAGGTACCGCGCTCGCCGAAAGGATACAGCTTGAAATCATAGGCGGTCTCTTTATTCTTGTAGATCCTCACGTTCTTGGCGTTGCTGATCGATTCACTGAGCCTTGCATAGGATGCGCTCATAGCTTCCACTCCTTTTATCTGAATATGCACAAAAACCCCGGACGACAAGAGACACCGGCAGTATCAAAGGCGGCCAAAAGACGGCGGAACACAGGGTTGTCTGCGTCTGCTCAGCCTTAAGCTTCTTCGCTTGCGGTGTCTCTTGTAGCCTGGGGCAATTTACGGTTGCCTGTAGAAACGCTCAAACCAAATTAATGAGCTTATACAAGAGTTATGTGATTGTTAATTACGTGTTAGATATTGT
This sequence comes from Paenibacillus camerounensis, assembly GCF_000723885.1. Lineage (GTDB taxonomy): Bacteria > Bacillota > Bacilli > Paenibacillales > Paenibacillaceae > Paenibacillus_AQ > Paenibacillus_AQ camerounensis. The sequence goes on from NZ_CCDG010000022.1 coordinate 68,386, forward strand.
GACTTTGATTATTTTTATATATGCTATCATTGTGGATTATATGTGTCAATCCTTGTTTTTGTGTCAGGATATATGACGTAATTGGAGTTGGGGCTGATTTGTTTTACTGAAAAAAGGTGATCCGGTACTTTATGTGCAATAGTATGGTTATTAGAAAACGGTGGATATCCGCAAAAAAAGGTTCTGTTAACGGAAGGGGTCAGGCAGCGATGGACAGCTTAAACCGGTGTGGAGTAGAGAAATATACGTTACAGGGAGACGGGGAATGGAATGAGGATGTCCTTGTCGTCAATGAATCTGCAGCCATTTATGGGGTTGTGGACGGGGCGACCTCCCTTTCGCCTTACCGGAATCCGGAGGGATTTACAGGCGGGTATCTGGCTGCGCGGCTTGCTGCTGATTGTTTTGGAGAGCCGGAGGGGCTGTCTTTAGACAATAGGGCTGTCCGGTCCAACGAACGTCTGCATGAGGCAATGGTTAGTGAAGGTGTGGATGTGCTGGATGCCTCCGCGCTGTGGTCCGCTGCGTATGCCGTTGTTGCTGTTCGGGAGTATTCCATCGATTATGTGCAGTCCGGGGACTGTATGCTGCTGTGCAGATACAAAGACGGTACAGTAAGGGCGCTTACACATACACAGGTGGCGCATATCGATCAGAAGACGCTGGACCGGATGGCGGAGCTGCGTGAGTCCGGGGTGCAAGAGCCGGCGGAGCTGCGCAGGCTGCTTATGCCTCTGCTGCGGGACAACCGGAGCAAGGCGAATACGCTGGAGGGCTACGGCGTGATGAACGGGAGTGCGGATTTTCCGCTTTTTCTGGAGAAGGGGACATTCAACCGGGCTAATGTAGAGAGTCTGTACCTGCTTACCGACGGGATTTATTCAGGGGCGGAGAGCTGGACAAGCCTGCTTACATCCATTGATGCAAAAGGGCTCAAGGGCTATGCGGATGAGCTGTATGCGGCAGAGCAGGAGGATGCAAGACTGCAGGCGACTCTGCGGTTAAAAGTGTCTGATGACAAAACCGGACTCGTGCTGCGCTTTGCCTGATTCATAAATAAAATAAAAATAACCCATCATAAACCATAGTACTTTTATGGCTTTTTATTTATAATCATTATTATCTGGATGTCATAAAGAGTTCAAAGGTTTTGTAAAAAGCCGTATTTTGATGTGATATACTTAACACACGTGATTTCGAGATTGTGAAAGACAGTGCCTACACCACTGAATAGAGACTAGGATGGTGAACAAGCGATGCACATTGTCGTCGTTGGCCTGAATTACCGTACGGCTCCCATTGAGGTGCGAGAACAGTTCGCTTTTGCGGAAAAGGATCTGCCCGCAGCGCTTCATCAGCTGATGAAGACCAAAAGCGTACTGGAAGGGGTCGTCGTGGCTACCTGTAACCGTACGGAAATTTATGTGGTCGTAGACCGCCTTCATATGTGCGGTTATTTTATCCGCAGCTTTATGGAGCAGTGGTTCAATGTGAAAAGTGAGCAATTTACACAGCATATGTATATATATGAGGATGAGCAGGCCATTGCCCATCTGTTCCGCGTAACCTGCGGTCTGGATTCGATGGTGATCGGTGAGACGCAGATTCTGGGACAGGTGCGCAATTCTTTTTTGACTGCCCAGAGCGAGGGTGTGACCGGAACGTGGTTCAACCAGCTGTTCAAGCAGGCGGTGACTCTCGGCAAACGCGCACACAGCGAGACCTCCATCGGCGAAAGTGCGGTTTCGGTCAGCTATGCGGCAGTGGAGCTGGGAAAGCGGATCTTCGGCATGTTCACCGGCAAAAGAGTGCTGATTCTCGGCGCCGGCAAAATGAGCGAGCTGACGGTGAAGCATCTGTACAGCAGCGGTGCGGCTGAGGTGATCGTCGCCAACCGTACGCTGTCGCGGGCGGTGGAGCTGGCAGAGAAGTTCGCCGGCCGGCCGAGCACAATTGATGAAGCGCTCCGGCATCTGGACGAGGTTGATATTGTGATCAGCTCGACAGGCGCTGAAGGCTATGTGCTGACTGCGGAGCAGGTAGCTGCCGGCATGAAGCGCCGTCCGTCACGGCCGCTGTTCATGATCGATATTGCGGTTCCCCGTGACATTGATCCGGAAGCGGCTAGTGTACCGGATGTCTTCCTTTATGACATTGATGATCTGGAAGGCATTGTGGAGAGCAACCTTGAGATGCGCCGCAGTGAAGCCGCGAAGATCGAAGTGATGATTGCGGAGGAGATGGATGAATTCCAGGTGTGGCTGAAGACGCTTGGCGTCAGACCGGTCATCCGCGCGCTGCAGGACAAATCAAACTCCATTTATGATGAGACGATGGACAGCCTGTTCAACAAGCTGCCTGAGCTCGATGACCACCAGCGCAAGGTGATCCGCAGGCTGACCAAGAGCATCGTCAACCAGATGATGCATGATCCGATTAATGTGATCAAGGAAATGTCCGGCGGTGACAAGGGAAATGAAGCCCTTGCGTATTTCACACAGATATTTGCCCTGCAGGAGCAGCTTGAGGCCGGCAACGGCGGTAGCAGCCCGGCGCCTGCACCTGTATCTGTGCCGCAGCGGAGTGAGAACGACCGTGTGCCTGCTGCCGAATTCCTTGTGCCTAAGACCGTTTTTGCTCCGGCTGGCCTGCTGGGCGGGTGAGCAGCATGCAACTGCTGAACGGAATATATGATGCCGCTCTGCTGCTATATGCCCTGAGCCTGCTGTTTATTTTCTCGGATTGCCTTCGGCGTAATCCGGGCGGAAAGCGGCTGGGCACAGGGCTTCTTGCTGTTACGGGCCTGCTGCAATGTGCGGGGCTAGTTGTCCGGTTCTCGCAGGAGGGCGGGCTGCCGATTTTTACACCTTATGATTTCCTGTTCTGGTTCTCCTTCAGTATTGTGCTGACGTCGCTGGCCCTTGCCTTTACCCGCGGCGGTGAATTCACCATTCTGCTGCTCAGCGGGGCGGGCTTCAGCGTCTTTCTGCTGAACCGGGTGTGGCTGACGGCGGCGGATCACGGGCTGGAGAGCTGGAGGGCGGTGCACGGCTGGCTGGCGATGCATATCATTTTGGCGAATCTGAGCTTTGGCGCACTGACACTGGGGACGGTATTTGCGATAATGTATCTGTTCCTGCATACGAAGCTTAAGAGTAAACAATGGGATGACCGCATCCGCCGGCTGCCGAGCCTGGAGACAATGGACAAATATTCGTATACCGCAATTCTTGCGGGGGTCCCGCTGCTGATCGTGTCACTGGTGCTGGCGGCGATGTCGATTATTGCCGAGGGGCGGACACCGCTGTTCCAGGATTCCAAGGTACTGACCACGATGGTTGGGCTTGGGGTATATATAGCGTATATCCTGCTGAAGCGGTCCGGCCGCAGAAGCGGTACCGTTATGGCCCGCTGGGCGATTTCAGGGTATGCTTTTATTATTCTTAATTTTCTGCTGAATTCGCTTTCGGACTTTCACGGCTGGAGCGGGAGGTAAGACGGATGACACATTATTTGCCGGTTATGCTTGATGTCAGCGGCCAGAGGATTGTTGTCATCGGCGGCGGGGCAGTAGCGGAGCGTAAGGTGCTGTCACTGCTGGATGCAAAGGCAGGGGTTACGGTGATCAGCCCTGCGCTGAGTACCGCGCTGGCGAAGCTTGCCGGGGAAGGCCGAATCCGCTGGCTAGACCGGGGATATGCCCCGGGAGATGTCCGGGGGGCTTTCCTGGTCTATGCCGCGAGCAGTGATCCGAATGTCAATGAAGCGGCTGCGTCCGAGTGCCGGGCACAAGGACTGCCCGTAAATGTAGCCAGCCGTGCCGAGGCGGGCAATTTCATCACGCCCGGGGTTCTGCGCCGGGGAAGGCTGACTGTAGCCGTCTCGACTTCCGGTGCAGGACCCTCTGCTGCGGCAGGGATTACCGCGCAGCTGGCGGAGCTGTTCGGCGGGGAGTATGAGCCTTATCTGGATTTCCTGCACATGATGCGCACGGAGATTAAGCGGCAGGAGCCTGCGGCAGAGATCCGGGGCCGGCTTCTGCGCCGGCTGGGACAGCTCGATGTGTTGAATGAGCTGCGGCAGGGCACCTTTATAGAGTGGACGCCGGAGGCTATAAGTGCGTGGATTGCGTCGAACCGGGAGGAATAGCGGCAGCTGTGGCGTGAATTCTGAATGCCGGCCGGCCGCAATTTAAGAGTTACAGGTATAAAGTATACAGCAAAGGTATGACAAGTCTAATGGATATCCTTGCATGCCGCAGACTGTATAAGAGTACAATGATTGGGAGAGCGGCGGGAGAAGAAGCTATTGTTACCGGGAGGAATGAAGAATGCGCAAAATTATTGTAGGCAGCAGACAAAGCGCGCTGGCGCTGACCCAGACGGGGCATGTTATTGATGACCTGACCCGGCTGAGCGCGGAGCACGGCTTCGGGTTCACCTTTGAGGTGCACACAATCATTACCAAAGGCGACCGCATTCTGGATGTTACTTTATCCAAGGTAGGCGGCAAAGGGCTGTTCGTGAAGGAAATTGAGCAGGCGATGCTTGATAAAGCAATCGATATGGCTGTACATAGCATGAAGGATATGCCGTCCGAGCTGCCGGAGGGCCTGATTAACGGGGCTGTGCCTAAGCGGGTTGACCCGCGTGATTGTCTGATTGCCACTGGTGCTGCAAGTCTTGGGGAGCTGGCTGAGGGTGCGCGTGTAGGCACCAGCAGCCTGCGCCGCTCCAGCCAGCTGGCCGCGCTGCGGCCGGATCTGGTTATTGAGCCGGTGCGCGGCAACATTGACTCCCGGCTGAAGAAGCTGGAGAGCGGCGAATATGACGCCATTCTGCTTGCTGCAGCCGGACTGACCCGGATGGGCTGGCAGGACCGTGTTACCTCCTACCTTGAGCCGGAGGTATGTCTGCCGGCAGTCGGACAAGGCGCGCTCGGCATCGAGTGCCGCGAGGACGACACTGAGCTGCGCAGGCTGCTCGCGCTCTATAACGATGAGCAGACCGCGCTTACGGTGACGGCGGAGCGGACCTTCCTCGGCGCGCTGAACGGCGGCTGCCAGGTGCCGATTGGCGCTTATGCGGTGCTTGAATCTGGAGCGGCAGCGGTTGCTCAGGGGCAGGCAAGCGCTCAGGCTGAGGGGATTACTGTGACCGGAGGTGAATCCGGGGATCAGGGGGATGCTGCCGGAGCTTCTGCAGAACAATCCGCAGCAGTTGTACAGCCGGGGTCAACTCATTCCGCTGGACGGGTAATTACTCTGACAGGGATGGTAGGGACGCCGGACGGTTCCGTAATTCTTAAAGAGACCCTAACGGGCACAGACCCGGTATGGCTTGGTGAAGAGGTAGCCCGGAAGCTGATTGCCCGGGGTGCAGAGAAGATTCTGGCAGATACAAGGGGATGATGGAGATGGCGGAGAAGACGGGGAAAGTATATCTGGTAGGTGCAGGACCGGGCGATGCGAAGCTGATCACCGTGAAGGGGCTGGAGTGTATCCGCAAGGCGGATGTGCTGGTCTATGACCGGCTGGCAAGTCCGCGGCTGCTGAAGCAACTGAAGCCCGGCGGAGACAAAATCTATGTCGGCAAGCTGCCTGACCGCCATACCATGAAGCAGGAGGAGATCAACCAGCTGCTGGTTGATCTGGCCCTGGAGGGCAAGACGGTGGTGCGGCTTAAGGGCGGGGACCCGACGATTTTTGGCCGGGTGGGCGAAGAAGCGGAGCTGCTGCGCCGGAACGGTATCTACTACGAGATTGTGCCGGGCATTACCTCGGCAATCAGCGTGCCGGCCTATGCCGGCATTCCGGTTACCCACCGGGACTATGCCTCCTCCCTGTCGATTATTACCGGGCATGAGAGCCCGGACAAGCTGGACCATTCCATCCAGTGGGACAAGGTTACGAATGCAACCGGAACCCTGGTCTTCCTGATGGGCGTAGCCAAGATCGGCTACATCAGCAGCCAACTGATCAAGCACGGCCGTCCGCCGGAGACGCCCGTAGCACTCGTGCGCTGGGGCACGCGTGCGGAGCAGGATACGCTGACCGGCACGCTTGCCGACATCGAGGCGAAGGTGCTGGCGGCGGACTTCAAGCCGCCGGCGGTCATTGTCGTCGGCGAAGTGGTGCGCCAGCGCCAGCAGCTGATGTGGGCCGAGGCGCTGCCGCTGTTCGGCAAGCGCATCGTGGTCACCCGCGCCCGCAGCCAGGCGAGCGAGCTGGTGGACCGCATTGAGGAGCTCGGCGGCGAGCCGTACGAGTTCCCGGTCATTGAGACGGTCATGCCGGCAGGCGAAGAGAAGAAGGCCGCTATAGCTTCTGCGCTGGGAGCGCTGGAAGCCTATGACTGGGTCTTCTTCACGAGCCCGAACGGCGTGGAGTTCTTTTGGCGCCACCTGGCGGAGCTTAAGGTGGACATCCGCGGTTTATACCGCGCGCGCATCGGCGCGGTAGGGCCGGCCACAGCCGCCGCGCTGGCGGAGCGGGGGCTGGTGGCCGAGGAGCTACCCGCCCGCTTCCAGGCGGAAGGGCTGCTGGAGGCGTTCGGCCCGCAGCTTGAAGCGGGCCAGAAGGTGCTGCTGCCGCGCGGGGATCTTGCGCGGGAGTGGCTTCCGGCCAAGCTGCAGGAGCTTGGGCTGGAAGTGACCGAGATCGACACCTACGAGACGGTGGTGACGGGAGAGGATGATATCGAGCTGCTGCGCCTGCTCGAGGAGAAGCGCATCCATGCGGTTACCTTCACCAGCTCTTCGACCGTGCGCAACTTCATCGAGATCCTGGCGCGCATGGGCCTGGAAGATCCGGTGGCCGTGCTGGCCGGCGTCAAGATCGCCTGCATCGGCCCGGTGACCGAAGAAACGGCCGTCGCCGCCGGCCTGACCCCGGGCCTGCTGCCTGACGAGGCCACAATTGAAGGCCTCGTGCAGGAGCTGTGCCAATGGAACGAGTCTACGCGAGTAAGGTAGGGCTTGATCTTCTCCCGGCGGGCCAGCTTGCTGGGCGAGGCGGCTTATGGCGTTTTGCGCCGGCGATAAGTAGAAGTAGCAGGCGGGTGTGTAGCTGGATGAGCTACACTGTATTTCGTTAGATGCACCGGCTGTCTGCGAACTGCTGAACACATTAGAATGCTGGCCGGAAGAGCTGCGCTGCGTGTTGTTAGATACCGCCGATTGTGTGCGGGAGTGTGGAACACATTAGAATGCAGACTGGACGAGTTGCGCTGCGTGTTGTTAGATACCGCCTACTGTGTGCGGGAGTGTGGAACACATTAGAATGCAGGCTGGACGAGTTACGCTGCGTGTTGTTAGATACCGCCGACTGTGTGCGGGAGTGTGGAACACATTAGAATGCTGGCTGGAAGAGCTACGCTGCGTGTTGTTAGATACCGCCGACTGTGTGCATAAGTGTTGAACACATTGGAATGCTGGCTGGAAGAGCTACGCTGCGTGTTGTTATATACCGCCGATTGTCTGCGTTGTGGCAGGTAACACTCTCCTGATACGTTTTAACTGCACTTTGTGCAGCTAAAACGGTCATATTTGGCTGGTGCGCAGGAATAGCTGCACTCCGTACAACTAAAGTTGCCTATTTCAGCTGAAAGCTGCTTTTTCAGCCAAAATAGCTGCACAAAGTACAACAAAACGGGTTACTCAGACGAAAATGGTTGGAATAGCTGTACAGAGTGCAGTTAAAGTTAGTATGAGGCTGGCTGGGATATTCGGCCGGAGCAGCATAATAGTACTCACAACACACTATACAGGCAACAAACAGAAACGATGACGTACAAGACCACGTGATGTTTGATGTTTGATGTTTATGGTTTGGTTTTTCCCGACCCAGTAGCCACAAAAATGGCACACCAACACTACAGGTATTCCGGACATGCGCTGACATTGCTCAGTGCTGCCGGACTTTTTTTACATATTAACTACTCAGGAGGATACATCAATGAGCTTTCCAATTACCCGGCACCGCCGTTTGCGCGGTACAGCCGGAATTCGTGGAATGGTGCGGGAGACCGTGCTGAATACATTGGATTTGATCCAGCCGATTTTTGTAACGTACGGGACAGGTGTGAAGACGGAGATTGGCTCGATGCCGGGCGTATATCATTTTTCACTGGATACGCTGAAGGCTGAGGTTGATGAGATTGCCGCGCTGGGGATTCCGGCGGTTCTGCTGTTTGGGATTCCGGAAACCAAGGATGCGGTTGGAACGTCGGGTTTTGCAGATGACGGAATTGTGCAGGAGGCGACACGCCTGATCAAGCAATGGTATCCCGAGCTGCTCGTTGTAGCGGATACCTGTCTGTGTGAGTTCACGGACCACGGTCACTGCGGCATGGTTCACACTCATATGGTGGACGGCGTGGTGCATGGCGATGTCATTAATGATGCTTCGCTTACGCTGCTGACCCGCACAGCGGTATCGCAGGCCAAGGCCGGGGCGGATATTATCGCGCCTTCGAATATGATGGACGGTTTTGTGCAGGCGATCCGCACTGGACTGGATGAGAATGGGTTTGAGCATGTGCCTATTATGTCTTATTCGGTAAAATACGCCTCCGCCTTCTACGGCCCGTTCCGCGAGGCTGCTGATTCTGCGCCGCAGTTCGGCAACCGCAAAACCTACCAGATGGACCCGGCTAACCTGCGGGAAGCGATCCGCGAAGCTGACTCTGATGTGCTGGAGGGTGCCGACATGCTGATGGTTAAGCCGGCGCTGGCTTATCTCGATGTGATCCGGACGATCCGCGACCAGTTCGATCTGCCGCTGGTGGCTTACAACGTGAGCGGTGAGTACTCCATGGTTAAAGCAGCAGCGCTGCAGGGCTGGATCGATGAAAAAGCTATCGTAATGGAAATGCTGACCGGCATGAAGCGTGCGGGTGCGGACATTATTATCACTTATTTTGCCAAGGATGCGGCCCGCTGGCTGCGCGGCTAAACAGAAATAAAGAACAGAACAGGAGTGAATTACATGGGCAATGTGCCATTGTCGCGCCGGGAAGAAGCTTCCCGGAACGCTTTTGAAGAAGCTAAGCAGTATATTCCCGGCGGGGTGAACAGCCCGGTGCGGGCGTTCAAATCGGTCGGCCTGACACCGGTATATGTGGATCACGGGATCGGCTCACGCATCTATGATATCGACGGCAACAGCTTTATCGACTACGTCTGCTCCTGGGGGCCGCTCATTATGGGACATGCCCATCCAGAGGTGGTCAAAGCGCTGCAGGAGACTGCGGTAAAAGGGACCAGCTTCGGCGCGCCGACACTACTGGAGACGGAGATGGCCAAGCTGGTTGTTGAGCGTGTGCCGTCTGTTGATATCGTACGGATGGTTAACTCCGGTACGGAAGCTACCATGAGCGCAATCCGCCTGGCCCGCGGCTATACCGGACGCAGCAAAATCCTTAAGTTCGAAGGCTCCTACCACGGCCATGCGGACAGCCTGCTGATCAAAGCCGGATCGGGTGTCGCTACACTGGGCCTGCCTGACAGTCCGGGAGTGCCGGAAGGGGTAGCAGTGAATACAATCACTGTACCTTACAACGACCTGGAGGGGGTCAAAATCGCCTTCGAACGCTACGGCAACGAAATTGCCGCGATCATCGTCGAGCCGATTGCCGGCAATATGGGCGTTGTGCCGCCGCAGCCGGGCTTCCTGGAGGGCTTGCGCAAGGTGACTACGGGCTACGGAGCGCTGCTTATTTTTGATGAGGTAATGACCGGGTTCCGGGTGAACCGCAGCTGTGCGCAGGGCCTGTTCGGGATTGAGCCGGACCTCACCTGCTTCGGCAAGGTCATCGGCGGTGGTCTTCCGGTCGGCGCTTACGGCGGCCGCAGGGAGATTATGGAGCAGATGGCTCCGGCGGGGCCGATCTATCAGGCGGGGACACTCAGCGGCAATCCGCTGGCAATGGCTGCCGGCTTCAGCACATTGAAGCTGCTGACTCCTGAAGTGTATGACCGTCTGGAAATGCTGGGCGCGCGCCTGGAGGCTGGACTTAAACGCAACAGCGTTGACACCGGCATTCCGCTGACGATTAACCGGATCGGCTCAATGGTCTGCCCATTCTTCACGGAAGGGCCGGTCTATAACTTTGAAACGGCCAAATCCAGCAATCTGGAGCAATTCCGCAGCTACTTCGGCAAAATGCTCGACCAGGGCATTAGCGTGCCGCCATCCCAGTTCGAGGGGATGTTCGTGTCAGGCGTGCACAGCGAGCAGGATATCGACGATACGCTGGAAGCCCACTACCGGGCGCTGAAGTCGCTGTGACGGCTGGCGGCGGAGATAAGCCGAGAAGCGGCGGCTGGGATAAGACAGTAACAGGCAGATGGGATAAGCCTGGAACAGGTGCCGGGAACAAGGCGGTAACAGGCAGTTGGGATAAGGCGGCTCAAGGCAGCGGCGGCAAGGATGTAAAGCGCAGCGAGAAAAAGCCGGCAACAGGCAGATGGGATAAGCCTGGAACAGGTGCCGGGAACAAGGCGGTAACGGGCAGTTGGGATAAGGCGGCTCAAGGCAGCGGCGGCAAGGATGTAAAGCGCAGCGAGAAAAAGCCGGCAACAGGCAGATGGGATAAGCCTGGAACAGGTGCCGGTAACAAGGCGGTAACGGGCAGTTGGGATAAGGCGGCTCAAGGCAGCAGTGGCAAGGATGTAAAGGGTACTCAGTATAAGCCGGCAGAAGCTGGTGGAGACAAGGTGGTAGAAGCTGGCGGTAATAAGGCAGTCCCAGGCGGCGGTGCCTGGAAACGGCGCGGAGAATGGCTCGAAGTCATGCCTGGACGGGCCATTACCGGGGCTGCCGATAAGGAGGCAGCCATTGACCGCTGGCTGCTTGAGACCGCCGGAATGCCGGCGAAGCTCCACGCCCGGCTGCGCCGCGAAGGCGGCATCCAGTGGCGGGGGGACCGGCTGCGGCTGGCGCTTTGGCCGGAGCGGGAGGCAGGCATAGAGCCGGTGTGGCAGGAGGCGGAAGTGCTGTATGAGGATGACTTTTGCCTTGTTGTCCATAAGCCTGCGGGTATGGCGGTCCATCCGGACGGCAGCGGATCGGAGACGACACTGGATCATGTCGTAGCCGCTCATTACGCCGCTTCCGGCGGCGGAATTCCCGTGCGCCATATCCACCGTCTGGATAAGGATACGACCGGACCGGTGCTGTATGCGAAGAATGAGTATGCTCAGCTTGTACTCGATGAGGATATGCGCAGCAAAGACATTTCGCGCCGCTATGCGGCGATCGCTGAAGGGGCTGTGCCGCCTCAGCTCACGGTCATCGACGCGCCGATCGGCCGCGACCGCCATCATGCCTCGCGGCGCCGGGTATCGCCCGGCAGCCAGCCTGCGGTGACGCGGATTACCGGGCTCGAGGTGCTGCGCGGTGCAACCTCGCTGCAGGTCGAGCTTGAGACCGGACGGACGCATCAGATCCGTGTCCACCTCAGCCATGCCGGCCATCCGCTCATCGGGGATGAGCTGTACGGCGGGCCGCGCTGGGGGCTCGCTGAACGCGGCCGTCAGGCACTGCACGGCGAAGAGCTGGCGTTCCGCCACCCTTGGACCCGGAAGCTGACTGTGGTGGCCGACCCGTGGCCAGCAGATATGCTCCGGCTGCGCGAGTCACTGGGCGGTGCGCCTTTGTAATAGAACCGCACCTAGTGAGCCGCTTGACGGGAATATTACTGTGAACTGCGGCGCCAGAACGGTACTTTAGGTGCGGTCTAGTGGTGTGAAATGCATCAATGCTTCGTTATTCAGGGGATATCACACTGAAGGGTGACGCTACCATCTACTTGTCACAACGCCGCAATAGCTGAATCAGACAGGTAGCTGAACGATTTGAAGTAGGCGTTCCGGCGATGACTTCAGTAGAATTATAATGGTCCTTCTGCTGCAATGCTATACAGTTGAAAACCGCGTGGTCTGCTGTTACTTAGCAGCTGCGCAGTTTTTTGCTGTATAAATTACAAGGGGAAATGTAATTTCGTCGGCTGCCTATACTCTATAGTCTCTAGTTTGTAGTTTGTAGTTTGTAGTTTGTAGTTTGTGTTTGTAGTCCGAATTTTAAACTCCAAACTTTGTCGGAGCACTCCTGATAGCTTACCGGTTGAAGCAGTCGGTACGACGATGGCTTAAGTTAAAGTATAATGGTCTGTTCTGCTGCAATACTATACAGTTGAAAACCGCGTGGTCTGCTGTTACTTAGCAG
>NZ_CCDG010000023.1 GCF_000723885.1 Paenibacillus camerounensis
CACAAATTCATTCCATTCAGTATATAGATCTGTGAGTTTGAAATCGGTTTGCCAATCGGGACACTTTCCGGTATTTCACTTTTCCCGTCATATTCCCAGTGTGTGGCCTGGACTGTATTTTCTGTTGGTCCGAATGCATTGATATATCTGCCTCTGCCGCCGGATTTTTTTATAACTTCCGGGCTTGAGGCTGACCCTCCCGTCGTTATTACGTTTACACCCTGCAGGTCAGTCAGCAGATAGAACTGCGGTGGTAATACTGTCATCGTTATTCCGCTTTGTTTTACAAATGCATTAAATCTTCCAATGTCTGAAATGATAGCTTGCGTCGGAATCGTCAGCCTGGCTCCTACCAATAAGGAAAGCGTCATTTCCCAAACCGAAGCATCAAATATATAGTTTGCAAACTGTAGAATATTATCTTCCTCTGTTACTCTATATGTATCCAGCAAATAGGTTCTGAAGGATACAATGCCACTGTGTTTAATCAAAACCCCTTTCGGTGTACCCGTTGTTCCCGAAGTGTAGATTACATAAGCCAAATCCTCAGGTTGGTTTACCTTCCCCGGGTTTGTGGACTCCCCACTCCAATTCTCCCTCTCTGCGAGATCGATTATTGGCATACCCGCATTACATTTCAGGTCTGCCTGGTAGATAAGAATGGCTTTGGGCTGGCTATCCTGGAGCATGAACGCGATTCTCTCTTCCGGAAAGGTAGGGTCTAACGGTACATAGGCCCCTCCCGCTTTCAGAATTCCATAGATCGCTGCAATCATCTCGATACTCCGCTCTGCCAGAATGGCAACGAAGTCATCCGGCTTCACCCCCATCTTGCGCAGTTTCCTTGCCAGCTGGTTGGCCTTTCGGTTTAGCTCGGCATAAGTAAGCTGCTCATCCCTGAATACTACTGCTATATGATCAGGTGTTTTCTTAACCTGCTCCTCGAACAAATCTACGACGGTCTTGTCTATTGGATAATCGGTTGCCGTATTGTTGAACTCAAGGAGTTGATCCTTCTCTTGCTGGGTAATCAAGTCGATCTCAGAGACCCTTCTCTCAGGGTTGGCTGCAAACGACAGTAAAACAGCTTGAATTCTGGAAAGCATACTTTGTACTTCTTTCAATGCAAAGTGACTCGGATTATAAAGAATATCAAAGACCCATTGTTCACCAATAAAATATGTTTTTAAGGTTATTGCATAGTTGGTTTGCTCGCGTCCCGAATCTAAAACAAACTGAAGCCCGTTTTCTCCGCCTTGCTGTTTCTCTTCGTTAACATAATAGTTATCGAAGGCAAACAGTACCTTGATCAGATCACCTTGTTGTTCAGTCAAGCCCTGAATGTCAGCGAGGGAACAATACGAGTACTGATCGCTCTCCGTCCCCTGCTCCTGAAGCTCAGCCCAGAGCTCCGAGACAGTCATTCCCACGCCGGATCTTATCCTAACCGGGATGGTATTGACGAATAGTCCAACAATCTTCTCTATCCCCCGAACATTTGCATTCCTTCCGGAAACAACCTTGCCGAATACAACATCTTTAATGTTGTTGTATTGCTGTAGTACAATCCCCCAAGCAGCCTCAGCCACTGTATTGATTGTGATTTGACAGGAAGCAGCTTTCTGAAGAAGTTGATTAGTAATTTCATCCGGAATTTTTATTCCGATTCGTTCCATCTGCTTATCCGTAGATTCGGGTTTTATCATAGGCTTGATTTCAGTAATCTCCTGATATTCGGAGAGTAAGTCACTCCAATAGGACAGCCCCATCTCACGGTCCTGCTTCTTGATCCAGTTAACATATTCACCATAGGTCGCAGATTGATACCTTTCCTCTGCTGCCATACGCTCCATATCATACAAAATACTGCCGTTCTTCAATTTGTTGCAATAAGTTATGAAATCGCCAAACAGCATGTTAGAAGACCAGCCGTCAAATACAATGTGATGATAGCTCCAAAGAATCTTATATTCATCAGGACTGAGTACAATATGTTTAACCCGAAGTAACGAATTATACTGCAAATCGAATCCGCGCTGGATGTTCAGATTAGCAAGTTCGGCAACCTTTAACTCCTGTTCTAGTTTTCCGAGTCCCGAGAGATCAATTGTTTCAAAGTCTACTTCCCGACTGGTCAACAGGATCTGTCTCGGCTTAGACAGCTGTTCGTGCACAATCGCCATTCGGAGCACGTTATGCCGCATAACAAGCAATTTTAGTACTTGCTGAATCTTTGCTTCGCTTATACCACCGCTGAACGCATAAACAAGCTGTGTGACATAGCTCGTCGATTGATGATCGGCGATGCTGTGATAGAGGATTCCCTCCTGTAAAGAGGTAAGCGGGAATATATCTTCCAATACAGATGGTTCTGCATACTGACGATGCAGTTCTAACAAATCCTCCTCCGTCAGGTCATAAGCAGAATAATCTGACACGGTTTTCTCTATTGCTCCCTGAGTGCAGCAATATTTGATAGTTTCTATTAAATATTGCTGATATAGCTCAGCAAACCGTTCAACCATTTCAACAGCAAATCTGCTTCTGTCGTATTGAATCAGGAAGTTAAGCTTGCCGTCTGCGATGTATCCGTTCATGTCAATGATCCCAGACATTCCATTTTCCTCTGCAATACTCTTTCCTGTTGAGAAGAAGGCAGCTTTCGAGTCAGTATCCATTTGACCTAAATAGTTGAAATAAATGTTAGCCGCAATATCCTGAAGCTCATACAATAGGCCGTAACCCAAACCATGTGAAGGTACTTTTCGCAACATATCTTTGTTCGAAATGATGCTTTTCCGGATCTCCTCATGGCATTCAACAATGATCGGATGCTTTATGGTAAACCAGCCAACAGTGCGATCAATATCTATCTTCTTATGAATTTCTTCCCGGCCGTGACCTTCGAGACCGACGACAACTTTCATCTGACCCGTAAGCCTGCGAACTGCAAGACCAATGGTACTAATTAACAAATCGTTGATTTCTGTATTGAACGCCTTTCCTGCGCGCCGCACCAGTTGTTCCGTCTGTTCCTCATTAAAGCTGATCCTCACATTACCCAATCCCGTTTGTGTCCCGTTATCTTCCAAGTCAATTCTTCCATTGTTCATATTCGCCATTATTTCTGCCCAATATTGCTGCTCCTGTTTAAGCAGGCTGCTAGATTGGTATTCCTCTAACGCTTCTGCCCAATCCTTAAAGGAAGCAGTCTTCGGTGGTAGGGTTATCGGCTTTCCATCCTCTACCTGCCTCAATGCAGTCTGCAGGTCTTCCAACAGAATCTGCCACGAAACGGCGTCCACAATGAGATGATGCAAGCATAGGAAGAGAAAATTACCGGAATCTGTTTGGAAGAAAGCGGCTTTTATCATCGGCCCGTTCTCCAGATCAATACTGCTCTGGAGCTTGTTGCAGGCTGCCTCCATCTGGAGGGAAGCAGCAGTTGCAGCTCGGAGATCATACGTTTCAAAATCATATAGTCTGCTGTCGCTACTACTCAAAATCACCAATCTGCCATCCCGATAAATAGATCTAATGATATCATGATGTACTGCTAACGCATCAAGTGCCTTCCGAATGTGCGCTACATTATCTGTGTCGATTTCCAACATCACATCCTGGTTGTAGTGATGCGGCTTTTTAAGGCTGCGCGCTTCAAAGTCTTTGAGAATCGGTGTCGGAATGATACCTCCGGTTACTTCTTGTTGCTCATAGTGGTTCTCATGAGTAACAACAACAGTGTGGGCGATTGCTTCAACGGTATATCGGCTCATGATGTCGCGGACAGATAATTCATAATCAAGGCTTCTTAATTTCGAAACGATACGGATCGCCTTGATAGAATCCCCGCCAAGCTCGAAAAAGCTATCTTTGACACTTACAGCTTGTACTCTCAGCATTTCACCGAATACCTGACACAATAATTCTTCAATCTTATTTCTCGGCAGCACGAATTCACTTGTGCTGTCGATGAATATCTGCGGCAGTGCCCGTTTATCAAGCTTGCCGTTTTTCGTGGTCGGCAGCTTGTCTATCTGCATGAAAGAGGTTGGAAGCATGTATTCAGGAAGAATCTTTCTGAGTTCTTCCCGAACTTTAGATGTACTGATTTTTTCATCCGATACATAATACGCAAGAATCACTTTGTCACCGAATCCGTCTTCCCGCACAATTACTGCGTTGTCACGGATGGATTCAATACTGCGAATCGCGTGAATTATTTCATCCAGCTCAATCCGGAATCCCCTGACTTTGACCTGCTCATCAATTCGGCCAATATATTCGATATTTCCGTCCGGCAACCATTTTGCAAGGTCACCTGTACGATATAGCTTCCCGTCACCAAAAGGATTATCAATGAATTTTTGCGCAGTCATCTCTGGCTTGTTCAGGTAACCACGTGCAATCTGTTCACCCGCGATGCAAAGTTCTCCGGGAATTCCAATGCCACAAAGATTCATCCCGTTCATGATATAGATCTGTGTGTTGGCAAACGGCTTGCCAATCGGTATAAAGGTACTTTCATCCTTTGCGGAATACGGATACAATGTGCTTCCGACAGTTGCTTCCGTAGGCCCGTATTCATTAAGAATCACGAGATGAGGGCCGTAAATATGTTGAATCTCGCTTGCCACACCGCTTTCCAGCTTTTCGCCTCCGACTACAAGGCAGCACAGTTTCTCTAACGGCTTGTGGTTATAGCTGCCGAGCAGCATTTTCAACTGCGAAGGCGTCATCTTGATAAATGTGTACTCTTTGTTGTTCATGATGCATCTTATGTCCATCTCTTTATCCCTGTGAATCAGATCAAGCGTGCCACCAAAACAGAGCGGCAGAAAAATAGAGGGTACCGTCAAGTCGAAGCTGTAGTTGGTGAACAAAGGCACCAGAATCTCATTCCCTAGCAGGAACCGTTTGGCTGAATAAATCATATTTGTAGTCAGTGAATGGTGTTCAATCATTACGCCCTTCGGACGTCCTGTCGTCCCGGAAGTATAGATGCTGTATGCTAAATCATTGCTGGACACGTTCTTGTCCAGATTTGTTGAAGCACCTGTATAGAGATCAACAGAACTGAGATCGATACACTGAATCTTTGTTACCAACGGTACCTCGGCCTTTGCTGTCAAAATAACCTTTGGTTTACAATCGTCCACTATGTACTCGATCCTATCTTGAGGATATGTTGGATCGATGGGCACATAAGCACCGCCTGCCTTCAAGATGCCTAAGATTGCCACAATCATTTCCGTACATCTTTCAGCGATGATGGCTACAAAATCGTCAGGCTTGATGCCAATACCGCGAAGCTGCCTAGCCAGCTGGTTTGCTTTTTGATTCAGTTCCTCAAACGTAAGTTGTTCGTTACAGAAGAGGATTGCCGTGTTGTCCGGCTTGTTTCTGACCTGCTCTTCAAACAGATCTATGACCGTCTTATCGAGTGGATAAGCCATACTGGTATCATTAAAAGTCTGTTGGATCAATATTTTATCGGCCTTGGTGATGGTCTCAATCTCACTGATCTTTATTTCTGCATTAGCGGTTATCTGTTCCAGCAGGCCGATGAAATGTACAAGCATTCGCTCAATGCTGTCTGCTTTAAACAAATCCATACAGTATTCGAGTTCAATGCAGAAGCCTGTGCCTGTTTCAACAATGTCAAATTTAAGATCAAACTTGGACGTTGTACTTTCTTGTCTGACAGACTCTATTTCTGCGCATTGCATCTTAAGTTCTGGTTGCTCATTGTTTTGCAGTACCATCAGGACATCGAACAGCGGGTTTCTTGCCATATCCCGTCTAACTTGTACCGCATCAACCAGTTCTTCAAACGGATACTCCTGGTTGTCATATGCGTGCAGACATTTTTCTTTTATTTCGCTCAGAAACTCAGTAAATGTTTTATTGCCTTCCGGATTCCCTCTCATAGCCAGGGTGTTAACAAACATTCCTAGAATATTCTCGGTATCTTTGTGCATTCGTCCGCTGAACAGACTACCGACGATAATATCCTCCTGCCTGCTATACTTGCTCAGCAGGATCATAAGTGCTGAAAGGAACATCATATATTCAGTCGTACCGGTCCGCCTTGCAATCTCCTTAATTCTTTCCCCCAGTTCTCGGCCAGTGGTCGTATCAATAATGGCTCCATTGTAGCTCTGCATCTGCGGCCGTCTGTAATCAAGGGGCAAATCAAGTACAGGAATCTCATCCGAAAACTCACTGATCCAATAATCCTTTTGTGTTGAGAAGTCTTTCTTGCTGATCCATTCACTGTAATCCTTATATTGAAGCAGCGGAGGTTTGAGAGATTCGCCTTTATACAGTGCTACGAATTCACGGATGAACGTCGCCATACTCATGCCGTCACTGATAATATGATGCATGTCAAACATCAACAAATGATCCTCTTCCCGCTTCACGAGCTTCATCCGTACAAGCGGAGCTTGCCCAAGGTCGAATGGTTGTACAAACTTCTTGAACTGTTCTGCTTCGGACGTATCCTTGACTTCTAGAAATTCAAAGTCTACTTTTGTCGTTTTTCTCACTTCTTGCACAGGCTCTCCGTCAACCATTAAGAAATTGGTGCGCAAAATCTCATGACGATTAATCATTTTTTGCAATGCTGTCGTAATGGATTCAATGTTCACCAGACCCTTAATTTTAAAGGTTTGCGGGATATTGTAAGCAGTTCTGTCGATACCCATCTGGCATACAACATAAACCCTTTTTTGCGCAGATGACATGGAGTAGTATTTTTTTTCTTCTGCTGCTGTAATCGGTGTATAGGATACCAATTCTCTTTCGGATAGTCGGATTGCTAAGCCTTCCGGCGTACGATTTGCAAATATTTCCTGAAGCGGAATGCGATATCCCGTTTTAGTTTCGATCGCATTGACAAGTCTTACTGCACTCAGCGAATGACCGCCAAGTTCAAAGAAGCTGTCCTTAATACCCAATGAGGCAATGCCAAGAATCTCACTAAATAAAGCACACACAATTCTTTCCGTTTCGTTTCTAGGTGCAACATATTCACGTGTACTCGTTACTTCGATTTCTGGAAGTGCCCGCTTATCGACCTTTCCGCTTCTTGTGACCGGAATACTGTCCATTTGCATGAAGTATGCAGGGATCATATATTCCGGCAACGACGCTCCCAAGTTCTTCTTAAGTAGGGATTCGCTCATTTCTGTGTCGGATACGAAATAAGCACAGAGCGCAGAATCTCCCGATTGCTCTTTGGCAGCGATGACAGCTACATCCACAATTCCTTCTATATGTCGCATGGCACTTTCAATCTCACCCAGTTCAATCCGGTAGCCTCGGATCTTAACCTGCTCGTCAATCCGGCCCTGGTATTCGATGTTGCCGTCGGGCAGCCATCTAGCCAAGTCTCCTGAGCGATACAGCTTACCTTCTCCAAACGGATTATCGATAAATTTCTCCGCTGTCAGCTCCGGTCTGTTCAGATAACCTCTTGCTAAGCCCGCACCGGCTATACACAATTCTCCCGGAATTCCTATTCCGCACAAATTCATTCCATTCAGTATATAGATCTGTGAGTTTGAAATCGGTTTGCCAATCGGGACACTTTCCGGTATTTCACTCTTTCCATCATATTCCCAGTTAGTAGCCAGCACTGTATTTTCCGTCGGACCATAAGCATTAATATACTTGCAACGCCGGCCTGCTTTTTCGATAATTTCCACATTCGATGCAGACCCGCCCGTTGTCAGTGCCTTTAGACCGGTAAGCTCTGTCTGCACATAATACTGCGGCGGCAATAAGGTCAGCGTAATTCCACTCTTATCCACAAACGCATTGAAGCTTCCCGTGTCCAAAATGATTTCCTTCGGGATTAGTGTCAACCTTGCTCCAAGCAGAAGCGATAGTGTCATTTCCCATACTGCGGCGTCAAAGACGTAATTGGCAAACTGCAGGACGTTGTCCTGTTCGGTCACCTGATAAAGCTCCATTAGATGGGTACGCAGAGCGACAATCCCTGAATGTTCCAGCATAACCCCTTTGGGCTGACCAGTAGTTCCTGACGTATAGATGACATAAGCTAAATTCTCAGGTCTGTTTACCTTTGTTGGATTTGTAGAAACCCTTTGCCAGATTTCTGGCTCTGCAAGATCAATTACTGGTATTCCAATGTCATCTTTAAGTTCTGCCTGATAGACAAGAACAGCTTTGGGCTGGCAGTCTTTAAGCATGAATGCAATTCTGTCTTCCGGGTAGGTTGGATCTATCGGTACATATGCCCCTCCCGCTTTCAAAATACCGTAAATCCCTACAATCATCTCGACGCTCCGCTCTGCCATAATGGCAACAAAGTCGTCCGGCTTTACGCCCCTTTCACGCAATTTACTAGCCAGCTGATTGGTTCTCTCATTCATCTCTGAGTAGGTAATCTGCTGATCTTCGAATATTATTGCTACATTATCGGGTGTTTTCTTTACCTGCTCCTCGAATAAATCGACTATGGTCTGAGCATTAGCATTGCCTGTATAGCTATGGTTGAACTCGTTGAGTATTTTTTCCTTGTCGTTATTATTTACTGCTTCGATATTGGAGGCTTTTTCCTCAGGATTTGCAGCAAACTCGCGCAACACTCTTTCAATCATTGCCAGAATGCTTTGAATCTCGCCTTGCACGTACTCATTTGGGTTATACATAATCTCAAAACGCAAGCAGCCATCCTCTACTCCGGCAATTACAGTTATTGCATAATTTGTTTTTTCTCGTACCGACTCAAGTTTAAGCTGCAGCCCATCAATGTTGTCTTGGGCTTTTCCTTCATCCAAGTGATTTTCAAATACGAAAAGTGACATTATCAAGCTTGATTTTTGTTTGGTTAATTCCTGAATTTCGGCAAGAGAACAATACGAATATGCGTTGCTTTTTGTCCCTTGCATTTGAAGCTCTTTGAATAGGTCTAAAATAATCGTATTTTCTTTATCACTCACTCTTACTGGTATTGTGTTAATGAATATCCCGACTATTTCTTCAATTCCTCTAACATCTGCATTTCTTCCCGATACAACCTTCCCAAACACAACATCTTTGGTAAAGCTATATTGCTGTAATACAATTCCCCATGCAGCTTCTGCTATTGTATTTATTGTTAAACGGTTAGATGAAGCCAATGAGAACAGAGTTTGACTTATTTCCTTTGAAACCTTTATCTTCTCTTGGGCTACTTTCCTGTCTGAAGGTACAGGCTTCATCACTGGTTTTATTTCCGATATTTCCTGATAATCTTCCAGTAAACTGTCCCAGTAGGAGATTCCAAGCTCTTTATCCTGCTTTTCAACCCACTTGATATACTCACTATATTCTGCTGTCCGATTCTTTTCTTTCAACACCATTTCTTCGACTTTATACAAACTTTCATCGTTGTTAAGAGAATCGTAATAATTCTGAAAATCATTGCACAGCAACGATGAACACCAGCCGTCAATGATAATATGGTGATAACTCCATATCATTTTGCAGATGTTTTCACGAAGAATGATGTACTTTACTCGAAAAAGCGAATCTTCCTGCAAATCAAATCCGCGGTTTACATCAAGTGCCGCTATTTCAGCTATTTTATTTTGCTGCTCATATTCTGCAAGCCCTGTTAAATCAATTCTTTCGAACTCAGGTTCTCTATTTAACAATACGACTTGTTTAGGGCGTTTAAATTCACCAAATAAAATGGAGGATTTTAGCACCTCATGTCTCGTGGCAAGAAGTTTAAGTGCTTGTTTGATCTTACCTTCTTTAACTTCTCTGCTGATTTCAAAAACATTCTGTATGAAGTAATCTGTAGATTCAGTATTAGCTAGACTATGATATAGAATCCCTTCTTGTAAAGGCGAAAGCTCGTAAATGTCAACAATCTCCGTTTTATCTACGAATCGGTTATATACCATTGATAGATCAGTCTGTGTTAACTCACTTGCTGAAAAATCCGAAGGGGTTTTAACCGTTTCTTGTTGATCAATACAAAATTTGATACTTTCATTCAGGCTTTTTTTATACAAATTAGCAAGCTTCTGAACTGTCTCTGATGCAAAAAGACCGCAATCATATTTAATAGTGAACTTCAATTCCCCTTGATGTATAACTCCACTAAAGAGTATATTCGTTGATAAATTATTTTCGTCCGCTAGGCGTTTTCCGGTTGCATTAACAACAGAAGCGTAGCCCTTCGATTCAGCATCCATTTGTCCCAAATAGTTAAAGAAAATATCTGCTGATATTTCCGGAAGACCCTCTTTTAGTAGGCCGTATCCCATCCCCTGATTTGGTACTTTTCTTAGCATTTCTTTGGTTGATATAATGCTGTCTTGTATAGTTCCACTGCATTCCACAATGATCGGATACATACTCGTGAACCAACCCACGGTTCTATCTATATCTATCTTTTTATGAATTCCCTCTCTTCCGTGTCCTTCCATCATTATGGATACTCGTTCTTGACCTGTACACCTTCTTACAGAAACCCCTAATGCACTTATTAGTAAGTCATTAATCTTTGTGTTAAATGCTTTACCGGCTTTATGTAATAGATTATATGTTTCTTCCTTGCCGAAACTCAGGCTTATAACAGCATGCCCTGAGCCTGTCTCATTTCCGCTTGTCGCTAATTTACCTTCTTTAATTTTGGTTGTGATTATCTCCCAGTATGCTCTTTCCTTTTTCAGTTGCATACTCTCTTTGTATTCCCTGAGCGCTTCTCCCCATTCTTTATATGAAGCGGTCTTTAGAGGCAGCTCAATTTTGTTATCACCAGCCTTTATCTGCTTCATACCGTTCTCAAAATCTTCCAGAAGAATACGCCAGGAAACCCCATCCACAACTAGATGATGCAGACATATGAACAGGTAATTTTTCGGCTCTGTTTTGAATAATGCCACTTTCATTAACGGCCCGTTTTCCAAATCAAAGCTGCTTTGCAGTTTCGTACAAATCCCTTCAATATCTGCGTATCTATAATCATCATCTATTAGGTCGAATATTTCAAAATCATACAGTCTACTCTCTTGTACACTTAATATGTCCAGCTGCCCGTTTCTGTAGACAGAACGAATGATATCATGGTGGACCGCCAATGCATCGATAACCTTCCTGATTTCCATTTCATTGTTTGTGTCAATCTCTATCAATATGTCTTGGTTAAAGTGGTTCGGCTTGGCCAGATTCCATGCTTCGAATTGCTGAATGATCGGAGTGGATACTACTTTCCCCGTAACTTCACTCTGTTCGTATTTATTTTCATAAGATGACTCCCTGACGCTGTATGCAATTGCTTCAATTGTGTGTTTGCTCATGATGTCTTGAACAGAGACTTCAAATCCTTCACTTCTTATTTTTGATACGATTCTTATTGCCTTAATCGAATCTCCGCCTAACTCAAAGAAGCTATCTTCAACGCCTACTATTCCGATACCAAGAATTTCGCTAAATAACGCACACAAAATCTCTTCTGTTTCATTGCTTGGCGCAACATACTCCCGCTTGCTCGTTATTTGGATTTGTGGAAGTGCCCTTTTGTCCAGCTTCCCGTTTCTTGTAACCGGAATACTATCTATTTGCATAATATATGTGGGAATCATATATTCCGGCAGCGACTCTCCAAGCGTCCGCTTAAGCTCGGATCCGCTTATCTCTTTGTCAGAGACAACATAAGCACAAATCGCAGGATTACCTGAATGGTCTTCCCTGGCGATAACAGCTAAGTCTACAATCCCTTCTACACTTCTTATTGCACTTTCGATTTCACCTAGTTCAATTCGGAAGCCTCTGATCTTGACCTGCTCATCAATCCGTCCCAAATACTCGATGTTTCCGTCAGAAAGCCATCTGGCCAAGTCTCCCGAACGATATAATTTTCCTTCTCCAAAAGGATTATCGATAAATTTTTCTGCTGTAAGCTCGGGTCTGTTAAGATATCCTCTTGCCAAGCCTGCGCCAGCAATACATAGTTCTCCGGGAACACCTACTCCGCACAAATTCATTCCATTCAGTATATATATCCGCGAGTTTGGCATCGGTTTACCTATCGGAATATTTTGCGGTATTTCACTTTCCCCGTCATATTCCCAGAGAGTGGCCTGTACTGTATTTTCCGTTGGTCCAAAGGCATTTATGTATCTGCTTCTACCGCCTGATTTATTTACAACTTCCGGGCTTGACATCGATCCACCTGTCGTAATTATTTTTACGCTCGGTATATCAGTCTGCAGATAAAACTGCGGCGGTAATGCAGCTATTGTTATTCCGCTTTCTTCTATTAACTTATTAAAGCTTCTGATGTCTGAAATGCTAGCTTGTGTAGCAATCGTCAGTGTTGCACCAGTCAGTAAGGAGATGGTCATTTCCCAAACAGAACCATCAAATACATAGTTTGCAAATTGAAGAACATTATCCTTCTCTGTCACCTTGTATAAATCTAAAAAGTGAGTTCTGAAGGAGGCTACACCGCTATGTTTTATCATGACACCTTTCGGTGTACCAGTCGTTCCCGAGGTATAGATCACGTAGGCTAAATCCTCAGGTTTATTTACCTTTCTCGGATTTGTGGACAGCCCCTCCCATAGCTCTTTTTCTGCAAGATCAATTACTGGAATTCCAGTATCATGTTTGGGCTTTGTCTGGTATACCAGAATGGCCTTGGGCTGACAATCCTCAAGCATGATTGTAATCCTGTCATCTGGAGAGGTTGGGTCTAGCGGAACATAAGCCCCACCCGCTTTTAGAATTCCATATATACTCACAATCATCTCGATACTACGCTCTGTCATAATGGCTACGAAGTCATCTGGTTTCACACCCATTTTACGCAATTTCCTTGCAAGCTGATTGGATCTTTTATTCATCTCTGCATATGTAATATGCTCATTTTCAAATACTACTGCTATAGAATCAGGTGTCTTCTTTACCTGTTTCTCAAATATATCTACCATTGTCTCCGTTATAGCATTATCCAGATATGTATGGTTGAACTCGTTGATTATTATTTCTTTATCCCTATCGCTGATCGCTTCTATCTCAATAACTTTACCGAGGGGATTTGCAGCAATCGCGTGCAATATGTTTTCAAACATTAACATGATATTTTGGATTTCATCTACTATGTACTCATTTGGGTTATACGATAGATCAATGTTTAATCTGTTGTACTCCAGACTAACACTTGCACTTATAGCATAGTTTGTCTGCCTTCTTTCCGACTCAACCGTTAAATGGAGCCCCATTTCACAGCTATCCAGCCCATCCTTAAAACCAAGCGAATCTTCAAATACACATAGCGTTTTCATCAACTTATTTTTTTGCTTTGTTAACCCCTGAATATCGGCAAGGGAACAATACGAATATTTATTACTCTCTTCCCCCAGCTTTTGAAGTTCTTTTAAAAGCTCCAAAATGGTAGTATCCTTAGTACTTTTTACTCTTACAGGGATTGTATTAATAAATAATCCGACTATATTTTTAATTCCTCTTATGTCTGCATCTCTTCCTGATACAACTTTTCCGAATACTACATCGCTTGTATAGTTGAATTTTTGTAACACGATTCCCCAGGCAAGTTCTACTGCAACATCTATTGGTATACTATTAGAAGCAATGAAATCAAGCAGCTTAATCGTTGCATCTTCGGAAAGACTGTGTCCTGTTTTAACCATTTGAACTGTAGTAGGTCTGGGTTTCGCCATCGGCTTAATTTCTGCCATTTCATCATAATCTGCCAGCAGTTCCCTCCAGTAGGAAAGTCCTGATGCCCTATCCTGTTTTTCAAGCCACTCTACGTATTCACTGTATCCTGCTTCCTGACTCTTTTCTTGGGATATATCTTCTATCATCTCAGACATTGTTGTTCCATTGTTAAGCACATCATAGTATCTCTTGAAATCACTAAATATTAAAGGCAGGCACCAGCTATCAATAATAAGATGATGATAAAGCCAAATCATTTTGTAGCTTTTGTTATCTAATACAATATATTTCACTCTTAAAAGAGAATCTTTCTGCAGGTCAAATCTGCGCTTGATATTGAGATCCGCTATCTCTTCCAGCCTGCGCTGTTTCTCCATTTCGCCAAGCTCTGACAGATCAATTTTTTCGTACTCTATTTCTCTATTGCCTAATACTACCTGACCTTGACCTGCTAGATTCTCCTCCGTAATAGCTGTTCTTAATACACCATGTCTTAGTGTGAGCAGCCTCAGCGCTTGAATGATGTTTTCCTCTCTAATTTCACCTTTTAAGTTTATTATGTACTGCATCATATTTTGTGTAGACTCACTGTCAGTCATATGATGATAAAGCATTCCTTCCTGCAAAGGTGTGAGTGAGTATATACCGTTGATTAATTTAGTTTTTTCATCGTTAATCATCATTAAACCCCTCTCGAATTTTGAAAGCTTTCTATTTCTAAAATCATCATCCTCAACTTTATACTTATAGATCAATTCATGAACAAACTTTCACAAGCCGTCTGATTCCAAAAGAATCCCAGGAATAAGCTCATCAAAAAAAGTGACTTATCTGGATAAACCAAGTTTGGTTATAACGAAGTCACTTCAACGAACCAGTAATATGTAATTCCCATCACCTATTCTGATGATTTTATACTTCCTATGATTTTTGATAACGTCAGTATTTTATGTAAATGAATCAACTCTTGTTAACTGCCTTTTTCATTTCAATATTTACTATATGCAGAGCAAAATACACATCCTCCTCGGGAGACTGTTTCACGCTTCACTGCAATATAATCTAACGTCGATGTAGACCAAACCTAACGTTTGAATAGCATTTATTTAGCGAAGATCTCAACAGCCGCATTATTTTTTTGTATAATAAAGCCATTAGATGTATTATTTTTACTTAATCTCTATATAACGCCATAAGCATACCATAAAATAACAGAAGGAGTAAATCCATCAAATTACTTTTTTTGATAAAACGCCACATAATTCAATTATTAGTTGTTAAATTCCACAAAAACCTTTATGAAGACTACAGTTGCCCACCTTCAAAAATGTATTTATGGTTTTTATTTTAAATTTCAGACAAATATTGACAATTTATTCAGATTGAAATTATACTACATTAGTACCGAAATATTAAATGACTAAGAGGTGAATACACTTCCGTAATGGCAAATGCTGAGAAGTTATTTATTTCCATAGCCATAAAGAGGTTAATAAAGCTGAGTTTAGACACCATGCATATTAAGGCTGTCAAACCCAAAGAATGATGCTTATGCTCTGCTTAATGAGGAGGAGGTGGCTAAATCCAGCAGGTTTTAAAGTTCTGAGATTAGTAAAATACTAGATGTCATAGCTCCGAAAGATACACAAATACATAAGAAATTAGAGATGGAGAGCGATTCTTAAAGAACTGCGCAAGAAGAGTGGCGATAACAGAGAATTCATATAACAGATAAATTCAACTCTTAGGTGAATAAGAAAACGATAAACTAGCAGGTTTTCTCACTAAAGCTCATAGTTATTTTGAGGATAAACGTGATTCTGACTGAAAATGGGGATGAATAATATGATGAGATTATTTAGGTATTTAAAGCCCTTCCGGCTTCCGATCCTAGTGGTGTTCGCATTGGTCTTTATGCAGTCTTTATCAGACTTGTACTTACCTACACTAATGGCGGACATCGTAGATAAAGGGATCATTAACGGTGATATCCCGTATATCTGGAAAATTGGCGGTATGATGTTATTATTTGCAGCCATTGGGGCGGCTTGTTCGATTGGAGTAAGCTATTTCTCTTCACGTGTGGCTATAAGATTCGGCCAAGGATTACGGAGTAAAATGTACCGTCATGTACAGAATTTCTCCCTGCAGGAGTTCGATACGTTTGGTACTGCATCTCTGATTACCCGAAGCACAAATGATATCTATCAAGTTCAGCAAGTGCTTATTATGCTTCTTCGTATGATGATCAGTGCACCGATGATGTGCATTGGCGGTATGATCATGGCCGTAAATAAAGATGCCGAGTTATCGCTTGTTATTGTAGTCATCATTCCTTTACTAGTTACAGCCATTGCGATTATAGCGCTGAGGGGACTTCCACTATTTAAATCTATGCAGGTGAAGTTAGATACGTTGAACCGTGTTTTACGTGAGAATCTTACAGGAATGCGAGTGATTCGCGCATTCAATCGTACTGAACATGAGACCAAGCGCTTTGAAGATGCCAACGTAGATTTAACAAACACAGCGGTTAAAGTAAACAAAATTATGGCTGCTATGATGCCGATCATGATGTTAGTTATGAATTTCTCGACCATTGCCATTGTCTGGTTTGGCGGAATCCGTATAAGTAACGGCGATATGCAAGTGGGATCTTTAATGGCATTTATTCAATACTCGGCACAAATTATATTCTCGCTCATTATGGTATCTGTTCTCTTTGTTATCCTTCCAAAAGCTTCTGCTTCGGCTATTCGGATTAATGAGGTATTCGATATGGCACCGGAAATTAATGACCCCTCACAACCTAAACAAGCCAACCTTCAAAGGGGCTACCTCTCATTTAAAGACGTAACATTCCATTATCCTGGTGCAGAGCAACCAGCGATTTCTAACATTTCCTTTGATGCCGGACCGGGTGAGACAACCGCAATTATTGGCGGCACCGGATCAGGTAAATCCACATTATTGAGTCTTATCCCGCGCTTCTATGATGTAGGCAGCGGAAAAGTGCTTTTAGATGGTGTAGATGTCCGAGAATTTTCTCAAGAACAATTACGGGAGAAGATTGGTTTTGTTCCCCAGAAGTCATTGCTTTTCACCGGTACTGTTGCAGATAATATACGTTACGGTAAAAAAAATGCTACTGATGAAGAGATTCAACGTGCGGCTGACATTGCACAGGCTACCGAATTCATATCCAATATGAAGGACGGATTCCTATCCGAGGTTGCTCAAGGTGGCGGTAATGTATCGGGCGGTCAAAAACAACGGCTATCTATCGCTCGTGCATTGGTTAGGCAGCCAGAAGTATATGTATTTGACGATAGTTTCTCAGCGCTAGATATGAAGACGGATGCAAAACTTCGTACCGCCCTGAAAGAAGTAACTGTGAATGCAACGGTACTCTTAGTAGCACAGAGAGTAAGTACCGTGATGGATGCAGATCGAATTATCGTGTTGGATAATGGCGGCATTGCTGGAACGGGTACACATCGAGAGCTAATGGATACCTGTGGCGTGTATCGTGAGATTGTATCCTCACAGTTGTCAGAGGAGGAAAGCGCATGAGTGAAAAGGTAAGAAAAAACAAGTCTGCTGGACGAAGCCGCAGCCAAGGTGGACCGGCAAGTATTATGCCCGGAGAGAAGGCTAAAAACTTCAAGGGCTCTTTAAAGCGATTGATTCAGTATCTACAACCTCGCAAGATTACATTGATATTCATTTTACTGATGGCAATACTAAGTACTATGTTTAGTATTGTAAGCCCCAAAATTCTGGGGAAAGCAACAACTAAATTATTTGAAGGTATCATTGCAATAAGTAAAGGTGTCCCAGATGCCAAAATAGATTTCCATTATATCACTCAAATTTTGCTGATTCTGGCTGGTTTTTATATCATCAGTGCGCTATTCAGTTATATACAACAGTATCTGATGGCTGGTGTAGCTCAGAAAGTTGTACTTGATATGCGGGCGCAGATTAACAGTAAGTTATCTCGCTTGCCGCTCAAATATTTCGATTCCCAGACACATGGCGAAATTCTTAGTCGCGCTACAAATGATGTCGATAATATCAGTACAACACTACAACAAAGTTTAGCCCAGCTGATTACATCGGTTGTGACCATTGTCGGGGTCATTATCATGATGCTGACGATTAGTCCATGGTTGACGCTTATTACCTTAGTCACCTTACCTCTAAGTGTGATTGTTGTAAAAGGTGTGGCTACTCGATCACAGAAGTATTTTAAGGGACAACAGAAGTCTCTGGGTGATATGAATGGACACGTCGAGGAAATGTACACAGGACATAAGATTGTAAAGGCATTTGGACTCGAAGAGCAAACGCTAAAGGATTTTGAAGAAATCAATGAGAACTTGTATCTTTCTGGTTGGAAGGCTCAATTCCTTTCTGGAATGATTATGCCATTGATGAGTTTCGTTAGTAATATAGGTTATGTATTTGTGTGTGTCGTGGGTGGTATCTTTGTCTCTAATGGAAGGATCAGCATCGGGGATGTACAAGCTTTTATTCAGTATACGAGACAATTCTCGCAACCGATTGCTCAAACAGCAAGCATTGCCAACATCATTCAATCAACAATAGCATGTGCTGAACGTGTATTTGAGCTCTTGGATGAGCAAGAAGAAGTGCCAGAGGTTCAGAATGCTACAATGGTTATGTATCCTCGAGGCGCAGTTCAATTTGAACATGTTGATTTTGGGTACAAAGAAGATTCCTTACTTATCAAAGATATGAACATTGATGTGTCGCCCGGACAGAGCATTGCCATTGTAGGGCCGACAGGAGCAGGAAAGACGACACTCATCAATCTTTTTATGCGTTTCTATGAACTAAATAGCGGGGCGATTACGATTGATGGTGTGAATATCACTGATATGAAGCGCAGTGACCTTCGCAGTAAGTTCGGTATGGTTCTTCAAGACACTTGGCTCTTTAATGGTACCATCCGAGATAATATCGCTTACGGCCGCGAAGGAGCTTCAGAAGAGGAGATCATAACAGCTTCAAAAGCAGCCCATGCGGATCATTTCATTCGGACCCTTCCGGATGGGTATAATACGATTCTGAATGAAGAAGCCTCGAATATTTCTCATGGCCAGAAGCAACTCCTGACGATTGCCAGGGCGATCCTGGCAAATCCGTCGATTCTTATTTTGGACGAAGCGACGAGCAGCGTAGATACGCGTACTGAAATTTACATTCAGAAAGCTATGAATGAGCTGATGAAAGGTAGAACAAGCTTCGTAATTGCACATCGATTATCTACGATTCGGGACGCCGATCTTATTCTGGTAATGAATAATGGCAGTGTGATTGAAAAGGGCACCCACGAGTGGCTACTGAAACAGGGGGGATTCTATGCAGACTTGTATAACAGTCAATTCTATCAAGTAAGGGAAAAAGTGGTAGTATGATTAAGTCTAGATAATGACAAAAGGAGTACGCACTGTATACAACCAGCGGCGTACTCCTTTTTGATATACTGATATACATGCTGTATACACATTTAGGGCAATCCACCAGTGCCATTACTGATTCCGGTTCCACAGCATCCACACCCCATGTAGGAGCAGCAAATGTTCAGATACCAGATACTCCGAATAAAAGCAGACATGACACAGACAAATTCATGCCGTGTTCTGTACCAACTCTAATCATCCCCTCAAATAATAACTCTATCCTTTCTCCATAATTACAATGTTTTCATTTTTATATAAAAAAATATTATCTGTTTGAGTCAATATTTTTAAACCTATTTTTCAAACCTCCTTATGTATAAATTTCATCAGTCAATAATTGCATTGAAGCCTATCTTTTATAAGAATACGAAAAAATGAAAACGTTGTAATTATTAATTTGAATTAGTGTGTAAGCTCACTAATATTTACACTGACATCACGACTATCAACAATTATGCTGCGGATTGTACTCTTACCGCTTCCATTATTGCCTGCAAACACAAACCCAGCCGCTTTTTTCAATACCTTGAACGTTATATGTTCCAGTTGCTTAAGCTTCGCCCGTTCACCCATTAACCGGATCACTTTAGCAAGGTCCATCGTAAGATGCATAATTATAAACCGAATGTGCCACAGTACAGCGCATTTTATTTCTGCTTCCAGCTACACAGACAATTCGGTTATTCCTCATACAACTCATGATAAAGCTCTTCATCAGCGCCCTTTTCTCTATCTGCGACACGTCGTTGAAGCAAAATAGCTGCCTTCCCGGTCAGCTTACCAAGTAATTAACGATGATACAGATGGCATCTGACAAAGTCAAAAATACACCTGACTGTTCCCTTTAACCTCAACAATCGTGTTATCAACATTAAGCCATACCGATGCCGCTCCTGGATTCCACACAAACTGGCCCAAGGCAGCAAACTTAAGCTGTCGGTATGCATTGAGATAGTCGACAATCTGTATATTCGTGGCATACCAGATATCGTTTCTTCCGCCTGCTAGTCGGCAGAATTCTTCGATTACATCCCAGTTATTATCCTGATCGAACTCATAGCTGTGGCCCCACACGTACATCATGTACAAATATTGTTGCTTGTTAAGTGAGATGAATTGCCGCCCCAAATCTAATAAATTCTCTTTATGATGACAGGTCGGACTCCATTCGAGGAGGTCCTCCGGCATAATGAATTTCCCTGTGCTGGGGACTACTCTGGCATATTCAATGCCCAGATGGGGCAGCATCTTCTTAATCTCCTGACTGTATGATCCGTTAGGGTAGGACATACCACGCACAGTATAACCTGTTAAGCTCTCTAGCTGTTCCCGGTCCTGCAGAACCTCCCGAACTACCAGTTCTTTGGGACATCTAGCTATTGTCGGATGCGTAACGGTGTGTGCGGAAATTTCGTGTCCCCGGTACAATTCTACCGCTTCCTCACCGGAGATTCGATCGCCCTCACCAAGCAGTCCGGAGTTCAGATGAAATGTTCCCTTCATTCCATTCTGGTTAAAAATCCCGACTAGCCGCCTGTCGAATTGCCTGCCATCATCATAACTCATCGTCAGTACCTTATGCTTCCCCTCTGGAAAAGCTAGATAAATCTTCGGCATTTCCCTGGCCCCCTAATTAGTTCATCTGCTTAAAGGAAGCGTATCATGCCCGGTTATCATCTGGAATGGGAAAAAATAATCTTTGTTTGTAAAATTCGAGCTTGATTAAAGAACGTTGTCATGTATTTCCCTGTTTACCTTTACTGGTCGTTATAGCGGATTTGTACCGTTATTCATGCATCAGCTGTTAAACGATTCTTAATTACGAAAAGACCCCAGATCTATTGATCCTGGGGCCCTTCCGCTTCCTTACCAGAATTGCTTGTTAATTCACAGTCACTTTCATTACAGCACTTTCAGTTGTGCCTGAATGATTAGACAGCTCTACCTTGTATTCATACACTCCGCCAGATTGATTCGAAATTGCTGTCACAACAGTCTGCGCACTGGGAGAATTGGCAGTAAGTGTCTGTGTATCAACCAGCACACCATTCTCATACAAACGATACGTAGTACCATTCGTCCCCCACCACATATTCATCGTTATTATAAAATTCCCATCCCCGTCCCAATTATCATTCGATAAGACAGGCTTGGAGGGAGAAGCATCTTTAACAGTCACTACAAGCGGACGGGAGACTGTTGTACCTAAAGAATTCGTTAGTTCAGCTGTATACGTGTATGTGCCATTGCCCCTTCCTGCAACATCGGTTTTAAATGTTTGTGCCGCTGGAGAATCATCCGTGATGGCTCGACTGTCGATAAGCTTACCGTTCTCATACAGCCTATAGCTGGTCCCGTTGTTACCCCACCACATATTCATTGTAATCTGATATTCCCCGTCAAGCAGCCCTGTATCGTGCCCGTTGTTGCTGGATAGTACAGGATCTCCAGGAGTATCCGTAGCTTTTACTTCTCCACCGACAATTTGAATAGCAGGTGCTTGAGGCATTTCCATTCCGGTACCCAGATAAAAGCCGGGATGCGGCGGCTGATTATATCCTACATTCTGCCAAGCCACTGCCAGACGATAGATCGGATCATGCATGAGTGTGCGGATACGGACATCTGTCAAATCTGTTGTGGTGTAAATCCGTAGCTCACTACTGTCAGTGGACCGCCATACAATTTCCTCGCGCCAGTCTCCAAACAAGTCAGCTTGCAGGCTTGGATTGGCCTTGGTAGAATTATTTGACGCCGCCCCTGTTGCTGTTAAAAGATTGACTGTAGTCTCGTTCTCATAGTCCCATTTATCGACACGGTTACTATCCATAAGCTCCCGCAGCAAATCTCCGTCCCACCATACACCAAAGTTCGTTGAGGTTGGGAGATTTGTGGTAATCAACTCACCCTTGGCACTATAAATGCCTGTTACCGGAATTTGTTGAGCGTTAGTGATAGTTGCAGCCCAAGCTTCTTCACCAGGATAATTTGGGTCAATATCAGCAGACATCCCACGTCCAGTGTCGATACCTGTGAAAACTCCCCATATGGCTTCACCCGTTTCAGCATCCCGCATTTCGAGTCCGTATTTAGAATTCGTATGCTCATGAACATCCACTACTTCCAGTCCTGGCCTGGTTGGGTCCAAATCTCCAAAATGAATGGCATCGCCATGACCCAGTCCTGTATTGTAGAGGGGTAATCCGTCATCATCAATGGCCATCGCCCCAAAGGTAATCTCATCCTTACCATCGCGGTCGACATCTCCTACCGAAAGATTATGATTTCCTTGCCCGCTGTACTCTTCATAACCTTCTTCACTGGAGTCAAATCGCCAGACCTTATTCAGTTTCCCATCCTCATAATCGTAAGCAACCAGCACAGTGCGGGTGTAATAACCACGACTGAAGACTGCGCTCGGATGTTCGCCGTCCAAATAAGCTACGGTTGCCAGAAATCGGTCAACACGGTTGCCATAGGTATCTCCCCACGAACCAACATCTCCACGCGCTGGATCATAATCGACGGTATCCATCGCCTTTCCTGTCAGTCCATCAAATACTGTCAAGTACTCATCGCCCAGCAGTACATAACCTGAGCTGTTACGGTGATCCGCCTTTGCATCGCCTATTACATTTCCTAGAGCATCTATTGTTCCATCCGCTGTTTTTAACATAATCTCAGCTCGCCCGTCGCTGTCAAAGTCATAGACCAGGAATGGAGAATAGTGTGCTCCTGCACGGATATTCGGGCCGAGAGTAATCCGCCACAGACGTGTTCCATCCAGTTTATAAGCGTCCATGTAGACGATTCCAGTATATCCGGAATGCGAATTGTCCTTGCTGTTTGAAGGCGACCACAGCATTACTATCTCATACTTTCCATCTCCGTCTAAATCACCTACACTGGCATCCCCTGCATTGTAAGTGTAGGGCTGACCATCCTTAGTGTAGCCGTCGGCAGGCTTCTGTAGTGGTATTGAAAGGTATTGCTGCTGCCACACACCGAATACTTCAGATGCCAGCTGTTCCGAACCCTCAATGACCGTTTTAATTGTATATTTTGAACTGTCTGTCCCAATTACATCCAACAGATTGGTACTGCCTGTAAGCGGAGAAGAATTAATCTTTATCCCGTCGCGGTACACATTGAAGGCAATAGAATCAGGGTCAAGTCCAAGCATGCGCCAACTAATATAATTGCCTTCATTAGTTTTTACAGCTACCGGTGACCGGTCGATATTTTCCATATTACGGAATAATGCTGTAACGATCGGAGTATCCAATACCGGTGAGAAATCGGATATCCCGCCTGCATTGACTGAAGCTACTTTATAATAATATGGAACAGTACTTAGAATTGTACTATCGGTGTAAGAGGACTCTTTGGATTGTCCAATCAAACTGTATTCGCCATCCGCTTTCTTAGAACGATAAATATTAAACATTTTTGCTGAATCATCTTCGTTCCAGCTGAAGCTAATATCATTTTTATGGATGGTATCCAGTTTTAATCCGCTTGGTACTGCAGCTTTTGCAACTGAAGGGTCTATCATAGATACCATGAGTTGATTCGACGATACTGACTCCATTCCGGTATTATCTAAGGCAGTTACCCAATATTGATAATTAATTCCTATGTCTGCTGTTAAATCAGTATAATTTGCTGTGTTTATTTCATCTAGCCTTTCAGCCTTTTGAGCTACAGTAGCCTGCCGGTATATCCTGTACTTAGTTGCCCCATCAAGTTCATCCCACGATAAGGAGACTTTTACAGGCTCGCTGTTTAAATCAAGGTGGTCGAGCTTAAGATTTGATGGTGCAAGCATTAACGGTGTGATTTCTATTCCGTTCAAATGAGCCGTTGTACCGCTGAAGACCAGATTCATCTGCCCGTCTTTGACCGAGAGCTGACTATATTCCTTCTCAGCAATACTCCCTTTACCGGATGAAATTGTACCGTATTCCTTTCCTTCAATTGCAACATTTGTTTTGGTAGCACCCAGCCAGTCTCCTGCATAAATCTTAACCGAGTAATAACCGTTCGGCAGATCAACCTTAAATTCATACGATCCGCCAAAATAGATTACAAAATCCCTTCGTAAGGCATCTGTACCACTGCCACGATCACGGTCATTCATCCCATTACTGGATAAAAGTCCATAACCTAACTCGGATGTATAAATAACATTTCGTGTTATTTCAGTATAGCCCTCAGCTACTGGAGCACCGACAGGTCCAAAGTCAAATCGGTATTGCGATTGTTTTGTTGTAATGGTTACCGGGTCAGAGGGCTGAGATTCTCCACGGCCGTTTACAGCTGTTACTCTTACTGTATAGCTATTCCCCTCAGACATTCCACTTATTGATATTGTAGGTACTGTTGAGGATCCAACCATGGTATAAGCAGCTTCATCAGCTGAAGCAAGTTTGCGATAAATTTTGTATATATCTGCTCCAGCCACAGCATTCCATTTAAGCAGGGCACCACTATTACTTATGCTACCCGCTACAAGCCCGTCCGGTTCCACAGGAACCGTTGCAGGCAATTCAATTTCGGTCACCTCATCAGATAAAGGAAGATCTAACTCAGCAATACCTCCGGCAAGTAATCGAGCTAACTGAATAGCCCCATACTCCTGAAAATGAGTATTATCACTGGAACCATTAGGAAAAGCTGTATACACATCTGGTTCAGTATATAAGAAAACTGCCCGTGTAGCTTCAAAACCGATAGAATTATAGTAAGCAATACTTTTTGCGCTAAGATCGACCATCCTCACGTCCAGTTCGCTGGCTACCTCTTTCATTGCCTGTACATATTCGGCAAAACTTACGTTAAAGGAATTGGTTTCTGTTTTATAATCGCGCCGGCCCACTGGTGTTATTAAGATAGGTGTAGCACCCCGTTGTCTTGAACCCAGCACATAAGTTTTTAAATATTTTTTGTAATCTGCAGGTGATGCATACCGTGCCGGTACACTGACCGTCGCATCGTTATGTCCAAATTGAATTAGAAAATAGTCTCCAGGCTTAATTGCCCGTAGTATGCTATCCAGCCTGCCCTCAACAATAAAAGATTTTGAACTACGACCACCAATGGCCTGATTATCAATCTGGACTGCTGAACTGAAAAACTTATCCAGCATTTGCCCCCAACCCGCTTGAGGCTTCCAATATGAGTTATAGGTCTGGACGGTAGAATCACCGGCAATATAAAGGATAGGCTTATCTCCAGCAGTGCGCTCATCCTGTTTTTTAATAACCAATGAATTTAATACAGGTCGATTTCCACTGAATAAAAAGTTCATTTGTCCGTCCACGAGCGCAATTTCAAAATCCATCTCCAGATACTGTCCTGCGGTTTTTGTTGTCTGCATTACTTTTTGAATGCTTTCTACATTAATTGAAATATTTGTTTCTCCGCTGCTATCCCCCGCTATAAGTGATACGGTGTAATCACCGTTCGGCAGATCAATGTTGAATCCCGTATCTGCAGGAATAACAAAATCCGATCTGAGGGCATCTTCTGTCCCCCTGTTTATTCCAATTACGGCAGCTGTATCTGTAAATCCATACCTGCTCTCTGCCGAATAAAGTGCCCCGGCCTCAACCTTAAGGTAGCCTTCAGCCGCTTCACCAGGTCCAAAATCTAATGAATATACGTCTCCCTCAAGTAGAGGCTCTAACGGAGTGACATCTTTGACTTCCACTACCGCGGGACTACTGAAACCGGATTCTGTATACTCAGAATTGATAGCGGTTACAAAATAGGTGTGACTTATATTTTTGGTTACTTGCAGATCCGTATAGTACGTGGCGGCAGTAACTCCAACCAATAAAGTACCTTCAGCCTCAGTACTGCGATATACCTTATAATATACTGCATCCGTAACGGTGCTCCATTTAAGCGATACGTTACTGTCATTAACAGCGTCAACTGTAAGCCCTGTTGGAGCTGCTGGAGGAGCTGCCAAAACTTGCTGAATAACCAATCCGTTCAGGAATCCGCTGGTACCATTCCCGGAAATACCCACTGTGAGTTGGCCATCGCTGACTTTAGTATGATACGTAGTATGATTAACTTGTTGTTTGCTTGTAACCGTCCCAGCAGTAGTACCTTCGAGTGAAACAATAGTTTTTGTTGTACTTGTACCTGCAAGTATATCCCCGGAGTAGACAGTAACATCATATTCTCCATTAGGTAAATCTATCAGGAAATTATAGGATGTTCCAAGTACAAAATCATTAGTAAGGTCATCGCCTCCGGAGCGTTTTCTTGATGCTATTGCTTGGTCTAATCCATATCCGAGATCACTTGTATACAGCAAGGATTCATGCACACCGGTGTAGCCATCCATAACAGCACTTGCAGCTGTTCCGAAATCATATTTTAGCGATAATAATGGATACTGTACTTTGGCAGTTTCCACATCTTCAGCGCCAGATGCGACTGCTGGAAATACTGATGAAATGATGATCATCCACGACAATATAACTTTTACCATCGAGCTTTTTTTTAAAAGATTCATTTTCTTATTTCACCTGCTTTTCAGAATTATTTATAGGAAACGTTTACATAAAAATGATCCTGTTACATCTTTATTTTATCCTCCTTCCAGCTTTCAGCTTAATAACCATTACAATATGGATATCAATACCAACTCTTTTAACTGGAATCGTATCATGTAAACCCGTTGTTTAAAATGGAAAAAAAATCATTTGAATTGTATGTTTTGATGCCGGAATTCGCAGAAAAATCTTTTATCTAGGTCTCCTCTCTATTCCTGCTCCGATATATGGTAGGTGGAATTCCATTCAGTTTTTTAAATATCTTGCTGAAGTGATACTCTTCATAGTAGCCACATAACTTGGCAATCTCTTTAATTGTGTAATTCGTGAAGACAAGATAACGGCAAGCATGTTGATTTTGAATATGCATATGATATTCTTTAGGCCCCATGCTGGTATTGCGTAAAAATAGTTTTCGCAAGTGAGATGCTGAAATTCCATACTCATTGGCAAGCTTTGTAATTCGATGGTGAGTCATATATGAATTTTCAAGCTTACTTTTAATCTGTTCAAAAGCAGCCATAGCTCCGGAGCCGATTAGGTTCCAGTCTGCCTGTATAGTCTGGTGAAGGTTAAATAGCAATATTAATAATTTTGCTTGGGACACGACTGCGCCATCGTTCATTCCAGGCATCCAATTCTTATAAATATCGTAGAATGAATCCCCTAATGTTTCGGCCTTTCTTTCCGAAAAATAGCTTAAAAAAGGTAGTTTCAGGTCCTCAATTTGAACGA
This sequence comes from Paenibacillus camerounensis, assembly GCF_000723885.1. GTDB lineage: Bacteria > Bacillota > Bacilli > Paenibacillales > Paenibacillaceae > Paenibacillus_AQ > Paenibacillus_AQ camerounensis. The sequence continues at coordinate 27,506 of NZ_CCDG010000023.1, forward strand.
ATCCCTTCCATACTGCTTCATACGACAGTTCTGCACAATCAAATAGCAGCATCGTCATTCGGAGCGGAGCATTCGCTTTAGCACGCATAGACAGGTGAAGACCAGGTTTTAGATAAACTAGCATTCCCGCTTTTACCTCATGTTCAATATTGGTTATAAATACCCCCTCCCCCTCATGAATCCAATATAGGCTGTGCACATTTACAAGATTACGGATATCTTCCCAGCCCGGATAGGTTACTTTGTTAAGCACAAAATGAATATGGACGGTAAGATTATTCAGACTATACCTGTGTGAATCCATAAGATTTCTCCCCTTGCTATTAATAATCTCGTTTTTACAAGTTACTAACTCTTTCATCACAGGAACACATAATCGGATTATTCCCCCCATTGAATGTAAAAGCCCATGCCTCGCCGGCATGGGCTTTTCAGCGTCCGTAAGAATGTATTACATTAAGTGAATCAACGAATGTTGAAACCCTTCATCTCTAGACGATCAACATTAATAAATTCAAAATCTTTCTCAACTGTCACAACATTAAATTCATTTAAGATGATATTCTCGACATCACTGCACACTAAGGCCTTTTCAGCACTAAGATTGATATTCTCAAGACTAATATTCTTTAGCCGGTGTTCCGGCAGACCCTTTATTTCGACTGCAATTCCAGCTCCCTCACCACTAATATTCTTAATATGAATATTGCTGAAATCAGAAGGTGTACTGGTTTTGGGAACTACAGTACTGTAACCATAATACATATTAATCTGTACCGCTTCTTCTCTGACATTATCAATTTGGATGTTCTCGAACCTAATGTTTTCCACATAACCGCCTCTGCCGCGCATCGACTTTAACCGGATCCCCCGGTCTCCGCCGGTAATGGTACAGTTATGGGCGTACACATTCCTCACTCCGCCCGACATCCCGCTTCCAATCACAAGCCCGCCGTGCCCTTCCTTCATCACACAATTGCGGATAACAATATTCTCACAAGGCTTATTGACACGCCATCCGTCTTCATTCATGCCCGAATTGATTGCTATACAATCATCCCCGGTCTCAAAGCTGCAATCCTCGATTAACACATTACGACAAGAATCCGGGTTAAGCCCATCGGTATTCGGCCCGCAGCTGACAATATCAATTCGCCGGATAATTATATTCTCACAATATACCGGATGCACCGTCCATTGAGGACCGTTATGAATGACTAATCCTTCAATCAGCACATTCCGGCAGCGGACAGGTTGAATGAAAGAGGGTCTCAAAGCAGCTTCTTCTGTACCAAAGACCCGCTCCTGTACGGAAATCTCATCTCTTTCGGCATAGCACAGCTTATCTGCCGCGGTCTGCTGCAGCTGTTTCCAATGCCACCAGGCTTCCCCGTTTCCGTTCAGTGTGCCTTCCCCTGTAACCGCAATATTCTCGCAATCAACAGCATAAATCAGCGGGGAATAATTATAGCACTCCATACCTTCCCATCTTGTAAAAACTACCGGAAGATAATCCGCAAAGCTATCACTGAAATTGATAACGGCACCCTTCTCAACTGACAGATGTACATGGCTTCTTAGATGAATCGGGCCGGATCCCCATTCCCCCCTAGATACAATTACAGTACCACCCCCTTGTGCTGAACAATCATCTACTGCCCTCTGTATTGCTTGAAGATCATTAGACTGTAGTTTATCTGAATGGCGATAATCCTCTGCACGAAAATATTGCCCTGGGAATTTCGGTTCCATGATCTCTTCCATTTCAAAGGTTGTATTATAAAAATTCGATTTTAACATTAGTGTAGTTCTCCCTTCCAGTTTTGCCAGCTCTAGCATTTGTACCAGCGCATTTAAACAATCTATTCTATTGACTTTCTTAGAGAATCCGTATCCATCCCATATCAGATTCAGACTTTGCGCCTTTCTCTCACAATCTTTAAGGCTGTAATTCAGGGACTCTTTTCTAAACAGATGTCTGATAATAAAGCTTAATAATTCCCCTCCAGTCAGAGCATCATCTGGTCTAAACCTTCCATCAAGAGTAGTCCTTTCATCAATAAGTCTTCCGTCAATCAAAGCCTGTATATTGGGAGCGTCAAATTCATATTTGTACAAATCACAGTACTTTCCTTGAAATGGCCGTTTAGGATACGGAGCCGCTTTTAGAAACACAAAAGCAAATTGCCCGCGTGGCATCTCCGCATATGGATGAAAGTATTTCAATGTTGGATCAAGCAAACCGTTAATCATCGCTTTCTTTAATCCTTCAAGACCCTTAATCCCTTTACAATCTGCATAAGGCAGTTCGGGTAAATCTGTAGGAAGAATGGGCAATTCAGGCTGCTCAAGGGGGGATACCTGTTCAAGAGGTCGTAATGACTCATCTGGTATCCACGGCATCGGACTGGACCCGTTCATATAACGGCATAGCGGTTCAATTTTTTGCTGTTTAATCTCCGTAGCAATAAATTCTGCCATCATGATAGCACCATAATCATTTGTATGTGCTTCATCTTTAAAATAACCTTTGAGATTGCTTCTTCCCATCTGGCAGAACAACTGAAAACTATACTCGTGTAGATCAATAACAGGAACATTACACTCTCTTCCAATTCTCCGGCAAGCTTCAGCATGATCTTCAAGCAAATCATACCAACCTTGATCATCCTGTCCAGGAATTCGGCTTAGCGAGGTAACGATGACGGGAATCGCTCCCCTACTCCTAACCTGTTGGACATACCAGCGTAGATTAGCAGAGTATCCAGTGAAAGCAGCTAATGCTCTTCTTTTTTGATCGTTATGACCAAATTGAAACATAAAGACATCCCCTGGTCTGATACGCTCGCTGATAATTTCCCAATGACCATCTTCTCTAAAGCAATTCGTCGTCATTCCCCCATGAGCCTGATTATCAATGGCTGCCCGGTGAAAGTATTGTAATAGATGTTGTCCCCATGATCCGCCCGAGGTAATCGGATTGTAGGGATACTGGGCCGCATAATCCGCCACAATAGAGTCGCCACCTAAAAATAATGTGGGAGCATCTGATTTTTCAATGGAAATTGCACTTATTCGGGCAAGAGTACCTATAGCGGTAACATAAATTGATAAGTCACTTTGCGGGGACTGACCGACAAGGGATATATAATCACCGATATGCACTTTGTATTGATAAGAAAAGAAATCCCCGGGAGCAATTTGTATATCCCGTTTTATTAAATTACGGCGATTAGAGTACAGATTTAACCTTGCTATTCCATCTTCGCCGCCAGCAATGTGAATTTTCACTGCATATATACCAGGCTCTGGAACAACAGCCTTAAAACGCAGAGGCCACCCTTCCTTTTGAACTTCTGCCCCAAAATGGGTCTGGAATATTTCAGCGCTTTCACTTGCCTGCTCTGTTGTACAGCTAGGAAACCACCCCGCAGAATCTTTAAATTTATCTTTTCCTATTGCCGTTGACCCAGTATTAGGAATGAATCCGCCACCTGTCTTATCCTGAAACATATAGTCTGCTGGTATATGGATCATTTTTTCACTGAGTTGTTCAGAGAACGTATATGTCCTTGAATACATGTTCCTGCCTCCCCATAGGCCTTTTAATACGTAGCAATATCCTCCTTCTAACAAAACCCCACCTAAAAGGTGAGGTTTTGCCGATCCTCATGGATTAGTTCACTTTAATTAAACTGTCCAGCATCAATCGCCTTCTGCTTCTCATCAAGAATCTCTTGGTATCCAGCGTCGAGATAGGTCTTCTTAGCAGCCTCATAGACCTCATCAAATTTATCTGTGGGAGCAAGTGCACATTTTACATACAACTCTTGAAAAAGAACATTCAGGTCTGTTTTATATTCATTCACTTTCTCCAGCACAACACTGAACAGCGCATCCGGTGTGCGATACTCGGCATTTTTGTCATAATTCTCAAGCATATTCTCAGCCAGATATTCATAACCTACAGGTGCCCATTGGCGGATATAAGCTTTACGTGTTGTTTCTGCATCGTCATACTGGACCATCTCAGTAACAAGAGCCCAATAGTCTTTATTGTTATTTTGTGCCAGCACTGATTCGCCTGCAAAATCAGTATTCATAGCAGGAATTCCGTCTGCATCCAACGTGTAGTTCTGGCCTTCAACCCCATTTTGCATAAAGAACAGGTTCTCAGGCTGGCTTAGCCAGTCTAAATACATCCATACAGCAATTCGTTCCAGATCAGTGGAATCATAGTTGATTCCCATAATGAGACCAAATGGCCAGTATGCCCGTTCCTGTGCCTTATTGCCTTCAGGTGCCCATGCCGAACGTGGCAGTACAGCAAATTCAGCCTTTGGATCATTTTGCAGTGTTGCATCAATCACGTCTGTATTGTTAGTTAAGTAAAGCGAGAAGGTACCAGTTTTACCGGCTACAAATTGAGCCTTTATCTTTTGCTCGTCATCGCGCAGATAGAACTCTTTATCAATCAAACCGTTGTTGTACTGGTAGTTCAGATTGCGTAGATACCCTTCTGTTGCTGAAGTCGTCAGGTCAGCAACCCCCAGATCGGAGTAAAGGGCACGTTCTTCTTTGTCTACCGGCCAGTTACGGAAGTTATAGTTGAAGTTGTAATTGTTTTTCTTCAGGCTCTCAGCGCCTACGCCGATTCCGGCATCCTTCCATTTCTGCAGCAGTTCGTTGTATTTCTCCAAGGAAGTAATATCCTCAACCTTCATCCCGACCTTCTCTACCCAATCTTTACGGATCAAGAGAACTGAATTATCAGCAGCCGGGCGTGCAGCAAAAAAGAAGGTGTTCTTGCTGTCCACTTGACCATACTGCTTGATTGTATCTTGCATATTATTCCAGTATAACGGCGCATAGTAAGCGATTTCATTATGATCCAGCTCCTGCATCACATCTTCACTATAGTAGGCTAGCGCCTGCGGCATATCATAGTGAAAAATAATATCGGGAGCATTATGGGAAGCCAGCAGCTGCTCGTAATCCGTTACTTCACCCTTGCGTGTAATAGGAACGAATTTCACGTTAATGTTGTACTTGTCACCAAATTCCTTCTGGACCCAGCGTGTATAATAGTTATCGCTTACATTCCAGCCTTCAAAGGCCCGCTCATAGACAGGAAGCTCTAACGTAACCTTTTCACTGAAGCCTTTAGAATAATCGGTATATTCCACTTCGGCGGCATTATTCGATTTGCTGTCTGAGCTTGCAGGGGCAGCCGATTCTTTAGTGCCTATGCTATTGCTCTTTGAATTGTTGTTCGAGCAGGCAGTTAACATACTGCTTACCATTAAAAACCCTAGTAAAACAAGAGATACTTTCTTTAATTTCATCCAAATTTCCCCCTTTAATTTTTCGCTGGTACTATTCCTTAATCGCTCCAAGCATGGTACCTTGAACAAAGTATTTCTGGATAAACGGATACACACATAGAATTGGCAGGGTAGCAAACACTACGCACGAGGCCTTTAGTATTTCAGGATTGCTTAGTGAAACCTGTGTAGCTTCCAGCTGAAAGCTCTCACTCGCCTGAATAATCAGGTAGTACAGCTTAAGCTGCAATGGACGCAGATCTGTGTTCTGTTTGATGTAGAATAATGCATCCTGATAGCTGTTCCACCGGCCCACCGCATAGAAAAGAGACAGCGTCGCAATAATCGGCTTGGACAGCGGAAGCACGACACTCCAGAGAATCCGAAAGTGGCCGGCACCGTCAATCCGTGCAGATTCCTCAAGACTGACTGGAATACTGTTGCTGAGAGCGCTTTTCATTACAATCAGATTGAATGAGCTGAACGCCAGCGGCAGAACAAGCGACCAGATCGACTCCAGCAACCCCAGGTTATTAATCATCATATATTCCGGAATGATCCCGGCATGGAAAAATAACGGAAAGGTAAAGACCATGGTTAAGAACGTACGCCATCTCAACTGCGGCCTTGATAGGGCATATGCAGCCAGAATGGTAATGACCATTCCAATGATTGTGAACAGCACGGTTATAGTTACGGAAACACCAAAAGCTCTGAGTATACTCTGGTCAGCAAATATTTTCTTGTATGCTTCAATATTGAAACCCAAAGGCCATAAGAAAACCTTATTGGCGATGACATAAGCATCCTGGCTAAAGGACTTTGCAATGACATGCACAAAGGGCAGCAGACAAATTAGCGAAAAGATAATAAGAGTAAATCCGATTAATATTCCCCAAACGTCAATTCGTTTGTTAGAGCGTACGGCCAATGCGCCGTTAATTGATTTCATCTTGCCCTCCTAAAAAATTCCGTCTTCACCAAGCTTTTTGGCCACACGGTCAGCCATCAGCACCATAGCCAGTCCAATGACGGTCTGAAATAAACCGAGTGCCGTTGCACGGCTAAAGTTACCGCTCTCAATTCCCCATCGGTATACCAGTACCGGTATCGTCGTGGTAAACTCCGTCGTCGCTTTATTCTGTAAAGAAAATATCCGTTCAAAGGAGCCTTCCATTACTTTACCCAGGTTCATGATAAGCAGGGTGATGATGGTAAAACGGATCGAGGGTATTGTGATATTCCACATTTTGCGCAGCCGTCCTGCTCCATCGACAACCGCCGCCTCATATAGCTCCGGATTAATCCCGCTGATTGCTGCAAGATACAGGATGGTTCCCCACCCCATGCTGTGCCAGACCCCGATGAACAGATAACTAAACAACCAGTGGGTATCCTCCTGGAGAAACGGCACTCTGTTTCCGCCAAAGGCTTCAAATACATTATTGACTACGCCGCTGCCTTCCCCAAGCAGCTGGTAGGCAATGGCACCGATAATAACCCAGGACAGAAAATGCGGCAAATACAGCAGCGTCTGATTTACCCGTTTAAATTTGATGCTTTTGATCTCATTAAGCAGCAGTGCAAGGATAATCGGCATCGTAAAGCTAAAAACAAGATCCAGTACATTAAGCATAATCGTATTACGGAAAGCGCGGGCGAAGTCCGGCTTGGCGAGAATCTCCCGAAAAACCTCAAAGCCAACCCAATCGCTGCCCCAAAAACCTCTGGCGATCTTATAGTCCTTAAAAGCAAGTACCAATCCGGTCAGCGGAGCATATTTAAACAGAATTACAAAACACAGTGGAATTACGAGAATCAGATACAGCTGCCATTCTTGCCGCAAGCTTTGAGCGATACTATGTTTCTGTTTTATTGCAGGGCGTTTCTCTTTTATAGCGCTTTCAACTTTCACTTTTTTGCCTCCTTAACTTTTGACACTTCTCTCAATGTCATTGATGAATACACCCACCTCCTGAACTAATCCATTGATTTCATCCACTCACCTAAACCATTGCTCCATATGGATATCAACGGGATGCAATCAGCATACCCTTATCTTTTCAAAGCCGTAAATCCTGGCTATTCGTTTGAACATTCATTTTTGCTCCTTTTTAGTGATGACAGCTGCTTTTTCACAGCAAACACTCACGTTTTTAAACGTCAAAAACAAAAATGAACTTAGTTATTTTTCTTTTTTCTTAATCGGGTCTCTATTCTTAGCATGCTTAATTGATTTATAATTGCCCGGAGACATCCCCTCATACTTCCGAAAAAAACGGTTAAGGCTCTGCACATTGTGATATCCAACCTGTTCTGCAATCTGAGCCATTGTGAGATGGGGTTCTTCCCAAAGAATCTGTTTAGCTTTTTCGATACGAAGTATATTAGTATAATCAATCAGTGTTTTCCCTGTTAGCTTGTACACGATTTTGCGCATGTAAGAATAACTAATTCCAATCTCCCCTGCCAAATCCTGAAAAGCGATATTTTCACAAAAATGCTCTTGAAGATATCCGATGATTTGTTCCCCGTAACTGTCTTCAATACAGAAATAATTAAGTTGTCTTCCGATTTCTACAAAGAGATCATTTAAATAATTCTCCATTTCATCAAGTGTTTCAATAGAAGCTATAGCATTATAAATATCCCTTCGGCCTGAGAAGATGCGGGTTGTATTTATGTTATTTTCCCTGAGATATTTAATAGTTAAACCGATCAACTGATTATAAATGAATAAGATATTATCGTAGGAGATGTATTCAGCAGTTTGAATCTCGTTCCTGATTACCCGCAATTCCTGTGATATATTTGAAATATCTCCTGTTTCCAGATAATTCACAATACGTCTTTCACTGTTGACCGGATACATGTATTTTGTATCTTCGTTAGTTTCCTTTGATCCGAAAAACACCCCCCCACTGCCTTCGGTCATCCTTCTTTTGATAACTTCCATTGCTTCTGCCAATTGGTCTGAGGCATCTGAATACAATTCATCCCGGCTGCTAACCCCGATAGTCACTGTATGCCCAAATATTTGCATTGCGCTGTCTTGAATGGAAGCAAACAATGCTTTGTAAAGCGGTAAACTATGCTTGGAATCCACAAAGCTATCGTTCATTACTATGGCAAAACGACCTTCCCCTTGATAAACAGTACATGCGCAGATTTCATCCGGGAACAGAGTAGCACAGCTTGAAATAAATACGTAGCGGTGATAACTTCGGGCCTCTGGGTTAGTCTGACTAATGTAATCTCTGTACCTATCAATAGCTACAATAGCAATACTAAGAAAGTTAAACGGAAATAATTCACCCATCTGTTTTGGAATTTCCCCGCGCAGCAAATTATGAACGGCTAAATTCCGGGTATCAAATTCCCGCTCCTTTAACAGGTTAAATAAATCTTCTTCCTCCTTTTGCATCCTTTTAAAAGCAGCATCCAGGAAGGCCAATTCATTCCTGTTTGAGACTACGAGGTTACTCCGCTTTCGTACTGTCTTCGCCAAATCGCGTACAGGTCTAGAAAACCAATTTGCAATTAAAAACGTTACCACTGAACCTACAAAAATGATCATGATAGTAAGCAGGACAATCTTTTGTTCCAACATGTATGCCTTGGTCATAAGTTCATCCATAGAGTATACATTTATATTCCACCAGCCCAGCTGCTCTGAACGCGACCAGGTGTATAACAAGCGTTGACCATTTATATCATGAAAGGAATAACTCTCGTTTGATTGACTTTGTACAATATTTTTTATAAATGGAAGCTCTTTACCGTCTGTTAAAAGTAGCTCCTTATTATTATTGGATATAATGGTTCCGTCAGCCTCTGTTAAATAGTAGGTTTGCTTATCTCCTCCGGATGAACTAAAATGATCGGCAATATGGGTCTCTCGTAAATTAACTACGATTACCCCTTGCGTAGGAGTTGACAGGCGGTTAAGAGGGAGCACATAAGATACTACATTAATTCCCGACTTTAATTTCCGGGGATACCAAACTCCTCCGATTCCGGTCCTTGTGGTAAGAGCGTCTTCCATCCATTCCATAGATTCATAATTTTCAAGCGGAGCAATACCTTGATCTGTAGAAATAACATAATCCGAAGCGTTAAGATAGAAATACGAAGAATAGACCCCCGACATTTTCTGATTCAGGTTTAATAGCTCATCTCGTACAACAAACGCACTGCTTACATTATTGTAATTGGCATTAAGCTCATCATAGGTTTTAAAATAACGAATCAAATCAAATACTTTAGTTACATTAACGCCAGCTACAATCTGAGACACATTTTTCAATGCAATTTCGTTCAGTCTCCTATTAGCATTCAGTTCCGCCAGCGAAGCTTCCGCAATTACATTCTCTGAATTGTGCAGAATTTCCCTATCGCTATACCAGGTCAGTATAGTAATTGGAACAGCCATTACGCAGAACAAAATCAGGGACATTTGAAGAATAATCGGTATTTGCTTCAATGCATACACTCCATTCTTATCTATTCAGTCAGATAGATTGATATCAGCCAACAAGATAAACCGCTTACATTTTAATTCCTTAATAGGTATTAGAGAAATATTAACACTTTGATTTTTAGCTCGGAATAGAAAAAAAGAATGCGGCGGATGTATAATTCGAGCATTCTTAAACTTAATTATTTTAACTTCTGAGGAAATTAGATCTGCACAATAAAAAGCAGCCATCCGAAGACAAGCTGCTTTAAACTCCTTACATTTAATTAGCACTCTTTTCTCAATCCGCAACACATAACTTAGGCTAATGCCGAGGTCCTTCGCAATCTCACGCTGCATCCGCTCCTCCCCGCCGGTGTCCAGGCCGAAGCGGCCGACGACTACTTCTTTCTCACGCTCATCGAGAATATCATGATTACGGTAGATCTTACTCTTCTCAATCTTCAGATCCACCTCTTTAATCACATCATCGGTCTCCGAGCCGAGGATATCAATCAGGGTAATCTCATTACCCTCTTTGTCTGTCCCAATCGGATCGTGGAGAGACACGTCTTTCCGTGTTTTTTTCAGCGAGCGAAGGTGCATCAGGATTTCATTCTCGATACATCGGGCCGCGAACGTCGCGAGCTTTGTACCCTTATTAGGACGATAACTTTCAATGGCTTTGATCAATCCAATCGTGCCGATGGAGATCAGGTCCTCCATGTCTTCGCCGGTGTTGTCGAACTTTTTGAGGTTGTGGACACGATACGATGTCTAAAATATAATTCTGTGAATTATTATTCTGATAGCCCTTAAAGCTGAGATTTGCCAATCCCGTTTAGCATTCACAGAACAGCTATTAGCTACAAAATGCGAAAGAAAATCAATCATCCGCCCACCATATACTAAAATAGAATAGGAACTCCTAGTCCGCGAAGAAATCAAGAAACACCTATGGTGAATAATCCGACGTGGCGAGACTTACAATGGATATCCTGCATACCCTTGAAGTTAATTACATAAACTATGCTACACAACTGCGCTTTGTGATGCTTCAGCAGAAGCAATAATAGTATTATATGAAATAAGAGTCGTTCAAACAGCCATAATAATGGCTGCATACCGATCCTTAGTTATTAACCTCATCATCCCCTCTTCTTGTTAGACATTTAAACCAACAGGTTGTGATAATTTTTTAAATAAATGGTGAGTCTGTTCTAATTCCTCTTTTATACCATCACCAACAACTATGCCATCGTCTAATATAAGAACTCGACTGGTCTTTGAAATCGATGAAATCCTATGCGTAATGGTTATTATCGTTTTATTTGCATAGTGCTCATCCATTTTCTTTTGAATTTCACTTTCAGATTTGTTGTCGAGTTGTGATGTGGACTCATCAAAAATTATGATATCGGGATTCATCAAAAGTGTTCTTGCTATCGCAATTCTTTGACGTTGACCACCTGAAAAGAGAGTTCCTCTTACGCCCATTACTGTTTCATACCCTAAAGGTAGGGATTGAATATATTCATGAATTCCTGATACCTGACAGGCCTTTTCTATCTCCGTATCTGAAGCTTTTGGTGCACCAAGCATTAAATTTTCTCTAATCGACATATTGAATAAATAAGGCTCCTGCATTACTGTGCCTATTTTTCTTTTCATATAAGTGGATTGGAGGTTCTCAACCGGGCAGGAATTAAATAATACTTCCCCCGTACTTGGTTTCTCTACTCCATTTAAAATTTTTATAAGTGTAGATTTCCCGGATCCGCTGCGTCCAACAATTGTAATTTTCTCACCTGGGCGAATAGTTAAGTTAATATCTTTTAAGATATTAGCAGTATCTTGAGCATAACGGAAGTGGAGCTTACGAAACTCAATCAGTCCATTCTCGCACGATGGAGTCATTTTATTAGCTTTATGCTGAGGTTTATTAATTGAAAGCATGATACGATTCAATGAGGGGGAATCCTTACTTAAATCCATATCAGCATTATTAATATTATTTATATTAAGAAATAATAGCTCATAATATTTCATGAATATAACTAATCCACCAATGGTAATATCACCATAATAAATCAATAGCCCTCCAATAAAATACAGATTCATCCTGGTAATAAAAAAATCTTTGAATGTAATAAAACTTCGATTCCCGTACCAAAACAATTGTCTGACAAAATACAGCCGGCTCAAACTCCCCCAATATTTAACAAATTCGATTTCATTTTTTTTGTTAATGTTTAATGATTTTATTTCTTTCCAGGAAAGTATCACTTTCTGAAGCCATTTTTCATATTGAGACCACAGAGCGCGGAAGGCTTCAGATGACTTTTTAACTCCTTTTCCTAACCATCTAGTCATCCAAAATGAAAGTGGAACCATCAATAAACCAAAAATAGACAATTTCCAATTAATAAAACATAATATAATTGCATATATTATAGATAAAATCCAATAATATATATAACTTATTATTTGTGAATCTATAAATTTACTAGATACCTCAACATCCTGATCTATACAATTTTTAATTTCAGCGGTATCATTAATTACATTTTCTTCACTTAAGGCTCTTTTCCATAACTTAACACGTAATTTCAAAATCAGAGCATTAGATATTTGATTGTTTATTTTTGTTTGGCCAAACAGAATAGTAGATTCATATATCCATATAAAAACATATCCAAGTATTACCCACTTCAGCAATTTCATATTATTCAATATCATTATATCATCTATCAATATTTTAAAAATTAGAGGAGAGGTAATTGCGGATACAAGCAGCAGCCATTTAAACAGGAATGCCAATTTTATACTTGTTTTCTGAGGCAATAAATATGCTTTAAAGATCTGATATAACTCCAATCTTTTAGACAATTTGAACTTCTTCATTTGTCTCTCCTATTGACGTTTTAAATTGACTTCTATGTAACTCTCTGTATTCTTGGCAGCTAGCTAATAAGCCTTCATGAGAATCACATGCTATAATAATACCCTGATGTAAAACTGCAATTTTCTCAGCATGTTTTATACTATTGAGCCGATGAGCAATCTGAATTGTGATCCGATGGGTACTTAGTTCTTTCCAAGACTCAATAATTGCATTCTCAGCTTCAGTATCTAGTGCGGAAGTCGCTTCATCTAAAAGCAATACACTTGGATTTTTCAAAAAAATCCGAGCAATAGATAATCTCTGTTTTTGGCCTCCCGAAAGCTCAACTCCACTTTGGCCAATAACCGTGTCCAGTCCCAGCGGTAATTCTCTTAAAAAAGATGCCAGAAAAGCTTGCTCACAAGCTTGCCATAACTGATCTTCAGTAGCCTTGGAGTTACCCAGTAGTAAATTTTCCTTAATAGTTCCATTAAATACTATTGGGTCCTGATGAACAATACCTATTTTATTCCGTAATGATTTTATCGAATAACTTCTATGGTCCTTTCCATTCACTAGAATTTCACCTGTATCAGGTTCTTCAAATCGTAATATTAAATCAAGTAATGTGCTCTTGCCCCCACCACTTTGTCCTACTATGGCAAGAGTTTCATTATTCTTAACGGTAATACTGATATTTTTTAATAAAGACATATTCTCATTATAGTTAAATGACATATTATTAAATTCAATAGATCGAATAGATTCAGTCAAAGTTACTCCTTTTTTCGACTCCTCTTCTTCTTCGAGCAATTTTAAACACCTGTTAATCGAGACCAAATTATGCTGGAATCGGGTGTTAGCTCCACTTAAGTTACTTAAGAGTGAATTAGCTCTACCGAAATAATCTATACAAGCAATGAAACCTCCAATTGTCAGCTCACCCTTACTTATTAACAAAGCAGACACCATATATAAACACATATCAGAAACAAGCGAAATAAAAGATACTGTTCGTTGAGATCCATATTCTATGAACACTGTTCGTGACTTTGCAGAAATTAGCTTTGACAATAAATTAACCATGTTGCGGGTTACATTACGTTCTGCTGATAAAATTTTCACATCACGAATACCATTCAAAATTTCAAATACCCAGCTTATAAATTCTCCGTAATTATCTCTGTAATATTCCAACCACTTTTTCGTTATTTTACCAAACCAAATCGAAACTAACACTGCAACCGGTACTACAACAAGCATCAGTATAGCCAATTTTACATTAATAAACAAAACAAAAACTAATGCTGTTATTAATCGTATTGAATTGGCAAATGCATAAAATACATTCCAATGGATTAAGTTCATAAACTCTTCTGCATCCTTATTCACTAAGGACAGCAAGTCACCCGGCTTTAGGACTTTTAACTTCGCAGCTTTTAAATTGAGTATCTTACTGAAAATTGATTTTCGTATATCAAACACATATCGGGTCATCATATACGCCCACGTAGCATTTAGTGTAAGATGCATTAACTGCTCACATACAAAAATACCGCCATATATTATTAAAATAGTTGTAAAATAATGCATGTTTTTATGATTAAAAACTTCATCCACCATTAAACCAAAAATGTAAGGATACAGCATGCCAATTACTGAAGTAAATAAAACACATATGAATAAGTTAAGTAGACTCCATTTAAAAGGCTTACAGTATTTTAGAATTTTCTTATACAGATATACATTCATCTCATAACGCACCTACCACCTTTTCCCACAAATAAACCTTCTTCGCATAATATTCCAGATGGTTGCTGAGGGGGATACTATCATGCTCTGCATCTTCGATTGTGCAAGTAAGAATATTAATACCGTGCTCAATATTATGATTTATGAGCTTAAGAGTATAACTTTGTTCATTTGTGATTAAATAGATTATAGGCGAGGAAGTTAAGAGCTTAACTTCCTCGCTGTTCATACGGTCAGTTACTTTCAATTTAATAGTAGGTGCATTTGAATGACTCTCTATGAACGCCACTGTGGTATTTACTTTCCTATAGGTATCCACCTTTGTGTAAAATAACGCATAGGTAATGATAGCTGCTATCATCACAACAAGTGATATTGAGCACACAGGATATTTAACACTGACATTAAAAAATATGTGCTTCCATTTCCGTGACGCTTTTCTGCCATTCATCTTCATCATGATTCCGCCTTAAAAGCTGTATAAAAAATCTGCTGAATTCATATCATTACGGTTCAAAATAGATTTAGCATAAATATTCAGACGACGCGCGTCTTTGGCATTAGTTAAATCCAGCTCTCCGCTGAAATTCCCAGTGAAATACAAATGGAGATTTTCTTTACTAATCTGATGAGGATTTAATTCTTTGATCTTCTTTTCAATCTCCTCCTCACTAAACCGTTCAAAGCTAATAGATCTTTTAGACCACTTTGCTTCTCTAAATTTCTCATGGTGTTGGAGAGTGAGCCGTTGTCCGTTAATATATATAATTGAAAATCCTTTCCTTAATGCGAAATTCATTGCCTCTTCAATAGTATTTATGATTGGCTCCCCTTTATCATTCAGTGATGTGTTGCACAGGATGGGAATCCCTACTTTCTCATCAAATGAACTAATTAATTTATATAATAAGGGATTCTCCTCCTCGGTTATTGTCTGCACTCTCGCACTATCGTCAAGATGGGCAGCTACAGGAATCATATTTCTTTTTTCATCTTTAATAGCGAAGGTATGTAACATATAGGGAGACGAATATGCTTCCTCAAACCAGTCACTTACCTTGTCATTTAGACATATAGGCGCGACTGGACGCCACCACTCTCTTTGTTTTACTTCATTTAACAAATCTTTAGTCTCCTGCTTACGGGGATCTGCAATCAGGCTTCGATTTCCAAGAGCACGAGGGCCAATTTCTGCTGCACCGTTGAACCAAATAATTGGACCGTTAATTACATCATTAGCTGCAATATGGGGTTCAAAAACCGATGTTTCCTTAATATATTCTTGATACTTTTTATAAAATTCATTACCTATCGCTGATTTATCTCCATGGAATGCATGCTTTAAGCTAAAATTAACTATATTCATATTTCTATAAAATGCATATAGAGCCATCCCCAAAGAGATTCCTGTATCACTAACGCATGGTGGAGCAAGAAAGCCTTTAAATTTGTATTTACTCATTAAATAAGAATTTGTAGGACAATTAAGAGCATATCCACCAGAAATTGCCAGGTATGTTTCTTCGGTCACCAGGTTATATTTTGCAATTGTCTCTTCTATAGTAGTTTCCATAATTTCAATTGAAATTTTTTGTATTTCTTTAACGCACATACTTATTTTGTTCTCTTCTTCAGTGAATTTATTATCGAATTCGTTAAAGATAATTCCTTCATCGTCTTTAGTAAGTGAAAATACAAAATCGACCAATTCCTTTAAATAATCACGTGACTCACTGAAAGCTTTGATATTAAATAATGTCATATTTGTTTTAAAAGACGTCGTATTCTCTCTTAACAACTCACTTTTGCTTGCTGATCCAAGTGCCATCAAAGAGCCTTCGCGCATTTTAAAAACCCGCTTAGCATTACTCCAAATCGTACCTGGGGATTGAATCGGGAAAGTGGATACTTTACCGTTGATCGAGCAGCAACCGGAATAAAAGTTTTTATCACTTACACTTTTATCTACTTCTTTATCAGGAGAAGTATCCACTGCTAATCCTATAATGTTATTCTTATAGAAAATTTCACTATCCATCATGATAGCTGACCACAGGTGACATATGCTATGATAAGACAGTTCTGGATAATCTGATAAACTATGATAACTGTCTGATGTTTCTAATCCAGGTGTGCCCCAAACTTCATTAATATCAGAGAGATTTAATTGGTATTCACTCAGAAGTTGATTAATAACTTCGTGGGCATGTTCCACATCATAGAAACATCTTCCATGCTGCTTTAAACCTGTAAGCCGTTCTAACTCCCAATAATGAATAAGAGTTATATCATTTCCATTTTTCTTCCAAAGAGACATATTCTGATCATGCCTGCCTCTTATTTTCATAAGATGTGCCAAAGAATCAATATGCAAGTATGTAGATAAATAGAAACCGTCTCTCATTTAATTACTCTCCCTTAAAGAAATGATTTTCCAATCTGTGGCTGTTCAAAATTATGAAACTGGTTAACACTCGCCCCAACATCTGATAAAGTTGATCTAACTCCTAATTTTTTGTCTATTTCTCTGTGACTCAGAACAATTAAAGGAACATATTCCCTTGTATGATTCGGATGGCCAATTAAAGGATCATTTCCATGATCCGCTGTTATGATCAGTAAATCATCATTATCAAGTTTTCCTAAGACATTTGGTAAATAGTGTTCAACCCAGTCTAAAACTTCTGCACATTTTTGTACATCTTGCGAGTGGCCGGCCAAATCCAGCTCTTGGACATTGACAAATATTAAACCTGTCTTTTGTAGCTCCATTTGTTGAATTAGCAGTTCCATCACTGAAGCAGTATTCACTTCAGGAAGACATGTTGCTTTCTCACGCGCAAATAACGTTGCTGTTTTCCCGATTAAAGAAACCTCTGCATCCCGCGCCAGAAAGATATCGATGATATTATTTTTAACTTTTTTATCAAAACCAAGATGTGAAACCAGATAGCTTTCGTTGTAAACGCGTGTCTTGGGAATATTCACACCGCTATAAACCCTACCACTGACCGGGTCAACTCTTTGATCTATACTTTCTATAATGGTCTGTAACGTCAGTGGAGAGCCCCCCATGGCAATGATTCTGGAACTGTCAACAGTCTCTCTGAGCCACGTTCCGATTTCCAGTATTTTTTTATACGTTGTAGATTCAAGTGATCCAAAAACATTTAAATTTAGTCCTGGATCGCACTCTACATTGTTAGAGATTACAATAGAATCATCAATCAACAACAAATTCTTATGCCATACAGTCTTATATTTTTTATTAAGCTCCTTTGAGAGTTCAGCATAAATATCTTCCAAAAAAATTTTCTTCGGATCGGTAATGATTCCTATCATTTCCTGATGACCTAAGTAGCTATCAGCTCCTGCATGTGCTAATCCGATCTTCCCGATTCCAATATGAAGCCCTGGCTGAATGACATCACTATTTTTGTTGGCATCAAAAAGATTCAAGTGATTTAGTAGTGATCCTTCCATATCATAATTGCTCCGAATGCTTTTCAAAGTATGAGCGCCTACATCTTGTATTCTTGATAGTTTCACGTCTTCCATTTCTCCGACACCAAGTCCATCAATCACAAGTATGATTGATCTCGTCATTTGACTACCTCTTTCCTTCATATGAGCTAAGTGAATATCTTTTTTTGATCACCGTTAAACATTCGTTCATTTCCGTTAAAATGATTGAATAGTTGGAGTGCACTCTGAGGCATGAACTCATCCCAATTGGATACACCCTCATAGATTTTGTTTTTAATATCAGTTGTATGGATTGTGAGTTCCGGTTCAATCTCAAAAACCTTACGCTGCAAAATTTCAGAAAAACACTCGTTTCGGATTAAATCAAATACACTCTCTTCATTTGTAGTGGGTTTTGGGAAAAGGAGATCGTAATTTGTTTCCGGGAATAATTTATTGAATTTCACCGATGCATATTCTGGTCGTTCAATAGCAACGACATCAACATGTTTATCAATTTTGTACTCGCTTATTGTGGCTTTCCACATTTTTATTCTTTCCTCAACAGAAAAAATACACTTTTCAGGCACCCAATTCTCTTCACAAAGCTTATAAAACATTTGTTTATTAAGAAAAACTCTATTCGATATGTTTGGCTTTGTATCATTGTTTAGAATTCCGATAGTTACGTGATTCCACTTATTTAAAATCGTTTGAATTGTATTCAGATGAGCGTAAGAAATCAGCATATACCTTCCAAATGTAACCGCTTTATTATGCACTCATTTTCATCCATTCGTTCATATGACTTTATTAATGAAGACTTGATCTTTATAGGAATTACTTTCTTGAAATGGATAGTCATACACAAAATCAATGGAAAATGCTTGTATATCTTTTCCTATTGTCTCATTACAGTGCCAGAGAAATTTTTCTTTAAACCCTTCGATAGAATTACCATTGATATCTAGGTAAACGGACAGGTGAAATGGTTCATCCTGAATGATCTTTATACGTTTAAGTTCATGGTATTTATTGTGGAAGTATAACCCTCTTAATACTTTCCGGAATACAACGTTACCATAATATTTTGTATTGACTAATTTCTCATGTTTCCTTCCCTCTTCTAAAACGATATAAGGTGTCTTTATGCCACATGTGCAGTTATTGTAGATTTTTGCTCGATCACCCAAATAGTATTTTATAAAAGGCATCGTTTTGTTAACAAGATTAGTAACGACGACATCACCCACTATTCCCTCTTCTTTGATAATTTTACCTTCATCATCAATTACATCTACGATCAAATAATCTGAATTTAAATGTAAATGCCCTGCTTCCTTACATTCATATCCGATATTCCAAAATTCCCGGCATCCATAATTGTTGATGATTTTGGTCTGGAACAAAGCTTCAATCGTTTCCAATTCTTCGGGAAGCAAATGCTGGCTTGTATTCTCAATAAACTTGAGGTTTAATCCAGACAAATCCATAGGTTTATTAATCAATAAATAGTTGGATAATCTTTTTAATAAATATGCTGTTATAAACATCCATTCGGGTTTAGTTTCTAGCATATATTTAACAACATGTTGTAAATTTTCATCATTTTTTCTAAAATCGATTGATTTCAAATATGGATCCAACTGATGTATTAATAGAAAGCCGTTTTTCAGAGAAACATCTTCGTAAACTCTCTTACGACATTTTAGTAGATATGATGCTTCTATCATACGTTCTCTCATCGTCTTAACAACAGCAAACGGTTTTCCTGTTGTGCCCGTAGTGGTTTCAATAAACCACTTTTCGTTTTGAGAACTATAAACCTTATCATGATTCTGACTTAAGTTATCTACATTAAGAAGTTCCCTTTCTAGTTCATCATGACTTTTAAAATTTGAAACGAAAGAGGAAGGGAGATACTGATGAATATTTGACATAATATTCTGCTTAGTGATAGGTTCAATAAAATCATATACATCCATAATATTTTCATGTGAAAATTCACTCATACTTTTAAATGTTTTATTGAAGTATTTATTATTTTCACGGAGATTTGTTAAAAGTGTTAATAGTTTATTCCTTTGATTTTCAGTGTAAAGTATTATATCCACCTCATTTTATTCTAGAATCAATATTAAAAATTCTGCCACTAACACCTTTACAGTGATCAGATAGTAAAAAAACAAGAAAATTCATAAGGTCATCCAATGCATTATCCTGCTTAATAACACTAAGAGAATTTGCTGCTGTCTGTTTTTCCTCATTGTGTCTGTTTAAATCTGTAACAATAAAGCCAGGACACACCGCATTTACGCTAATTTTAAAATGTCCCAACTCTTTAGCGAGCGCTTTCGTAAAACCGATAACCCCCGCCTTTGAAGCACTGTAATTCGTTTGACCTTCACAACCAATTTGCCCTTTCATAGACGCTATATTAATGATTTTCCCTGATTCATTTTTGATCATATCTTTCGAAAATATCTTGCTGCAAAGAAATACGCTATTCAAGTTGACATCCATTATATCTTTCCATTGATCCTCGCTCATCATATTAATACGGTTATCACTGCATAATCCCGCATTATTTAATAGAACATCCACTCGTCCAAACGTTTTGATAGTCTCTTGATACAAGTGTTCTACTTCTTTTACTTTCGTCACATCAGCTTTGACTGCAATACAGTTTTTATTGATTTTTTTGATTTCTTGTAGTAAAGATTCCGCTTGCTCATAGCTGCTCTTATAATTAATAATGACATTAGCACCTTCGCGTGCAAACCGATAAGCCGCTTCACGCCCTATACCTCTGGAACTGCCAGTGATAACAACTGTTTTATTTACTAAGTCGATAATCATGTCTCTCCAACCTTCTTTTATAATCAGAATCTCTTTAATTTTCCAGTCAACGTTTGTTCAAACTCAGAAACTACATAGAATTTTTTAGGAACTTTTACTGTTGATAAAAGCTTCTGGCAATGCTCTTTGAGGAGACTAATATTTTCTTGTTCATTTTCCTGATTTTTAAATTTAATTTTGGCTACCGGCAACTCACCAAATAAATCATCAGCTTCGCCAAATACAATTACTTTTTCCGTATTCGAGAAATTCATGATTATCTCTTCAATTTCTTCAGGGTAAATATTAATTCCGGAACTAATAATAATATTTTTCTTTCTACCAACCAGGTAAATAAAACCTTCATCATCATATTTTCCCAAATCACCCGTGTGGAGCCATCCGTTAACAACCGTTCTACTTGTTTCTTCTTTTCTTTTATAATACCCCTTCATTACGTTAGGTCCTCTTACGATTAACTCTCCAATACCTTCTTTTGAATCTTCAGTATGAGTAATATTTATTAGACTAAGTTCTACATTGGGAATAGGTTTGCCGACTGATCCTAACTTAACAAGAGATTCAGGCGGTAATAAACAAGTAATTCTGGGAGAAGCTTCTGTCTGTCCATATGTATGTACAAAACCAATTGATGGATATCTTTCAATCAATATTTTCAATTGATCAAATGGCATAATCCCACCACCAAAGCAGATATAACGAAGGGATGCATATTGATTTTCAGCTACAGAGCGCGACTCCAACAAGAGTAATAAGCAGGAGGGGACAGTTGTAAAATTAGTAATACGCTCGCGTTCAACCATTCTCCAAAAATAATTTGGTGTAAATATTTTATCCATAATTACAATAGAAGCACCCAGATAAATATGGGTTAATAGTTGAGCAGTATTGCAATAACCAAAAAACATGGGAAGCTGTATTAACACCTTATCAGCCGAAGTTAATTCCAATGAACAAATATTGGATTTTATATTTGCAATTAAATTTTCATGGGTCAACATGACTCTTTTAGGATTACTAGTTGTTCCTGATGTGTGCAACATAATTGCCACATCAAACAAATCCTCATTCCAGTTTGGCTCTCTTGTGATATGCAGAGAGTTGTAATCATCATTCGGTTCAATAATTTCTTGTGTTTCACCATTAATAATCAATATCGGCCTCGATACCTTCGATATAACTTCTATTATGATTGGAATATGCTTCGAGTCTGTAATAATGATATCAACATCACAATAATCAACTGTTGCCACGATCTCTGGAGCTTTTGCTTCATTTGAAATGGGAACAATCACTTTATCAGCCATCGTAATAGCGAAATAAGAATATACGTATTGATAACTATTCGGAAGAAATAACGCAATATTACCGGAACTAGGGCTTATAATACGCGAAAGAAAAGAACTCAATGTTTTAGCACGATCGTATAAATCCTTATACGAATATGAATGATTATTAATAATAACAGCTGTATTGTTATTATCCTGTTGTCTTTCTAATAACTTTTTAATATGCAAATGATTCCCCTCCAGCTAATTTGCTCTGTACTTCTTAACAAGACTGCTGATTTTACTTATACTCTCAAAGTTCTCAAACAAAAGATCTTCATCATCAATTACGATGTCAAATACTTCTTCCAACCAAACAATAAGCTGCACAGTTTTCAATGAATCTAACCCTTGATTCATAAGATCACATTCAATAGAAATTTCATTTTTATTCTGGAGAATATCCAATATGCCCTCAGTAATTTTCCTAATAGTTTCGTCTTCGATCAACAATGTATTTTACCTCCAAATAGTCTAATATAATATAAATACCACTATCATATGTTCTAATCAATTATTTATGTAAAATGTACCACTATTTAATATTTACATATACTTTCCAATACATTTCTCTAATAAAGCTAAACAACTGGTAATTTCATAATACATAGTAAAAAGAGCTTTCAGGCAACCTGAAGCTCATCAATAGTTGAATAATTTAGCAGCAATGAGACATATTAGCTCTATCGCTATTATTTAGTCAAAATAGATTCCTGTATTCTGTTGGAGTTGTATAAAAATATCTTTTAAAGATTGAACAAAACTGACTTGTACTTACGTATCCTACCCTTCTTGCAATTTCATATATTGTAAGGTTGCTTTGATTCAATAAGATTTGAGCATTATATACACGTAATTTGTTAAGATGATATATAGGTGGAATGTTAAAAACTTTTGAATAAGAGTTACTCAAATAAGTGGTAGAACAATTCACTAGTTGACTTAAAGTTTGTAATGATATGTCTTTATCATTGTAATTTAATCGAATAAACCGGTTAATTTTAATTAAACGAGAGTCAATTTTCCCAGCTTTTTTCTGTATTGATTTTTCATTAGTCGCCAACAAGTCAGTTCTAGTAATTTCCTCTACAAAAGTCGATAATAATCTTCCGGAATTTTCATCCTGTATTTTTAAATTCATAATAGATTCATAAACACTAGCATATTGAGGGCACTCTAAATAACACACGTTACCTTTTTCTCCATTTTTTATCGTATCTATTATAAAGCCCTCAAGAATTACTGAAAAAGGATTATTGTTTTTAAATTTTAGTCCGCCAAAATAGGCTAACGATATTAGCTTATTTTTTTCTAAAAAACATTTATATTTGGAGGAAGTTAATTCAAGCTCTCCTGAACAGCGTATAATCATCATTTCTGTATTATGCAACGTCACTTCTATGAACGCCTCAGGAAAAATGTCTTCTCCATGTTTAATAGCAATAACTTTTGTCATCTCGTATACTCCTTATCGCAATAATTAACGATATACACCTCTTTTGTTATTCTGAAAATCTCTTAACATATCATTGTTTTGTTTATTAAACAAGGTTGGAATATCTTTAATTGCAAAGAACTTTAAATCTTTAGTTTCTTCATCTTCAATTGAAGCAAATCCACCCGTAATATTACAGACAAAAGCGATAAGAATGGTTTGGGCTCTGTCTCCGCTGGGATATTTATCAAAGTATTTAGTATATACTCCTTGCAAATAATTCAATTCGACTATATACCCTGTTTCTTCCAGAACCTCACGTTTAGCTGCTTCCTCTGCCGATTCGCCTAACTCGAACGCTCCACCAGGAAATCCCCATTTATCATTGTCATTTCTTCTTTGCAAAAGAATTTGGCCATCTTCATTCTCAATAATAGCTGCAGCAAAATTCAAAAAAATTTCTTCATTACCTATTTTCGATCTAATCCATTTAATGTAATCAGGCATTTTATTTCCTCCGATACCGACTAAATATTTGAAATCAATTTTTCAAGCAGCTCTCTTTCTGAATTCATTATTTCTACAAGT
This sequence comes from Paenibacillus camerounensis, assembly GCF_000723885.1. GTDB lineage: Bacteria > Bacillota > Bacilli > Paenibacillales > Paenibacillaceae > Paenibacillus_AQ > Paenibacillus_AQ camerounensis. The sequence continues at coordinate 51,597 of NZ_CCDG010000023.1, forward strand.
CCACTTTCAATTTTGGTTAGGTCATCGAGTTTTCGAGAAACTTCATATCTCAAAGCAAGATTTCTGATGATTAATGACTTTTTTTCTAACTTTTTGTATTTATCGATCAGATCACCAGATTCCGTTAAACATGATATTTCATGTAAATATTCTAAGCGCATAACCATTAATTTTTTATGTTCCCACAGCAAATGAAATACTCGAATATCAAGTTTCGGCGTATCCTTTTTATGATGTGTTATCGTAGAAATTAGATGATGATAGACGTTTAATCCGTAAATATTCAAAACTTTTGGATTTATTAAATCAAATGATCTCTTTGAATATAAATATCGTTGTAAACTATCTATTAAATACTCCCTGTTAAATGCATGTGAATCAAAATCAATAATACTATTTTTCTTAATTAAGTTTACTTTATTAATAAATTCATATTCACTTTCAACATTCTGAAATGCAGCCTCAGCTTCTTCAAAAGTACATTGTGTAGTTTTATATGCCCCGCCTTGTAAATTATCAGAGATATAAATGATATTTTTTTCAGTATCATAACCGTAAATAAGCGTTTCATGAAAACGGTTGTTATTTTGATATTCACTAAAACTAGGGATAAAAAATCGGTCCAAGTGGCACCAAATATACAAATTTTCATCAATAGAATATGTAATAAATTCCTTAAATGAAGTCCATCTATTAATTAATTCCCTGTTAATAGAAGTCTTAGTGACATAAGGGCATGTTTCAAAAAGTAAATCATGATTATCAAAAAAGTAAACATTCCAGTCAATAACATATCTTAGCTGTATAAAATTCGAATAAATCCATGGTTCCAAATTTTTTTCATCAGAAATAATTGAAAATAAGGTTCCATATATATTTGATGTTGTCAATAACGGTTTACTTACCTTTAATACTTTTGCACCCAAATGCTAACCTCCTATTCAAATATGTTGATTGTTTTAACTCTGCTGAACTTGAAGCAAAGTCTTCACTGCCTTTCAAGAGCTTTAACGAGCTGCTGTATAGTTTCGTACTCCTCAATCATAATTTCGTTATTAATTGATATAATTCTATGAAGCAAGCCTTCTTTCTTAGTAAACCAATATTTCATCAGGATTTTTGTTTGTAAGTCGCTTTTCTTTTCGATTACTTTAAATTGTTCATAGATTTGATTGCCGTCAGCAATTATTTTCTTTGACATAAGATACTCAAGTCTCTTCAGCATAAGCACCTTGTGTTTATGTATTGCATGGGCTCCTCGCAAATCAATCAGCGAATTGTCATCAATTAAAGTTAAGTAATACTCATTTAAACGCTCATACACCCGGATTCCAAAGGCTATCCCTTCAACCGGCTCATTTAATAGACTTTTTGGACGTGATACATCTTTGGCTTCCAGATAATTAGTTAAAGCGTTAATAACATACTTTTTATCGAATTGATATTTGGCGTTAGCATTAAAGCTCATTAGTTTAATATCATCATGATCAGGTTTATTTTTAGAAATGTATTGCTCAAAGGCCTCCTGAACCTGCTCCATTTTGACCATTTCGGTGGAGTACATGCCTGACCTAAAATTATCGGATACATAAAACATTTTATTTTCCATGCTGTATCCATACACAAAGATATCGTGTACTCGATTGTTTTTTAGATAGCTATCACTGACATCTAAATAAAAATGATCAATATCAAATCTTATGTAGTAACCCAGATCAATTGAATCCCTTAAAAACTCCGCAAAATCTCTTTTCCATTTTATTGTAATGAATTCGCGGCTTAATTTCTGATCGTGTATCCATGGACAAAACCAGTTAAACGTATCGTACTTTACCAAAGCATAATTTTTATATACCAATTGAATAAAATTACTATATAACCAATCCTCTGTTTGATTATATGATTGAACGATTGAAAGAATGTGGCCTACTTTGGAATAAGAGTCCAGTGTCGGGTGTATTACTGGTAATATTTTTGTATTCATTTATAAAACCTCATTTGATTTTTCAATTAGTTCTACAATTAGCATAGAGCGTAAAATTAAAAAGCATATATTTCTTCCCTCAAAAGCGATAGCGGGGACGGGAGGGGATAGTAAATGCGCTCCTTTAGAGCAAAGATAATCTATAGTTTTGTATATATCCGTACATTCAAAACACTGGTGATACATCTTATGTCCCCGTGCAATAATTTCAGTTACCGGTGAGTCGGTACTGGTTGGTTCGATAATTTCTATCCTTACATGATTTTGCTTCATAAAGAGACAGTTTATTTTTTGGATAGGGTCAAAAAACAGATTGCTTTCCTGTTCAAATCCCAGCAATAATAGAGAATCTTTGTCCATTTCTAATGATCGAGTGGCTAATCCTATATGGTGTAATTGAAGATTAATCATCAAGTACCTGTTTTTTCTGAGACCAACAGAACCAATTGCTCTTCCGTTTGAATTTGAGTGATTTCTTCTATTGTAAATCGAATTTTGTACTCATCCTCGATCATAAAAATCAACTGCATATGGTTCAATGAATCCCATTCCATCCGTTCTTCACGGACAATATCCTTCAGCGCTGTTGCCTCAATTCCTAAAACACTAACCATAATCTCACGTACTCTATTTTTCATCTCTACCATAATAATTCACCTCAGCTGGATGTCTTAATACTAAAGGTTCTAGTACGCTCAAAAGCTCTTTTGTATTTTTGTACTTTTTGCTTCCGCTAATATTTTCAAGCCATTTAATAGCAGGTTGATTACGTGGGCCATTCTGGTATTGAAAGCATACGTTATCAATCCTCCGTTTATGTAATTCTTTAATAAAATGATATAAAACAACGTTTTCTATTTCCCGTCCTACGGCTCTGCAACTAATTAGAAACTCGATAAGTGTTGCTGTATTTTTTTGCAATGAAGCTGCAAGAGTACCGATAATACCACTATCTGTTAAACAATCCTTTAATCCGATAGTGAACACAATATGATCATCAGCTGAGAAAAGCTTCTCCACCGCAGCTATCTCAAATCTTCTTAGCGTCAGATTGAATTGATTCGTTTTGTTGCTTAATTCATAGAATCTTTTACTGTGGATTACCTTGTTCTCGTAAATATCAATGCTCATGTTCAGATTTTTCAAATATTCGTTGAGATTAACTGAAGTTTCTTCCATTATCTTACGTACTTGATTGGCCTTTATATCCTCCGAACGTTTTACTCCCAGTTCGTCTTTTTGTATGCTATATATTCCAGGATAATTGATGAGACGTTTCTTGGTTTCCAATCCATCAGAATCAGCCAGTAAGACATGAATTCCAGGTAGCTTATCTTTTACTTTCATCAACTCGACTGGATTATCATCCACGAACAGAATAGCTGTATGATCTACATTAACTGATGTCGCAATTTGAAGAATATTTTTACTTTTGTCTTCCCAATTTGCTAAAACCACTGAAAAATCATCTATTCTTATAGGGAAATCTTCTCTCTCTCTAAATAGAGCGTTTACATCAGCCTCGTCATTCCGCGAACAGACCGCAAGAATTAAGCCGTTGTTTTTAAGTTTAATCAGAAGGCGTTGAAGTGTTTCATGACCATTGGAGAGCGTGAGTTTGTTAGTCCCTTCTTCACCCAATGTCCCTTTATACAGAGTATCATCTAGATCCAAGACCAGTACCTTGATCTTACTCGCCAACAAGGCGGGAAACAGATTAAGTCCAAGATACTTTGCCAATAGCCTCGTACCGTAAGAATTAAGCGGAAAACTGGTCATCTTATCATTTCTTAAATCATAAAGGTTTTTTTCTTTGGATACAGACTGTAGACTTAAATCAACAAGAAAGACTCCAAACATACTCTGAAGAGTTTCCTGCAATAAAAAATTGCTTTCTCTGGTCCAAAGCAGTTCTTCTGATAATCCGCCAATATATATTTCTTCATCTAAATTCTCAAACCAGTTGTTAATTAAAATTGGTTTTTCAGTACAGGCTTGAACTGCAATAATCCGGGATCTAAGCCAAGTTATAAAGGATTTGGGCTGCATTTTATAATACATCCTAAAATCAAGCCAAATTAGAACAACATCAACCTCCGGCTCGATTTCAAAAACACCCAGCGAAGGATCATAGTCAGAATAAAGATAATTGAAGGAAGCATTCCACGAATTCAGATAGTACTGCATAGACTTTGCAATAAATTCAAAGGGAAAATTCCTTAAAATCTTGATAGTGTACGTAGATGACCACTCAGTTGAGGACCGCAATAGCAGTTGATTAATATTACTTGTTTCATGAGAATCAAATTTTACATTTGAACTTTCGTATTCCCTGAACAATTCCTCAGCTCCTTTGTATTAAAGAGTTCAAGCTCTACCTGAAGAATGTTCTCAAAATTTGACGCATAGGATTTATCTAATAACCAGTTGCCTCGTAATATATTGTTTAAGAGTGCGTATCTGGTCAACTCAAACTCTTCTATGCTCTTTTTCAATAGAGGCAGACCTTTTTTTTCTATACCACCTCCGGCCATATAATCATATAGCATTTTTCTTCTTCTAATTATTCTGTCTAAACCAACCAATAACTTGTTCTCATCCGGCCGGCTATAATCCAGGTTTAAAAACAATCTTTCTTCATTGCACATACTGATCAATTTTTGTAAAGCCCGCTGATTATAATAATAATTAGACCCTTCTATGTAATCTTCTCGGCTGTCCTGTTCATCATACCTACTGAAGACGTTAATAGGAGCAACTTTGGCAGTTTCAAGATGTTCCTGATTAATTTTTACAGAGAAGCATTCCACAAAATAATTAAACGGAATTAAAATATCGCTTTTTTTTATTATTCCCACTTCCGAATTTGAAGCTAATGTGATGTGACGTTCTAAAGACAAATTTTGCGGATTTTCAACATAGTAGAGATTCTCTTTATCATGCCAAATAATTAATAAGAAATGACCCGGGTTATAGCTCTCATCAATGACATAATCAGGATCAAATCTTTTTAGAAAAGGCAGTTTGTTTTCTGCAGTGCGGAGCATCAGATAGAAGTTATCATTTAATAGATTCTCAATTTGTAACATTGATTCATTAGCGTCATTTACCAGGTGAAAGTGCCTTTCAAGAACTAAAGCTTCTGCAAAATCATTTTTATTGGGAGTTAACCTCATATTTCTATAGCTGGGATCGATCTTCAAACAAAATGATAAGTCACCGATAAAAATTTTTTGATACTTGGAAATATTTTCAATTCTATTCGACATTATAAAATATAAAGCGCGTTCATAACAATCGTTAAGATTCTGTACAAATGGATCAGGAACACCTGCCTTATTTAGAAAATAGTTACTATCCAATGCATGTTTGGGCAAAAGACATCCTTCTTTCCTTTAAATAAAATTTACTTTTAAATCTATGCATCTGTAAATATGTTTCAGATTCTGTTGATTACTTTAAAACATTCCATCATTAATTTCAATTAGAAATTTTAGTATATTATTGAAATTAAGTAAAAATGATACCAACCACCTAATTTATGATTTGATATCTCAGATAATGATTATTATCTAATTTAATGACACTGCACACTGAAGTATTTCAGGATTCTTAAGCTCAATATTTAGTTGATCTCTTCACATGAACTAGCCATCGTAAGAATTGTAAGTCATTAAATAAGCTCTCTTTTCCTTTTTCGAGACATACTTTGCTTGATGCCACTTAAGTCATGGGGGCTTCATAATTAGGAAATGCTATTTTTTCTGTGCATAAATTATAACTTCGCACGATTCATCATTGATAGTTTTTTTGTCAAAACCCTCACATTCAAGTTCGATTATAAATCCGGCATCAGATAACCAACCGTGGATTTGCTCAAGCGTGGCGAAATGTTTTACGCAATCAATGTCTTGTGATATCTTCCCATCATTAGCAAAGGTTAACTCGAACCTTCGACTAAAGCTATTAAGACTTGTCTCAGCATTGAACGAACCGGGTAATAATATCATTTTTCCGTAATTGCCATCGTTGTCCGTACCTTCCCATACAACCCTACTTCCATTGTCTTTATGCGACTGTGATTGCCCCGGCTTGGTTATGTTATAGCCTCCCGGACTATATGCAATATAAACATATCCACCTGGAACAAGCGAAGAAGCCGCCTTTTTAATAAACAACTCCTGTGCTTTTTTATAATCCATGTCAGAAACTATGTTGTATAAAATATTATCGGCAAGCACAACTACATTAAAGCCAGAACCCCAATCGTCATGCACCGCATCAGCTTTGTGCCATTCGATTTTTTCAAGTCCTGCGGCTTTTGCTGAAACTTTATCTAACATAAATGTGTCTGCATCTATACCGATAACGGTGTGTCCCGCCTTAGCAAGCGGTATAAGTATGCGTCCACTACCACAGCAGACTTCTAAAACTCGTTTAGGTTCATTTCCAATGACCGATAACAGAAAATCCACATCTTCTGTTTCGGTAACTTTTTGGTCGTATATATCAGCGACCCATTTAGAAATAATCGGTTTTTCGTCAAACAAGGCGATTTCCTCCGTTTTTTGGGGAGTATTAAAGTATAGTCGCCCTCCCATTTATATTTAATGGTGTTCGAGCAAGTCAACAATTATACGTGTCCAGCAGCATGGAGCGGGGGTAAAGGGAGGGGTGCTTCAATAAGCGATTGGACGTTCCCCTGGCGCATTAACAACCAAAATTTATGCGGTTGTTGATGCCTTGGGTAATCTCTTCGCTTTGAGTTTATTGGCGGCCAATGCCACGACTTGGTAACCGGTTACGAGATGCTTTGCCAGATGGAGTTAACAGGGTTTCATATCATTTGAAAGAGGTCTTAAATAAAGAGTCTTTTTAGTATCGCTGACTCTTTTGCACGGATTCGGTTATTGCCGTAGATGATTCGGTCAACAATTTTATGGTCTTTAGTGACTAAATATTTTAATGCCAAGTATAGTTGAATATGGGTCTGAATAACGACTTCAATGTAGTCATCGTACTTCCTTTCTTTATGAACATGGCCGTTGTCCTTCATGAAATTCAATCGGTCCAGCATGCACTTTTTGTGACTACACAATAAATGGAAATCACGTATATCCAAATCATCACGTTCGCTAAATCTAATAATTTTATTATTCCAAAAAGAGTAAACGTCAGAGGTTTTAAGGTCGCAATTTAAACGGTAATTCATGTAGCTGCGCATGGACTTCAATACAAACTCCAGGTCAAAATTATAATCCATTTCAGTTACGCTTATTTTGTTAATTCCAAGATAAGAACTAGGCTTAAATCGGGCATACGCCCGTGAGATTTCTAGAAAAGTGCACTCAGTTGTTTGGTAGTCTCCTCCTCCGAAATTATCGGCAATATAAATGACCATTTTAGAGAAATTATAGCCAAAGATCATTGTTTCGTGAAAAAAAGGGGCCGTTGTCCTTTTAGCATTAGATATTTGCGATTGGTCTAGTGTAAGATTTAAATAGCAACCAGCATCGATACAATCGATTACAAAATGAACAAAGCTGTTCCATTTCAGTTGAATTTGCTCTCTTGTTAATTTCTCAATGCAGAGCCATGGGCATGAATCAAATAATGTTGGATGTTCGGCAAAAAAAATGGTGTCCTCTTCAATTTTCAAGTCAACAAAGTTGTTATGAAACCAGTTCATGGCGTCCTTGCAGCCCCCAATCATTGAAGAAATATTAGCATAAGGCGGATAAGTCGTAATATAGGGCGCCGATATTCTCAACTTCTTGTCCATATCTAATTCTCACTACCTTTTTGGCGATCCAGTTGGTTTTTCATTGTGCGTGTGGACCAGCCCCACGCACAATATTCACACTTTTAGGCATCGCGCTTTATATGTCGATCCGAAACACACCTTAGCACTTTTTGGTGGTTTCTGAGCCTTACCCTTACGGGTGGGATAAGACTAAATCTCTTTCGACTGCCCACTCCAAAACACTTGGCACTGATTTTTCAATTCGTTCTATCTGACTCTCATGAAACTGAGATTTCAATACAGTAATTACATCATTAACCGTTTTTTGTTCAGACAGTAAAGATAAGATCTGATATGCATGTTTATTGCCTTTGCCTACAAAACCTGTTTCCATGTCAACAATCATTAAATCTCCTTCATTTAACTCCATCTTCACTGAATCTTTTAATTTATACGTTGTCATTAGTAACCCTCGCTTTTTAGCCCTGACTAATGCAAGCAGCATTCTATTAAGTCATACCCTGAGCAAGACCTGCATTAGTCTGGGATATTTAATTAATGGTCATTAACAATGGCAAGACAACAATGTGAACGCAAAGGAATCATCAGATACTAATTCCCCTAAGACAGGCTCAAAAATATCCTCTTGCGGCTCCATTAATTGTTTAGTCATTTCAGTATTATTATTTTCCATATCTATTCACCACCTTGTATTGTTTAAATTTCACTGTGATTAGCAATGGCAGGATAGCAGGGTAAATGCAAAGGAATCATCAGATACTAGTTCTCCTAAGACAGGCTCAAAAATATCTTCCTGTTCAGTTTTGTTAATTGCGAGTTCCATAAGCTCCGATTTGTTGTTTTCCATTTTTTCTCACCTCCTTTCACACCACTTTTTCTTTGGATTCCGTTATTAACATTCTGAAATATTTATTAATCTCATCATATTTATTACTTTCTTTTACAACTTTGATTAGCGCATGTAACAACCTTTGGTATCCGGAGTCCATAGCAGTTGCCAAATCAAGTCCATAATCCATTACATTCTGGCTTAAATCCAACAGTTTGGCTGACCATAGAACAGATCCTGCTTCGTAAGCTGAAATTAAGGGTGTTTTACTTACGGTAATAAACTTCACAAAATAAACATAAGCATCATATTTGAGATAGACACAGACCACGGCCATTAACCATAAAGCTCTCTCATGTTCGTATTGAGTGAGCAGTCTTTTCAGCACCAAGTAACAATCCACATAATTAGACTTGTAAAAGAACTTATAGGCAGAAGCCAGCTCCTCCAGGTAATGATCAGGCAGATCATTTTGAGAGTACTTAATACCGGCAAAATCAACATGTTCGCCAGCGTCGATTTTATAGCCCAGACACCCGCCCTGGCATATTTGTTGAGTATGATAGCTGCAAGTTTTACAGCTTTCTTTCGTATATCTTTCCCAGCGAATTTTATTCTCCAAATGTTCTAGGCTCAGCCAAGCATGCCATATGTTCTTATACTTTCTAAGACCCGTATCCCTGATAGGTACAGAGCAAAAGCATGAGGAAAGTTTAGCGTTTGTCGTTATATCGACTCCTGTCCGGCATGCACCGAATTTGAGATCGTCATGAATATACTTTTGTACAAATCTCTTATCCTCCTCAGAAAGAGTGCACAGTGGAAATGGGCAATCCAAATGCGGCGTTGAAATTCCTTTTCGCTCTAGCTTCATAATGGTTTGTTTAATTAAAGCGAATATTTGATTGATTCCGGAGAATTTAATGAAGTCGTTAGTATTACTGGGTGCTGGCCGGGTCATATCAATTCGGACTTCTTTTATACCGTGCTTAACGGACAAATCAATAATAAAATCCGTGTCCATGGAGCTATCGTATACATTGATGCCAAGAGCGACTTTGCCGGTTCCTTTTAAAGAAATAAAGCTAGCGATATTTTGGTTAAACAATGTCCATTCTTCCGCAGAATAGGTTGACGGCTCATTGCAGTTAATCAATACATGTTCCACTACCCCGTCCAATGACTGTATAACGTCAGGCGGAACTAGCGCATTTGTAAAAAGCATAACCTGTATGCCATATTGTTTGTGTAATGCTATAACCTCATCGATACGGGAGTGCAGTAACGGCTCTCCACCTTGCCAGCCGACCATAGGAATTCCATCCTCAGTCAGCCTGTTTAGAATGTAAGTCAGATTGTCAATAGAGATTTCCCGGTCGGATGTTTCCTCAGAGAGAAAGTCCTGTGCAAAACAATAATTACACTGTCTGTTACAAAAAGAAGTCATTCTGATCCTTGGTCTTAATGGTTCCCTGATCCCTTTCAAGTAATTGACGCTATCAGCGTTCATCGAATCCCCCCCGTTATTTAGTTAATCAACTAACGAATAAAAAGCAGAATTCTCCAGCATGTGATTGAGATAAAAGCTTGCATTCAAGTCCTGCTTCTTCGCCTTTATAATCAATTGAATGGTATCCAGCATTAATTTTTCTTTCACACTCTTTTTGGAGCACAAAGAATATATTTCCAGCAATTCGCCGATAGCTTCTTTATAATTGTTTTCAAATTGGTGGTACTTTGATCTTTGCCAATGCATAGCAACCTTTATGTCTTCCTGAAGCAGTTCATTACCCAGATTATAGGAAGCTACAGTACCCTTTGTCTTTCCGATGGCTTTAATAATCCGTTGATTCATTTCCTCCGGAGCGTATGGCGTTGAGAAAACCACCGGCTCCAAAAAGTCCGGCCCAGCCTCTCCATACAGGTTATGACGGTTACCTTGCTTCTGAATAATCCGGGCCAGCTGTGTATTCGGATACACCCTGACACCGCAATTGTAGAAACAGCGCAGCCCTTCCCCAAACAGATCATCCATTTCCTTGATCCATTCCATAAATTCATTTAAGGTTTGTTCATCTTCTCCAGGTAACCCTACAATGAATCCTACGGTGATCCCTGTTGCTCCTGCATCTACAAGTGTTTTTATCAGCTGGTCAATGTCTTTTTTACGATGGGCAATGTTATTTTTATGCAATACTTGGTCTGACACATGCGTGATTCCAAAACAGATGCTGTGATCCGAAAAGTTGGCTGCTTTTAAGGCATAATATTGTTCCTTGGAAAAGGGAGCCGGAGTGAAGTAAGAGCTGAAACGATTTTTCACCCCGCTCTTCCTGATCGCATTACATAATTCAATTACATTGCTTTCATTCGAATCGTTCAGTTCGCTGCAGGCTAACCATACGGCCTCGTTATGATTGTTGATCAGCTTGATTTCGTTGATGATATCTTGGATACTTCTCCACTGGTTTTTTGGAAACAAGCTTCCTTCTACGCAAAATGAACATTTTCCTGTACATCCTGTAGAAACTCTGACCGGCACACTTCCGGTCCATTTCGGACTATATTGGACAGCTCGTTCGAAAAAAGACATTTCAGTGGAGTGCATAGCGTGCGCCGGCGGACTGACCCTGTCAGCTTGAGAAGAAACATAGATCATTCCATCCAATTGATCTAGGTTATTATCAACATACCTTGTTAGATCAAGCTTGCTTTTAACTGCATTGGCTAGCTTAGCAAATGTGACTTCTCCCGGCCCTGCAATCCCCAGGTTTAGTTCCAGTCTCCTCAATATGGCCGCAGGAGCAATACTGAAGCCTGCCCCGCCAACGATCACGGGTACTTGTGTAACTGCTTTTATTATGCGAACGACCTCTTCATATTCTTGCAAGAAGCCTCTTGTTTTGATTCCGTTGCGTGCTTCCGCTTTTTCCGTCCATATGTTGGCCATATTATCAAGATTTCTGATGCTTAAGCCGATCATTTCCGGCAGGAAATTTAATAACAATTGGTTCAAATCATCCTTCATATTTTTAAAAGCGAAGGGATTTACAATCCTGGTTGTCGTATCGTCAATGTTTCTTTTCACATAATTAGAGATAATCTCAAGCCCGTAAGGAGGGGCTGCTATAGATGCCCAATCAAATGGATTCAGATACAACAACAATATGTTCATACTACAACTTCCTCTTTAAAAAAGTTGCAAAGGATAGGATCTACGTCACACAGGTCTTGATTTATTAAGTAAGCGCGGCTGCGGCAGCCCCCCAGACACACCCCAATGTTTTTACAATTCCTGTTTTTACATGCCGATTCCCTGAAAGCTACAATACCGCGAGATTCTTCCCACACTTCCTTTAGATGATCCTGATAAATGTTACCTAAATTAAACATGTCAGCTTCCCGTGAGCTGAGCGTCGGGCACAAACACATTTCCCCGTTAGAACGCACATACAGCATTTTATGCCCAACTCCGCAGCCAGGGACGATTGTTCCGTTAGGTGCCTCGTCTTCACAATATCCAGAAGTGAATTTAACCCGGTTTTTCAATGATATTTTCATTGCTTCGCTAATCTCGTCCAAAGTCAGATCCATATGCTCAAAGCATTTTCCCCGCCCTACATATAAAATCGGTGCAGTTCTGCATTCAATCTGAAGCTCATTTCGGCAATAATCAATGATCTCTTGTATTCGGTTAATGTTTCTTTTACTCAAAGTTATGTTTGCTACCGCCTTAATATTTTTTTCTTTCATTAAATGCAATGCTTGAATTGTACTGGAAAAAGCCCCCCTCATCCCCCGGAATATATCATGTTCCTTCTCTACGACATCATCCAGACTAACGAAAACCGTCCGGATATTCCCCAAATCCGCCAAAAGATTAACCATGGATTCATTGATCAGCGTTCCATTCGTAAATATGTTGGTGATCATAAAATGATCGGCACTGATTTTTAGAACCGAATCAATGTCGTCACGGGAGAAAATTTCTCCGCCTGTAAAATCTGTCCGGTAGACGCCAAGCTTGTCCGCTTGAGCTATTACATCCTTAATATTCTCCAACGGCACATCCGTGGTAGTAACAGACCTGTAAGACGCAGACATATAACAATGATTGCAATTCAGATTACAGCGGTCGGTTATTTCAAAAAATAGCCGTTCCAGATACGGAGTTGTTCCAGGGGCCTTAACGCTCAGTTTCCCTTGCTTTGCTGCATCATTTGTTAAAATATGATTAGCCATACAAAGATCCAAAAATGCTAATAGCTTGTTACCTTTGCTCTCTGTGTCTGCGTTACACTCCCTGCATATCCCTTCCAGATCAGCGGTATGATGAACGGATTGCAGGATCTTTACCCCTGCTTCATTGATGGGATAAATTCCGTATGGCTTCATTCTGATTAGGACAAGTTCAGGTTTCTGGACCAGGATGAAATTACCGTTCAGATAGTATTTACGGGCCATATTAATTCTCCTAATATTTTAATGTGATGAGGCAAGGTTTCTATTCCCGCTGCTAATTCTGGAAGCTACTTGTTCTGACAGCTCAAGCATGTCAAAATATTCTCGCTGCATGACCTCAAGCTGCATTTGCTGCTCAAGGAGTCTTGTGTTTTGCCAAACTTCCTCATTATATTGAGGGTATATTTCATGGTTAGAGATAGCCCAATCTTCTTTATTATGGTGTACATAACAGCTCATAATATTTCCGTCAGGCAGTATCCACGGGGAAAGTACGTTTTCGAGCGTCGGGTAGAACTTTAAATATTCTTCTTTGGTAATGACATTCGTGGTAATTCTCGTGTGGAAATGGTTATGTGATTCAGCCAAAATCCCTGAGACAGACTTTAAATCCAGTATCTTATCACTCGTTAACCATAACTTTTCATTGTATTTTCCTCTGCCCATTCTGCTCACATGTCCTAACTTCACCATCACCGGATCTGTGTGCAGGATAATATCCTTCAACCAATCCCAGTCATCATAACTTTCCGGTGTCACCATACACTGCAGGGCAACATGTGCACCTTGTTCAGCAAGGTAAGATAACGCCTTTATTGTTTGTTCATAGCTGCCGTTCCCTCTCATCCGGTCATGATATTCAAGGGGACCATCCAAACTAATGTTAACCATATTGATATGCTTGCTGATGAATTCAGCATAATCCTCGTCAATAAGTGTTCCATTAGAAAATAAATCAACTAGTAATTCTTGCGATTTGGCAAACAAAACCAGCGTTTTGAAATCAGTCCTTAGAAGTGCCTCTCCACCTGTGAACAAAACTCTGCGCCCGCCGGAGCTTTTGAATTTCTCCAAAAAGAAACACAGCTGTTCTGTTGTCAATTGATGTTCCTCTTCCTTCTTCTTCAGTCTGGAATAGCAATAAGGGCATTCCAGGTTGCATTGTTTGGTTAATTCGATAGAAATAGACTCATACTGAAGCCTCTGTTGTTTTATTTGCATAATTTGCCTCCTCACTGAACAAATGGCCCCAAGGTACTACACGAAATGGGCTGGTCTGCACCCACTTAATATGCACTGCCTTGGAAATTTGTTTGAACAGTTCATGGCTTTCGCTATCCTTATAGGAGATCAGCATGTTCTCCAGAGTATTCTCTGCAAGATCACCGATCAACAAATTAGTGTCTGCCTGTTTGCGTTCAGGGTACACCTTGCCGTCTCTCATGACAGCCAGTCTCCTTGGAACATCCCCCTTAGAAGAATGGCAGGTGTGTTTAAAACAGACATAACCGTTGCAGGGATGCTCATTCAGCAGTCTGGCAGGAAGAATTCCCAACTCCATCAGTACAGCTGTACGATTCTCACAATTCTTATTTATTTCTATAGAAATACGGTACAGATGGTCCAATTGAGCCCATGTTATATGCAGGCCTTTATCTGCGTCCAGCTCTGGATTTAAAGTTAGTGTAATTTGGGTTCGGTTATAGACATTCAGCAGCAGCTCTTCAACATTCACAAGATGATTTGTATTGAGATTTAAAATCATAGCGGAGATTTTATAATAATTTCTATTTATCCCGTTAATTTTTTCGCAAAAAGTATTCAAAAAATCAGCTGAATTTAAACATTCATTCGTAATGTTTTCTTCTATTCTTAGTACAAGCTTCACACAAGAGGGCAATTCACGCCGCTCTTCATAAATCTTCAACAAATCCTCATAATTAATCCGCCACACAATTCCTGCAGTAATCTTGTTAAGAACATATTCAGACATCCCGGTTAACGCCTGGGGACTCATTGATTTAATAATAATATTTTTAATGTTGGCCTCTTTAAGCCCGGTTAACATATTCCCTAGAATTTCAAAGTCCCGTCCTTGAAAATCCCGGTAATCCTCCTCCAGCAATATCGCTGGCGCCTCATTGTCTTTGTAAACCAGATCATTATCTATAAGCGAGTTCATCAAAAATATTCCCTCCCATTTTGGTCCACGTATGATCATGTTTTTTAAAGATATCAACAATTTTTTCATGCAGCAGAATGGAATCCTGTCCTTCTTTTTGTGCTGAAATCAGTTTGCGGAGTCCTGATAAAGCAATAATTCTTAATGAAAAATGATATCTTTTCACCAGGTCCGGATTATTCCAGTTTTCTTTGGAATATACATAGCGGGCCAAGACAAATTGTTGAAAAATTCTTGCCTGGGCAATAAAAAGTTGAACATCTCTATCAATGTAGTAACAGGGGACTTCTCCTTCCCAGATGCTTTCATCTTTAACAAAGGACCTGAATCCCTTATATATTGGAGTGCCTAAATGCAAATGAAGTTCATGAAATATAGAACCTACGCCTGTTATATTTATTGCTTCGTATATTTTCTGTTCCAGATAGAATTCCAGTTTGGAGTCAATGTCATCCAGCGTACTGTCCGGCACAGCCAGAAGAGAGCCTATTCTGTAACCGATACCGGCTTTTTTTATACAATCCAGAGCCTTTACAACCTTCTCCCGGCCGTACCCTTTTTTGATCGTGGAAAGTTCACGGGATGACACCGATTCAACTCCCACAAAAACTGAATTTAATCCGACATCCTTAAGTAATTTTAAAGTTTCATAGTCAATACAATCTGCCCTGACATCTATATAGAATTCCAATTTCATTTTACTTTCACGAATGAGTTCAGCAAATTCGATAACCCTCTTGCGCCCTAATTTGCCTGGGCCGATAAACTCGGCATCCAAAAAATGAATATTATGGACACCAAGCTCATACAAGATCTTTAGATCAGCCACCACCTCTTTTATATCCCGGCATATCCAGCCGCTTCCATGACATAATGTTGATGCAGCTCCGATATTGCAATAAATACAGGACCTGTACCAGCAGCCCCTGCTGGACCATACTAAAGCCATTGAAGGATTTTCTGATGAGATGTAATGCCGCACATCCACACCAGCCATGATGTCATTAAGGGAGTTGAAATTTCTTTTGGCAAAACATATCTCTCCACTAACATCCTTATATGCAGCACCTTCTAATCGGCAGAGTGTCATAGCGCCTAATTCAATATTGATAATATCCAGGAGCACTTCTTCAGGATTCACAGGTATAACATAATCAAGCATAGGCATACTCTCTAGACATTTGACATAATCTAATGCACCTGTTCCGATTGCGATACATATACAGTGTTCCAGACTGTTTTTACGCGCCCACATAAAATCGTAAATATCCTCAATACAAAACATGCCGCATATGCACACGATGTCCGGATCATAAAGCTCTAACGCCTCAGTTAGTTCCTCCTCATCCTCCCCTTCTTCTTTTATAAAATCGAAAATCTGGGAGTCATACCCTTTCTTCTTCATAAACTCTCTAATTGTAATAAGGCCTGACATATGAACATAGTCCGCACAATATTTATGCCTGTATATTGAATTACTGTGTGGAAGAATACAAGCAATTCTCATGTTCTGCACCTCGTTCCCGGAAGAATTTTTATCGTTGTTATATGAATTTACTTATAGCATATTTGAGATTTGGTGGCTGTATTTGTGATTTATGCTGTTACCATTTATATCCGGTTCCCATGTAATTCCGAATTCCAGTCCTTTACTTTCGCAGATCTCTTTCAGTTTGGAAAAAATATTCTCACGGTACTCTGTATTTGCGTGTAATCTTCCATTTATCTTCTCTGTGTACAAATTTGTATACTTTTCAGATAGTCCCGGTTGTATGGCTTCTAGATATCCCCGTTCTCTATCAAGGGCACCTTCGATAACATCCGCCACACTGCTGACAATATATCTTACCTTTCTCTTCTTCAACTCATCTACCAGTGCTTCAAATTCTGCCATATCATCGGTGATATAGGGGAATATCGGATCAATTCTGGCAATAATCCGGATGCCGTAATCAGACATCGCCTCAATCTCGTTTAATAATTCTTCTACACTGGCACCGCTTCCCCGGACAAGCATTTTTCGTTTAGCCTCATTTATAGTCAAAATTGAAATTTGCACAAAGGAATGCGGATGCTTTTGGATTAACGGGTATAACTCTCCAGGAACGGATCCTTTAGTACAAATGGCTACAGGCATGTTAATGTCAGCAGCATGTTTTATGATTTGTCTGCTTAGCTGAAGCTCTGCTTCTACCGGTTGAAAAGGGTCAGACACCGGTGATAAATGGATCACCTTGGCATAATCGTTATTGAGGATATAATTATCTACATGATCAATGATGTTCTCGACAACACGGATTACACCTTTTTCCCTAAAATCATCGAATGCTTTGCGTTTAAGAAACCCATCATTTGCAGGACAAAAGAGACACTGATGTTCGCAGCCATAGTACGGATTAACAAGGATCTTCGGACCAATCTTTTGACTTGTCTTATTCACTGCTGGTGAAATTCGTTTGATTTCATATGATCTCATCATCGTGACCTCTTTTTTATTTATTTAATTGGACTAACAAAAGAAGATTCAGCTTTGTGCCACAGCTTTATTTTCAACCGCTCTGATTAGCACATCCCACAGTTCCCTATAAGGCAGCTGCCCTTTAGGGTAATAGTTGGAAAGCAATCTTAAACTTTGAACAACCCGTTCCTCCATTAACCTGCAGTGAGATTTTTGGACGATTAACTCCGAAGGGAATAATACAAGCCGTTTGTATGGACAAGGGCCTTCGCACAGTACGTTTAAATCGCAATCTTTGCAGAGCGAATCATTTTGTTTTTCCAGATTCCTGATTCCATTATCCTTGAGGATATCTATTTGCTGAATGCCTTCGTTGACTCTTCCTATAGAGAATGCTTCCTTTCCGACAAAGAAATGACAGGGGTAAACAGCACCTGAAGTATCTACGGAAATATAACTGCTTCCTGCAGGACATGGTGGTGTTTCATAGAATTCAGCCTTACGGCTGTTTTTCAGGATTTGTGTTAGCATTTCCGATATCATATTGATATTCACATTGCCTTTGGTATCAATTAATTCAACTAAATAATCAGTTACGGCAGGTAATTGCTCCAAAATTGACTGATAAATTTGATCTGTAGGTGGAATTCCCGGTAGATTGTCGCCAAATGCCGGGTCAAACACGATATTGCGGAACCCTAAAGATACAAAGTATTTAATACGGTCAATCAAATTATGTTCAACATCTGCAACAGTACATCGAAGAACCACACGGTCACTTAAATAATGTTCAATCAATTTCACACGCTTTTCGACTTGAGTAGATACCTGCAGCTTTCCCCTGCCGAAGCGGTACTGATTGTTGATTTCTGGAGGGCCGTCCAAACTCAGAAGAATTCGAATGTCTTTACCGCTATTCATTAATTCGGCAATACCTTCATCAATCAAAGTACCATTTGTGAAAATATCAAAAATGATTTGGTTGCCATATTTCCGTGATAACGCTCTGCCGTAATCTATGATGAAATACATCAGCTTTTTGTTCAGTAACGGTTCTCCGCCAAATAAAATGATGTTACCTTCACAGTTCTCAGGAATCTGGGAAATAAAAACCTCAAGGGCTTTTTGAGCAGTCTCCTCAGGCATCACAGATTCTGAATATCCATACCCTCCTCCTTCGGCAAAGCAGTATTTGCAAATCAGATTACACTTGTGACAGAGATTCAGATTCATTTTTTCCACGTAAGTCGATGATGCCTTTAATTTATTCTCCGAGAAAACCCCCAGCTTGGCTAAAGAAATCAATTGCATTCTGACCGGTACATCGATTGCAAAGGGCTCTCCGTCTGCTTGATATTGAAATAACTGTTGTCTGGCATGTTCAGTAATTTCCATGAAAATCCCGCTTTTAACAGCCAGCAGAAAATATCTCTTATTTATTGGGGCAAACAGTTTGAAGTCATTAGGCTGAGGAATTCCGGTATCTCTGAAATGATGCAAATCATCGTAAATTGTTTTTAACGGCCTGGAGAGGATCTGGAAATCTAAATGTTTTTGCGGCTCATTTGCTAGCAAAAGATTTACCTCCCAATCTGAATGTCACATTATTTGTACAATTGAAGATTCCTTGGGAATCCACTCGTCCCGATGGGATATAAATAAGACACAATGATTTTTGCTGCATAAATCCTTTAAAGCATGTTCGATGGAAGAGATAGTGATGTTATCCAGTGACGCATAAATTTCATCCAATAGTATAAGCGGAGACGGATTATAGAACATCCTGGCGAGTGCAATCCTGCATTTCTGGCCTCCCGATAAGTTTTCACCTCCGTCCTTAATTACATGTTCATATTGGCTGGAAAGCATTAGCACAAATTCCTCTAGACCAGCTTTTTGGGCTGCCTCAATCAAACGGGTTTCGTCTATCTCTGATTTATGTGTTAAGGCTATATTCTCACTAATGGTTCCATTAAATAAAAATGGAGATTGGGATACACAGGTAACTAAACTTGGATTCAATTCCGTCTTGTGTTCACCTACGACGGAGATTTTTCCGCTTAAGGGTTTGTATAATCCGTTAATCAGATTGAATAGCGTTGTCTTGCCAATGCCGCTTTTCCCGGTAAGATAGGTAATTTTCCCTGAGCTGGCTTCAAATTTAATATTATCCAGAATCAGCCTTCCCTTATCGTAGCCAAACTTGATGCTCTCCACTTTTAATTGAAACGGGGTCTTTAGAATTTCGGTAGCTTCGCAATTGTTAATCTCCGGAATCTGTAATCCCAGTAATTCAAAAATACTTATACATCCTGCTTTGTTTTTTTGATACTCGCGCATGAGATTGCTGACAAACTTATAAGGATTAAGCAGAACATCGTACATGGATACGAATGCCACAAAGGCCCCTACTGAGATCACTTGTTCTGCAGCCAAAAATGATCCTATAAATAAAACGGTAAGCAACGCTAAAATGTCGACAAAGCTGGAAATGGCATCAATGTTCAAACCAATACGAACGGATCTTGTATTGAGGCGGTTATAATCTTCTAAGTGATTATGAATATTTTCTCTTGTTGTGCGTTCGTCACCGGCCAATTTGTAAAAAACAATCCCTTGTATAATCTGCATTACAGCCGAAAACATAGATGACTTTTTTCTATTAATTTCATCATGAATACCATACAAGTAAGTGACCAATTTCTTATCAATGAAGATCTTCACCACGCCAAAAACTAAAAGGGCAATCGTTAAGTGCCAGGATAGAATAAAGCCGGATATAATTGTGCCAGATATTTTCCCCAGGCTTCCGATACATAAGTGGATTGCTTTGTACAAATTGCTGAAATCTCTAATGTTATTATTGACCCTATATAAGACATCATTTTTATTTGTTTCTTTTGAGTCGCTGTATAACACGTTTTGCATCATGTCCGTTCGTAATTGGCTGTGCATTGAAATAATAGAATAATTTAATTTTTGGTTTATGAGATACACAGCAAAGGTACCTATAAGAATGGAGCTGGTAAATACCATGATCCCGTCTCTAAATATTCCTATATCATGCTGTAGTGTTCCATCAGTGATCCACTTTACTCCCCATGCTATTCCAAAAGACATTATGAGTCCCCTTAGAATCTCAAGGCCAGAAGTAACTACGAGAATTCCTAAACTTTTGGTTTGTTTTAGGTATTTAATAAATTCCTTTGGAAATCTGTTGTTCAATTCGTCACCCCCTCTATGCATTTTCTTTTAGCATGCTTTTATATAATGAATTTTGTAACATCACGTTATAATTTTCATAAGCGGCAATCTGCCCGTTATCCATTAGAAGAATTCTATCGAATTTACTCATAATGTCTGCACTTATTCTATGAGTAACTAGCACAACACCGCATGATAATTCTGAAAACATATGATCTAGAATCTTCTGCTCCGTTAGGGCATCAACTCCGGAAAAACATTCATCCAAAAGCAAAAACGGCTTCTGCTTAGCCACTGCCATCGCAATTCCTAAACGTTGCCTTTGTCCGACTGACATATTCTCACCATCATTCTGAATTACAGTCTGATATCCGCTGCTCATATTTTCGATTTCAGAATGAATTTCTGCTATGCGTGCATACCTTATGAAGTTCTCAAGTTTGCAATTATACAGGACTCCCTTAATATTGTTCTCAATAGTATCGTGTTGGAGAAATATTTCCTGCGGCAAATAAGATATATATTTTTTTATATCATCCGTACCCATTGCTTTGAGTTCTTGGCCATTTAGCATCAGGCTTCCGTTATATTTGCCGTCATAACCCATCAACTGCTTCAATAGGGTGCTTTTTCCGCTGCCGCTTTTCCCAATTACCGCTATTCTTTCTTGATCTTTAATTTCTAGAGAAATGTTGTCTAACGCCTTTCTCCCATACTTGTAGGTATAACTGACTTGGTTTAAGATGATCGAGTTCGTATTGGAAGCTTCACCGCTTACATTTCCAGCCGGCATTTCCGGCAAATTCATTATTTCGTTATACCGTTCAATATTTTTTCGCACATTATAGATTGCAGGCATAATCCCCGGCAGTTGCATTAGTATATCAACCATTGGATCAATGACTATAAAAGTACTTACGATTACGCCAAAATCTATCCTATTGTTGTAAGCTAAAATCCCGCCGATGACGTATAACGAAATATAAATAGCTTGATAGCCTCCTACGCCGGCAATCCAGACTATGTTATCGTACAAAGTTTTTTTCTTTTCAAGTGTCACTAGCTTCCGCTCGCTGGACCGGTATTTGTCCATGAAGTATTCATTTGCCGAATAAATACGGATATCATCTGCATGGTCAATAATATCTTTCGAAATCATATTCAGTGCTGTTTTGGACTCTTGAGCTTTAATGTAGGCTTCGCCGCTTTTTTTTCCGAAATGCCTGGGAATTATAATGAGTACGGGCATCAGCACAACAAAAGCCAACAGATATACATTATTTATGCCTATATATAACAGGATCAATGCAAGTCTAGTGATATTAGATATATAGGATAACAACGTATTGAATTGAAAGTTAACTATACTTTTTAAATCGTCGTTAAATCTGGTGATTACATCCGCTTGGCTGAAGCTCTCAAGATCACCTAAGTAGACCCTGTTCAATTTCTCATAAAATTTGTTACTCATCTTTATTTCTGTTTGCATTTGTAAACGGTTAGTATAGAATTTACTTATTCTGTTCAATAAAATATTTATCAGCACTACCAGGAACAAAAGAGCAGCTAGCTTCCCCAGAGCTCCAAACTCCCTAGTAGTTACACTGTTGATTAGATCTTTAATAGAATTCAAATAGACAATAAATAACAAGTTTATAATTAGATTCAGCAATATTAAAATTACTAGCTTCCGCTTTTTTGTCTCTGTTACTTCCCATACCGAACGAATAGTTTTTGCGGTCATCTTTTCTCTCCTGTCCTATTACATCCCCAACGGCGAACAGAATTGCACAATTTCATCACTTACCTTATCAACAAGCTCCTCAGTAATATCCAGTCCGAATGAAAGTGTGACAGTCCGGCTCAACAGATCCGCAGTTCTTGAATACTGTGTTTCAGTTGAGGCATGAGCTCCCGGCTTCTCCAGCAAGCAGGGCCAATGCACAAATACGTTTGTCGTTATCTCTTTTTCGTTGTAAAGGGGTTTTGCCTTGACACCAATTTCCCGGAGAAATTCCGCCAGTTGAACAGCCATGTCCTGAGATTTCATACCGATATATATAGACTGCGGTATATAACCTTCGTAGTTCTGAATAGTTTGCAGATCCACATTAGGGAGCAGAGATAATTTTTGTGTCATCAATCTATGCAGGCTGCGCAAGTGATTTGCAAATAAATCCAATTTCTTCATCTGCTCCATAAAAATTGCCGCATGCAATTCCGATAAGCGCATGTTTTGTGCCGGGAAGCCAGGCAAATATTTAGAGTGCATATATAACAGACTCGCATCAGAATATAATAAAGCCTTCTCATATATTTCTTGATTGTTCGTAACAAGGGCCCCGCCCTCGCCGCTGCTTAACACTTTATGTTCATGGAAGCTAAAACAAGCCACATCTCCGAAAGAGCCGAGTGCTTGATCCTCATAAAAAGCGCCGAAAGATTGCGCACAATCTTCAATTAAAAATATATTATGCTTTTTTGCTATGCTCTGTAATTCTTTGACTCTGGCAGCCTTACCCTGTAAATGGGAGCATAATATCGCTTTGGTGTTGGATGTAATGCGTTGTTCGGCTTCTTCCGGGCACAACATGAAGGTATCGTCTATATTGCATAAAACAGGAGTGGCTCCAAAATGCATCATTGAGGTTGCCGATCCGATGTAATTAAAGGTTGGGCAGATAACCTCATCCCCTTCACCGATGCCCAAAGCTTTAAATGCGCAGAGGAGAGCACTTGTACCGGAGTTTACGGCTAAACAATAACGCGTTCCGATCAGCTTGGATATTTCATGCTCTAATCTGGTGCATGGCGAGTACCTTAAATGACGGAGGCTGTCCAAGGTCAGTTCGCCATAACGGAATAACCGCTTGGAATTTAATACTTCCATTACAGCCCCAGCTTCTTCGTGCGATATCCTTGACGCTCCAAAATTGTTGGATATCCAAGCATATTTGGGTTGATTATAGGTAAGAATCTCTTGATTCAGTAACCGGTTAATCAATTTATCTGCTCTGACCAAGGGAAACCTTACGCTTATAGTAGCTTTGAAATCCTCCACTTCAAGTCCCTTGCCTATCATCAGCAAACATTCCAAGGTATCCTCATCCATAAATGACACCCTGTTACGATGGATGTACACACTGTAGAGCTTCTCATTGTAAGGTTTTATTGTGAGGTCATTATGAATATATAGTTGCATCAAATCCACCTCCTGCTACAAATGTAATCTGCATGCAAAGCTCAGGCTGTCCTTAGACATATTCAGGCATACTCATTCTGGAGAAAGCAAACAAAACATCATGCATTGCGGGCAATTCCAAATGATGAGGAATATCAAAGCTGTTTGAATATATTGCATCAAGTCCTTGTTCAGCGAGAAGGCCGAATACTTCCTGAATGGAACGGTAAAGATTAAACGACGGTTCCTTCGTACGGTTAGCCAGATACCGGATTATAAAAGCAATAGTCGCTATTTGCTGCTGCGAAATGATTGTATCCAAGCGGGAGACATCCACCGTATCTTTTCCGAGATGAATAGTATTATTGTCGATATGCACATATTCAAAAATCCGGTTGCTTTCTGCATCTCTTTTGAAGGAGGACAGCGAGTCCGTTTTGACCAGTCGTTCTAACTTCCACTGCACTTCATGTTCATCTTCTCTTTCATAGAATTCATATGCATTTTGCTTAAATGGCATTAGTTCCTTATTAAAGTTATGCAGGGTATAGTTTTTCATCATGTACACATTATCAGCCAGATCCAGATATTCACTGCTTCCGCCAATAATAAGAATGGTCGAAACCCCCGCTTTTTGATATAAATGCCGGACACGGTCTGTAAAAGGAACGATAGGATCATCTTGAATAATCTGTTTCATACGGGAGTCCCGTATCATAAAATTAGTTGCTGTTCTGTCTTCATCTATCAGTAACGCTTTGCATCCGAAGGATACCGCTTCGATAATATTGGCAGCTTGCGAAGTGCTTCCACTGGCATGACAGGAACTAAAGGCCTTGGTATTGGAATGAGGGATATTTCGTATAAATGGTGTAATGTCCAGTGAAGAGACACTGCGTCCATCTTCTGCGATGATTTTGCAGCTTCTCTCTTCGGTTATACAATACTCCCTCCCGTCCCCGGGGACATGATTGTAAATGCCCGAGAGAATACTGTCTAACAGTGTGCTTTTCCCTGAATAACCTCCTCCAGTGATGACTGTAACGCCTTCGGTGATCCCCATTCCTTTAATGACAAATCCGTCTGCTAATGTAATTTCGATTTCATCTTCAGACGGGGAAATAAAGGGGGTAACATCGCCCAACGGCTGCTCTCCTTTCCCCCGCGGAAGAAGACTGTTATTTGCTATAAAACACACTAAATTCTTCTTCTGTAATAACCTTCGTATCTCCAACTGTCTTCTATACACTGTATTAAATTGAATGCATGCCTCATTGTCGAAGAAGTCAACAAAGTCTCTAACAGCCTTTCCCAGTTCCTTTCTAACGATTTTAACTGATAATTTACCTGCAACTACATTCCGCTTTTCCATCATGTGTACAGGGAAACGGATTACCATTGTGATATTCAGCATGTCATCTTTAAAAAAACAGCTATTGCGGACAACTACCTTCTGGTTAGGTTCATGTATGTGTATTTTGCCTGTAAATTTCTCTTTCCCTGTCTTATGTTCTTGTTCTAAATCTATTTTTTCTATAAGAGAAACAAAAGACCGTAAACAAAAGTCCGCTGTTGATGCGTCTAGAGATCTATTGCGATTCTCCAGACCCAACATCCCAGCCGGGATCTGAATGGTAAACTTCACATACTCGGGTTTTGATTTATGTGTTTCATTACAGATTATAGTTACTCCATTGTATGAATACACGTTATTGTTTTTATATATGGCTCTCAGTGAAGAAACATCGGAAAGGTCGCAAGAGCCTAATAATTTGATGAGCCTGTTAATAACCATTCACCACCTGTACCCCTATGTCTGTTAACCATTCTTTCTCCACCATTTCCAACGGTTGTCCGAAAATGGATTGGAAAACCGATAAATTGTCACTCAAACCGTTTTTCCGGCATATGATCTGATAACCTTCCTTGACTTTTTCAAGACCAAAAATACGGATCAAATAATAAACAAATGATGCAGATATATGATACATGTGGATATGAAAATTTTCACTTTTATAATCCACCGTAAATAACTCCTTTAAATGAGATTCAGGATATTTTTTCAAAAAAACTTTCGATAAAATATCGAATGATTTTCTGTTATTTTCATTTATAAGCAGCAAGTCACTAATTAGCGCGGCCATTCCTTCCACAAATAAAAAGGGGGGACTGCCCCAATCATAAAGAAGAATATGTGTATATTCATGAAGTTCGGGGCGGTATTTTCCCAGCTTATATGTTAATCCCATGACCAGATTTCTATAGGCGAATGAAGAATTTTGACCGGTTAAATCAGACAGATCATTAATATCCTTGGCGAATATGACCTGTAATCGCTGCTGGCGGGTTATTCCAAGATAATTTTCTACTAATGTAAAATCTCCTGTCAGCCGGTGAAGCAGATGTTCCACTTCATACGCTTTCCAGTACATAAGATCAAAGGTGTCGTATTCTTTCCTTAAATAATCCGTTAGATCAATTTCCAAGATGGCTTGGCTGCAACCATCGACGGGTGCATCAGCAGGCAAGGTGAATAGATAAGGCAAATCCGTTACTCCATATAAATGTACTGGCACAAATTCTTTGCTGAAAATAGCTTTGATACAATGGGAGCCTGCACGTATTTTATTTATTAAAGCCGGAGTTACGGATTCGCAATAGATAAAGCTCTGGTTAATGATTTGCAGCGAATCAGTAAATTCGCATATCATTCCCGCTATCGTGTCCTTCTCTCCCCACTTCAGTGGAGTACGGAACTCCCGTTCGAAAACCGGTAGATAGCTACATTTATGTTGGGTATCTCCTATCTGTAGCTGGATCACCTATACTTATCCTTCCCTTAGAAAATGCATGCTTTTCTTGTGCTCATTCAATTCCAATACGGATTCCATATGAAACTCCCAGATGATTTCTGCATAAATTACCGACTTGATTCTTTTTAAAAATAACATTTTAAAAGGAACGAACATAAGCTCCAGCCCGGTTCTGAATGACAGCCCGATATCAATGTGTGAACTGGACAATTGTCTGAACTGGAATTTAAATATACAGTTGTTCAGGCTGCAGCTTATATTTTCTATTACATTACATAGAATGACGGAATGAATTCTCTCTCCGCTGTACAGCTCGATAAAGTCTGCTGCCCTCCCTTTAGTTAATTCAATAATGTCATTGGGATTCCCGCAGCTGCACTCATTTCCCTTTCTCAAAAGCCCGATGTCGCCTATCTGGTAACGAATAAACGGCATGGCTTTGGAAAAGAGGCTGGTAAGGACGACATCACCTTCTTCTCCGTACTGACATGTCCTTCCCCTGTTCATAATTTCAACCACTGCATTTCTGGAGATACAATGAAGATGGCCTTGCCTGCATGATAAAGCGATCCCCATAACCTCTGTACTGCTGTAATTCTCAGTAAGGTGTGCGGCAGTAAACAGGGTAATAATTTCGCGCTGATATTGCAGCAGGGGTTCACCGATAAATTCGATGTAGCGGATTGTTTCCGGGAAAACCCGGGAATGTTTTTCATAAAATGCAAGTAACCTCATAAACCCACCAGTGTATGCGATTACATAAGTAGGGCTAAAGTTTTCGATTTCATCCGCCTGCTCCTCAAACCATTCTAAATCCATCAGAGACGTATTAATGTTGAAGGTTGTCCCACGATCCGATAGATATGATATTTCCTGACGCTCATTAAAAAAGAACAGATTCAAACACTTCGTGTCAGTCCTGAGTCCATACTCCGCTGACCTGTAGCTCCAAATATTTTTCATTTGTGTATAATAATCCTGCTGTGTCTTTACTACTTTCAGCGGCATCATTGTAGTACCGGAGGTCAACGAGTATTTTAATTGAGCTTCAGAAACAGATTCGCTTAAAAATTGTTCGGGTTCGTTCAGATATAAAGCTTTGTCCACAACAGGAAAGTTCTGTAACTGTAACTGGTCCGGGGAGATGCCCCTGTCCTGAAAATAATGCCGGTAAAACGGAACATGCATGCATGCCCAGGCCAAACTCTTGTGATAATTATTGTCCATATATCATGCTCCTAAAAAGGTAACCTTCTATATTGGAGGGCACCCTCCTGATAAAGCTTTGCGGTCCAATATCGCGACCTCTTTTGATGTTCATTTACCGGAATACTCATAGAAACTATAAATTCTTTTGGCCGTTCGTGTGGAAACAGGGTTGAATTACAATGCTGAATAAGTATATGCTCCTTAACATCTTGTATTCTCCCTGCCAATAGACATACTATTCTGCTGCCATAGACTTGATCTGAAACCCCGAATACAATACAATCCTCCACCCCCTCAAGCCTTCTAATCTTTTCTTCAACAAGTACAGGATCTACTTTATTCCCAGATACATTAATCGTATCGTTGGCTCGCCCGAGAATAAATAGATCGCCATCATCATCTAAATATCCTAAATCGCCTGTTTCAAAAAAATCATTTTGATTTATATATTGAATTTGAAATTTGGAATACACGTATCCGGACATGAGGCTTTGACTTTTGACACATATCAGCCCCACTTCATATGAACTGCATTGTTCTTGAGTATTAGGGTTCTTAATATAAAGGATCGTATCCTTTATTGGTCGGCCTACTGAACCGTACTTTGCATCATTAAAGTCCGTCTGCGCAGTAACTCGGGGGCCAGTTTCAGTTAAGCCGTATACGTTCCAAATCTTACTGCTGGCAAATACTGCGCTTAGTTCCTGAGCCTCCGTACCGCTCAATACTGCTCCGCTTGTGTAAATGGTTCTGACCCGGATATCGCTTCCCGTCTTCTTCGTATAATCCTTTAAGCGTTTCAGAAGCTGCGGATTCGCAAATAAGAATGTGGGCGCATAATGTTTGATATTTTGCAGCGTCTTGGCCATACTGCAGTACGGATCTGGAGCAAATAAATGTGACCCTGAATAAATACATGTCAGTATTTCGCCGACTAATACAGAGACATGTGTGAAATTTTTCAAGGTCAGAAACCTGTCTGTAGGGGCAGGCCGCATATATTCTACTATCCCTTGTATATTGCTGTATATCGCCCTGTGTGTTAAGGCAATGCCTTTCCTTCTTCCGGTCGTCCCTGAGCTCATCATTACCAGAGCAATGCTGTCCTCACTCAAGCCTGAAACAGGCTCCAAAAGCGGTTTATGCCTGTAATCTTCGTAATCAATCTGGATGGTTCTGCATGAAAATGATACATCGGTTCTTCCACCAGAAATACATATACACCCGGGCAGTGTAAGATCAATGATTTCCTCAATAATGTCAGATGGCGTATTATGTGTTAATGGAATTACGACGCCTCCCAAACCCAGTACGGCAAATAGATTAATAATAAAGTCTGTGCAATGTCTGCTTATCACAATAACCCTGCTGTTTACTGTGACTCCGTTCTCCTGCAGATAAGCTCTACAGCGCAGGGAACGCTGATAGAGAGATTCTCCATCTAAATCCAATGCTTCATCTGTACAAATGAAAGAGGACTTATTCTTCTTCAATAAATCCTCAAGTCTGGACAGTTTTATCACCCTCACTTATACTCTTTTCCACAGCCCGGCATAAATCGGAGAATGTTTTAATTTCATAAATATTTAATACTTCATCCGACAAGGAGATCCCGATCTTATCTTCAATAGTAACGACAACCTGGACATAGCTGATTGAATCCAGTCCGATTGTTTCGCCCAACCTTACTTCATCTGAGAAATCCGCTTCACTCATATTGAAATGTATACATTCCAATATGCTGGTTCGAACGATGTCTTTAATATCCATGAGTATCTCCTCTCATATCTAAAACCACATAATTAGAAAATACTTCCTATAAAAACTTTAAGCCTTTTTCCGCACTTTAGAAGTGATGCATGTCATAAAAGGGATAAAATGTTAATGATACAAATATATGATTTAAATTCTTGCCAGGATACGCTCTAACAGAATCTGTTCTCTGTTCCTTATGGATATCAACTCCCGGTTAATACTCTCCAGGCTGTCTTTATTAGGTTTCACATTATATTTCAGGGCCATGTTTCTTGTAATGTAGCTCTTAACGTCTAGAGCCTTAGATTCCTCAATTAAATCCTGTGCATTCACTAAACATGAGATTTGGTTTAAATACTCCAATCGCATGACCATAAGCTTCTTATGCTCCCAGAGCAAATTAAATACCCTTATGTCAAGCTCCGGCAAATCCTCCTTTCGATTCGTTATCCGGGAACTCAAATGATGATAGACGTCTAATCCATAGATACATAGAACCTCGTTGTTAATTAAGTCAAAACTCCGTTTGGAAAATAGCAAGCGCTGCAATCCATCGATAATGTATTCTCTATTGATAGTATAGTTATCCGTCTTATTGTTTTTTTTCAGCAGTATCACTCTGGAAATAAAGTTGCGTTCCATGTAAACCTCTTTATTTGAAGCCTCAATGTTCTCGAAAGAACACGTTGAATTTTTATAAGCACCATCTGCCATATTGTCTGAAAAATACACTGTATTTTCATTAATATCATATCCATATATCAGCGTTTCATGAAAATTACTTTGTTTAAGATACTCAGCATGTCCGGGAATATGAAAACGGTCTAAATGACACCATACATAAAAATCATTATCTATTGCATGAATTATAAAATCCTTAAAAGTGGCCCATTGTGTGATTAAAGATCTGTCCAGGGTTGACTTGTTTAGGTACGGGCAAATATCGATCAGAAAATCATGGTTATCAAAAAAATATACATCCCAGTCAATAACATATCTAATTTGTATAAAATTGGAATATATCCACGGTCTTATCCGTTCATCGTCAGAAATAATGGAAAGAAGCGTTCCATATACATTGGAAGTAGACAAAAAAGGTTTATGAACCTCAAGTATTTTTTTTGACACGTACGACCTACTCTCTTGTTTTAATGAGTATCTTAATAATATACAGCGCCTTTCGTCCTTTTTTACATTTTTTCATTCATGATTGGCCGCTTAACAGAAAAGCTTATCTCACGCTCGTATTAACCTTTCCCCTCCAAATTATGTAATAACAAAGTTTTACACATCCAATTATAACATATAATTATATTTTTTTAGATAAAAAACCTAATTTTCACATAATATATGTTTTGATTTTTACAAAAAAGAGCTGCAATCAGACTGTTAGGCTGGCTGGCTTCAGATTCTGTATCACCGTAGCCTCACCTCTACTGCTAAACTCCGCGGTCAAAATGTCGATGTTACGATAAATCTTGCTCTTCTCAATCTTCAGACATTTCCTCAAGTCCTCTTCAGAAAAATACAACTTAAAAACCGTCGACCCTTAGGCAGACGGCGATTTGCAAATATTATTACGAGAAGACTATCTTTCCTAATTCATCATCATAAAAGTATAGCTTGTTTGTTGACCTCACCGCTTCGCCTTATAAAACTCATGATAAAGCTTCATGAGCGGCCTTTTCTCTATCCGCGACACGTAACTCCGCGAGATCCCCAGATCCTTCGCAATCTCCCGCTGCGTCCATTCTTCCCCGCCTGTATCAAGCCCAAACCGACCTACCACGACTTCCTTCTCCCGGGTAATCTCGTTACCTTCCTTGTCCGTCCCAATCGGATCGTGTAGAGACACGTCTTTCCGGGTTTTTTTTCAGCGAACGAAGGTGCATCAATATTTCATTCTCAATACATCGAGCCGCAAAAGTAGCAAACTTCGTTCCCTTGTTAGGACGGTAACTCTCGATGGCCTTGATCAGCCCGATCGTACCGATGGAGATCAGGTCCTCCATGTCTTCGCCTGTATGGTCGAACTTTTTGAGGTTGTGACCACGATACGATGTCAAAAAACCAAACCAATTACGATCGTTTCGGATTCGAATTGGTTTACTCTTGTTTTTTATATTTAATTTGTAGTTTCCGATTAATTTCTTGTGTCCATTCAGGCAATTCATTTAAATAATATTTAATCCCGCTTTTATCTGTTTCAAGAACAAACTCTCCATCAGCTTTACTATTATCAATAACTATCAATTGATCAATCAAGTCTAAGTGTGATAAAAGATTATTCATACTTGTTACATTGCGTCTAATAATATCTTCTTTTTCAATATGATGACCGCCGTTTTTCACGCGCAAAGCAACCCGTTCTATATTTAGCCGAACATCACCTAAGCCAACATAGAACATAATGATTTCAAAGCCCTGCTCCTTCGCGTCCTTCATCTGCCTTATAACGTTACCACCGGCTAAAGTAGTTTCCACGGTGAAGTCCCACTTATTTCGGATGCATTCCCTGGCTATTCTAATAGCTTCTTTTCCAGCAGATAATTTACTTTTTTCGGAATCAATATTATTAATCTTGCGGGCTAGCGCATCTGGATCAATATTCACACTGACTCCAAGCCGGTCAACAATCAAGTTGCGGATTGTGCTCTTTCCGCTTCCATTATTGCCTGCAAACACAAACATAGTCGCCTTTGTCTCACCCATGGATTAAATCCTGTTCATTCATTTCCTCGATCTTACCTGTACTATATTCTCTAACAAATTTCCCCTCATTTGTCTTATATACTATATATGTTCCGTTTGCTTTAGCATCCAATTTGGCACGGTCGCCTGTTAATCTGATCAGTTTGGCAAGGTCCTGCTTAATATTCATCAATACAGAAACACCTCATTTCCGCTTATAGTTCGAGTATACCACAGCAAAGCACAATTTATATCAGCTTAAAGCATAGTGTATAGAATGTAATCATTGATTTAAAAAAACAAAAAACCTGCAGGAATGAGACCTTTAATATCTCATTCCTACAAGCTACTTATTAGCTACCGCTTCGCCTTATAAAACTCATGATAAAGCTTCATCAGCGCCCTTTTCTCAATCCGCGACACATAGCTGCGACTTATGCCCAGATCCTTCGCAATCTCCCGCTGCGTCCTTTCTTCCCCGCCGGTATCCAACCCAAATCGCCCTACCACGACCTCCTTTTCCCGTTCATCGAGAATATCAAGGTTCCGATATATCTTGCTCTTCTCAATCTTCAGATCCACCTCTTTAATCACATCATCCGTCTCCGAGCCGAGGATATCAATGAGGGTAATTTCGTTCCCCTCTTTGTCTGTCCCAATCGGATCATGTAGGGATACGTCTTTCCGTGTTTTTTTCAGCGAGCGAAGGTGCATCAATATCTCATTCTCGATACATCGAGCAGCGAAAGTGGCGAGCTTTGTCCCCTTGTTTGGGCGGTAGCTCTCAATCGCTTTAATCAATCCAATCGTACCGATGGAGATCAGGTCCTCCATGTCTTCGCCGGTGTTGTCGAACTTTTTGACTATATGGGCAACAAGCCGCAGGTTATGTTCAATTAACAGATTTCTAGCCTTGGCGTCTCCCTCAGCCATCATACCTAAGTATTTGCTCTCGTCCTGTTCCGATAAAGGCTGTGGAAATGCGTTATTTCTTACGTAGGATACCAGCAGCGTCAGTTCTTTGATTAGCAGCGCAATCGTGCTTATGATTCCAGGCAACTTGGCGACACCTCCCGCACATGTACAATGAAACCGGTCTATGATGAGAACTACGGGTTCATGGTCCTTTTATTGTATGTGGGTTAGTGCCCAGAAGTGCATGTACGGGGGAAATAGGTACTGGCCTTTAGTTCAAATCCTCCTGCAGCTTATAACGGACCGCAAGGAAGCTGAACACAAGGATGACGATTACCGCAACCGCTGCCGTATGCAGGATATCTGCTGCATTATTGAAATCTTTTACCCGGACGATGGTGTTAATGAGCAGGTACTGCGACAGATGCAGGCCTTGGACCAGCGATTCCAGCGCAGACAGGGCCATGCCTGCCACATTCAATGCCAGAACAAATCCGGCGGTCAGACTGACCAGGAGATTTTTGACGACCATAACAATATAGAGTATTAGAATGGAGAACGCCCAGTGCAGCATAAATTGGCTGATCAGCAGCTTCATTAGGTACACAGGATCTCCAAGGCTGGTATTGTCAAAAAACAGCGTTCTCCCGATCCAGTCGGCAATAAGCATGGTCAGAAACAGCATAGCAACAAACGCTGCGAGCACCAGTATTTTTGAGCATACCGAATGAATTCTGGCTCTGTGCATCGGGATGTAATTTTTATGAAAGCCTGAGCTGAATTCGCTTGTGTAGAAAAAAATGCTGAACACCGCAATGTACACCAGCATCCAGGAAGGCGGCTGCGATATGGTGTATTGGATGAAATCACTCTCATTCAGGCTGCTGACCGAAATACCGCCCTTCTCCATCTCCTGGGCATATTGCTTCGTCATAAAGATACCAAAGATTTGGAAGGCACAGAACACCAGAAGCAGCAGATACATTATCCGATTCCGCACAAAACGGTAGAAATCCATTCTCAGAATATTAAGCATGGTGTTCACCTGCTCTTTCTGTCCGTTCCAGGAAGTATTGCTCCAGGCTCTGCTTGTGCTTAGCTATGGAATCGACCATGACTCCATGCTCAACCAGCACCTTCGTAATCTGGCGGATCGTGATATCCGTGTCATATACATACACATTCCGGCTGTCGATCACCTTATACCTCATAAGGTTCAGTTCCCGCTCCAGTACAGGAATTGCCGTCTTGGCTTCCTCTACGCTAATCTCGATCCGTTCCTCGCACTTATGCTGCAGTTCCTCCCTGGAGATCACCTCGACAATCTCACCCTGATGGAGAATGGCATACTTGGATGCTATTTTGGACAGCTCCTCTAGAATGTGGCTGGAAATAAGGATCGTCAGACCTTTTTTGTTCAGCTCCAGAATCAGCTGTCTGATCTCCATAATCCCCTGCGGATCGAGACCGTTAATCGGCTCATCCAGAATCAGCACATCCGGGTTACCGAGCAGCGCGACTGCGATACCCAGCCGTTGCTTCATCCCCATGGAATACCCTTTCACTTTTATTGAACGGCTACCGTCCAGTCCTACCAGCTGCAATAATTCCTCTATTCTGGCGTTACTATCCTTAAGCCCATAAGCTATAGCCAGCAGCTTCAGATTCTCATAACCGGTTACATTCAGGTAAAGTCCCGGATTCTCAATCAGTACACCCATCCGTTCAAAAAAAGACTGGTCCCCGGCCGGAGCACGGTTAAAAAAATGCAGCTCGCCCGAGGTAGGATACACCAATCCGGATATCATCTTCAGCAGTGTCGATTTGCCTGCACCGTTTTTACCGATGATGCCGACAATTTCACCCCTGTATATTTTGAGCTCTGCATTCAGCACGGCCGCTTTCGATTTATATCTTTTGGTAAGTCCGCAACATTCAATAATACAATCGGTCATGTTCTGCACCTCCTTAGCCTTAGGTTAACAGGATCACACTAAGACATCGCCAACAAAAGGTTAAGAAATGTCAAAGCCGCTTATTTACTCAGCCTGAAGCCGATTCCCCAGATTGTATCGATGTAGGATTCGCTGTCGTACGGTTTGATTTTGCTGCGGATATTGCTGATGTGCACGGTTACCGTTTTGTCCTCACCCATATAGAGCTCCTCCCATGCCAGCTCATATAGATCCTGCTTCGTGAACACCCGGCCGGGGTTCTTCACCAGCAGCTCAACGATCCGGTATTCCTGCCTGGTCAGGTTAAGCACCGTTCCGTGGACGGTCACACTATATGCGCCAGTATCCAGCAGCAGATTTTTATGCCGGAAAGCCTTCACCGGTTCGTCAGCGGTATTTCTCTGGATGTGGACATGAATCCGTGCAATCAGCTCCTCCAGCTCAAAGGGCTTGGTCACATAATCATCCGCTCCTAACGCGAACAGGTTCAGCTTATGGTCCAGCCCGTCCTTGGCCGAGAGAATAATCACCGGTATTGCGGATTTTAGCTCTTTGCGCAGGTAGTGCATGAACTGTTCACCGGACAGTCCCGGCAGCATCAGATCCAGAACAATGAGCTGATACTCCTGCGCATCCAGATTCATTTTCCCCTCACTGCCCGAATAGGCCTGTGTGCATACAAAGCCTGCTGATGTAAGCCCGTCACGGATAATCCCGTTAATGTGTCCGTCATCCTCAATGATTAGAATCCGCCGTCCGCTTCCGTTCCCGCCCATTTGTATGTGTCTCCCCCTCTGCTGTTTTTTTGAACGCTGTAATGATGCTAAAAGTATCTCCCGTACATTCAGCCTCCGTATGCCCGTTCATCTTGCCCATCAGCGCTTGCACAATGGAGAGTCCGAGGCCGGATGAATGGCGGGTGCGTGACGGATCTTCTTTATAAAAGCGGGTGAATATCTGTCCGGCATCTACCCTGCTGCCCGCTTTAAGCTGATTGGTGAAGCGTATACACAAGGTATCCTGACTATCCACATAAGTAACAGACAACGGACCTTGTCCATGTATGAAATAATTGCTAATAATATTCGTGAATACCCGCTCAGCCGCATTAGGCTCCCCTATAACCGGAATGGGAAGCTCAGGCAGCTGAAGCTCCGGCTCATGCCCGCACTGGTTGAAATCATCAATACTCGTGAACAGGCTGCGCTTCAATACATCCATAATATCCAGAGAATTCAGTTCAATGGGATATTCGGGGTTCTGCAGCTTTGTATACAGGAACAGCTCATCCACCAGCTTAATAATCTGTTGTATTCTCGACTGGGCCAGCGTCACATACCGGTCCTTATCGGGCTGGGCTTCTGTCCGCAGTGCCAATTGAAGATAACCGTCAAGTGAAGTAAGCGGAGTTCTGATATCGTG
The DNA here is from genome assembly GCF_000723885.1 of Paenibacillus camerounensis. Classification (GTDB taxonomy): domain Bacteria; phylum Bacillota; class Bacilli; order Paenibacillales; family Paenibacillaceae; genus Paenibacillus_AQ; species Paenibacillus_AQ camerounensis. The sequence continues at coordinate 88,201 of NZ_CCDG010000023.1, forward strand.
GGACAGGCTGGTAATTGTGGCGTTGATCTGTTCATTTTTGCGGCTGAACTGCTGATCCACCTCCCGCTGGCGGTCCAGCAGGGCATTGCATTCCCGGACCAGACTGCCGATTTCCACCGGCTTTAACTGGGTGGAGATAAACTTGAACGAATGATGCTCCAGAATGAACGACAGCTGATTGCCGATATTTCTGATCTGGCTTTTATAATGCAGCATATACACGGTCTGGAGTATTAATAACACTGAGAGTACCGCCAGAATAACAAGGATAAGATCACTTCCTTCCATATAAATATCATTATATAACGTGAGCAGCACAAAATCCCCGTCAAACCTCCACTACTGTGGACGGCTGACAGGGATTTATCGCGATATGTTTATTCAGTCATGCTATGCCTTACAGGTCTTAACGGAACTTGCCTGCATCGATTGCGGCCTGCTTCTCGTCAAGGATTTCCTGGTAACCTGCATTCAGGAATGTTTCTTTGGCTTCAGCATAGACGGCATCGAATTCAGCTTCAGGAGCCAGTACAGTCTTCACGTACAGATCCTGGAACAGGGAGTTCAGATCGGCTTTGTACTCATTCGTTTTTTCAAGAACAGTGGTGAACATGGCATCCGGTGTACGGAATTCAGCGGCTTCGTCATAGTATTTCACCATTTCTTCAGCCAGATGCTCGTAGCCTGCCGGGGACCAGTTACGCATATTGGATTTCAGCGTCTTCTCGGCATCCGGATATTGAGCAATTTCAGTTACCAGAGCCCAGTAGTCTTTGTTGTTGTTCTGAGCAAGTACAGATTCGCCCTTGTAATCAGGGTTCTTCACTGCAATACCTTCTGCGTCAAGCGTATAGTTCTCGCCTTCTACACCGTTCTGGAATTTGAACAGGTTCTCCGGCTGGCTCAGCCATTCCAGATACATCCATACAGCAGCACGTTCTTGGGCTGATGTTTCATAGTTGATCCCCATGATGAAGCCGAACGGCCAGTAGGCACGCTGCTGTGGCTTATTGCCTTCCGGTACCAATGCATAAGTAGGGATTACAGCAAATTCCGCTTCCGGATTGTTAGCCATTGTAGCTGCGAAGACGTCAGCGTTGTTGGTCAGATAGGTTGCATAAGTACCTGTTTTGCCGGCAACAAATTCAGCTTTTACCTTGTTATCGTCGCTGCGAAGGTAGAATTCTTTATCGATCAGGCCATTGTTGTACTGATAGTTCATATTGCGCAGGAACTTCTCGGTATCTGCGGTTGTGAAGTCAGCCACACTCAGATCAGAATACAGCGCACGGTATTCAGGATCAACCGGCCATTCACGGAAGGCGTAGCTGTAGTTGAAGCTGTTCTGGATCAGGTTACCGGCGGTTACACCCAGTCCGGCTTCCTTCCATTTCACCAGCATTTCATTGTACTTCTCAAGGGACGTCAGGTCTTCCACCTTCATGCCGACCTTCTCTACCCAGTCCTTGCGGATCATGTTGACGAAGTTATCTGCTTCAGGACGTGCAGCGAAGAAGAAGATGTTCTGGTCATCTACTGTACCGTACTGCTGGATGGTTTCACCCATATTTGCCCAGTAAGTAGGAGCATAATTTTCTATTTCTTCATAATTAAGCGGCTGCATAACATCCTCGCCGTAATAAGTCAGCGCCTGCGGCATATCGTAGTGGAAAAGAATGTCCGGAGCCTTGTGTGAAGCGAGCAGCTGCTCATAATCGGTTACTTCACTGCTGCGGGTAATTGGAATAAAGTTGACCTCGATGTTGTTCTTATCACCGAATTCGGACTGAACCCAGCGGGTGTAGTAGTTGTCTGTTACATTCCAGCCTTCGAACGCACGCTCATAGACTGGAATATCAATCTTAACCTTCTCAGGGAAGCCCTGTGAATAATCGGCGAACTCGCCGTCAGCCAGGTTGTTGGCTGGTGTGTTGCCGCTTCCTGCATTCTTGTCATTACCGGAACAACCGGCAAGTAAACCGGCTGTCAAGACAGTTGCCATCATTAAGGATACATAACCCTTTTTGTTCATTGTAATACCCCCATTTTGAATTTTCGGACTGTATAACTGCTGCTTTGCTAGCGGAATTCACCACTACTCTTTGACTGCGCCAAGCATCGTACCCTGAACAAAGTATTTCTGGACAAACGGATATACGCAGAGAATAGGTATGGTAGCAAAGACTACGACCGACGCTTTAAGAACTTCCGGATTACTGAGTGTTACTGTAGTGGCCTCCAGCTGGAAGCTTTCGCTGGCCTGGATAACCAGATAATACAGCTTGAGCTGCAGCGGACGCAGGTCAGTGGCATGCTTGATATAGAACAGAGCGTCCTGATAGGCGTTCCAGCGGCCAACTGCGTAGAAGAGTGACAGTGTAGCGATAATTGGCTTGGAGAGCGGAATCACAATGCTCCAGAGAATCCGGAAATGTCCGGCGCCGTCGATCCGCGCAGATTCTTCCAGACTCACCGGAATACTGCTTGTCAGTGACGTCTTCATAATCAGCAGGTTAAAAGCACTGAAGGATAGCGGCAGAACCAGTGACCAGATCGTATCCATCAGACCCAGATTGTTAATGTTCATGTAATCCGGGATAATCCCTCCACTGAAGTACATGGTGAACAGGAAGATAAAGGTGATGACCCGGCGGCCCTTAAATTGGGCTCTGGACAGCGGATAAGCTGCGCAGATGGTCAGGACCATCCCCAGCACGGTGAACATTACGGTTACAATTACCGAAATGTACAAGGAGCGGAGAATACTTGCATCAGCAAAAATTTTGCTGTATGCGTCCAGAGTGAAGCCCTTCGGCCACAGGAATACCTGGTTGGCAATGACATAGGAGTCACCGCTCATGGACTTCGATAACACATGCAGGAACGGTAATAAACAAGCAAGTGAGAATAGAATAATAACGAATTTGATTAGAATATCCCAGATATCAAAACGACCTTTACTTTGTGCGGCAGCGTTGCCGGTTGATGCGCTCATCGGGTTCTCTCCTTTCTATAAAATGCCGTCTTCGCCAAGTTTTTTGGCAATGCGGTCAGCTGCAATTACAAGAATTATTCCGATTACGGACTGGAATAATCCAACCGCTGTCGCCCGGCTGAAGTTACCGGATTCGATCCCCCAACGATACACCAGCACCGGTATGGTCGTTGTGAACTCTGTGGTGGCCCTATTTTGCAATGACCAGATGCGCTCGAACGAGCCTTCCATAACTTTTCCGAGATTCATGATAAGCAGCGTTACTATGGTTGCACGGATGGATGGAATGGTAATATTCCATACCTTTCTCCAGCGTCCGGCCCCATCGACCGTTGCCGCTTCATACATTTCCGGATTGATACCGCTGATCGAAGCCAGGTAGATGATTGTTCCCCAGCCCATACTCTGCCATACCCCGATGGCCAGATAGCTGACCAGCCAGTTCGTATCCTCTTGAAGGAATGGCACCCGGTTACCGCCCATCAGTTCAATCAAGTTGTTGACAACCCCGTTACCTTCACTAAGCAGCTGATACGCAATAGCCCCGATAATAACCCAGGACAAGAAGTGAGGCAGATACAGCAGGGTCTGGTTGATGCGTTTGAACTTGACACTTTTGACTTCATTCAGCATCAGGGCCAGTATGATCGGCATCGTGAAGCTGAATATGAGATCAAGAACGTTGAGCAGCAGTGTATTGCGGATCGCTTTTGTGAAATCAGGCTTGGAGAAAATATCCTGGAATATTTGGAAGCCGACCCACTCACTGCCCCAGAAGCCTCTTGCGATCTTATAATCCTTAAAAGCGATTACAAGCCCGGCCATCGGGAAGTATTTGAATACGATTACAAAAGCCAGCGGAATCGCTACAAGCAAGTAGAGCTGCCAGTCGCGCTGTAAAAAACCGAAGCGCGAATTCTTTCTTAGTAGAGCATTTTGATTTGTCTTTGAAGCGTTTGCAACTTTCAAAATCTCACCTCCTGCACCATTTCATCTCTGCACCGGATATGTTGACCGGCTCGACTTCTATGCTAGCCCCATTGTCCGCTTTTGAAAACAATGAGTAATGCTGCTCGCCATCAAAACTGATAGAATCGCGGTTTTAAAGGGCTTTCAGAGGGGTGAATGATCATTTTTGATAGGCTAAAACGTTTTCATTAACATATATTCACAATAGAAAAACGGCCATGAGCCGTCTCCTAGGAGCCTTTACTCTTGGCCGTTTTGTAGCTGCTTGGCGGCATGCCCTCATACTTGCGGAAGAACCGGTTAAAGCTTTGAACATTATAATAGCCTACCTCAGCAGCAACCTGCTTAATTGTCAGATCCGTATCGAGCAGCAGCTCCTTGGCTTTATCAATCCGCAGCTGGTTCAGATAGTCGATCATGCTTTTCCCGGTCAGCTCATAGACGATCTTGCGCATGTAGGAGTAGCTGATTCCGAATTCGGTGCTCATATCCTTCAGGACAATCTCTTCTTTATAATGATCCTTCAGGTATTGGATGACCCGTTCCCCGTGATTGGTCTCGCCGGTGCCGCGGTCCAGGTTCTGGATAATCTCCCGGAACAACGCCTGCAGATAATTCTCCAGCTCATCCAGTGTATCCATCGCAGCCAGCACGCTGTAAATATCACCCTTCCCCATGACTGTTCTACCCGTACTGATATGATTCTCACGCAGATGCTTAATCGTTGTGCCGATCAGCTGGTGATAGATAAACATGATATTATCGTAGGAAATGTGCTGTTCTGTGCTAATCTGGCTGCGGATATTCTCCAGCTCATTGAATATACCATCCAGGTCTCCGGCATCCAGAAAGTTGAGAATCCTCCGCTCGCTGTTCTCGGAATCCAAATATTTGCGGCTGTGCTCTTCTTCCTCCTGCCAGTACATTATGCTCCCTGCACCCTTGATAATCCGCTGCTTGATTAATTCCATTGCCTCAAGCAGCCGCTCGGCAACCATTTCAGGTGCATCTGCCACCTCGCTGACGGCAATGGTGACTGTATGCTCCAGCAGCTCAAGCGATTCATCGCGGATAGACTCCAGCGCCTGCTGAATCAGGATATTGCTGCATTCATCCTCACCGGAAGCAAAATTCAGCACAATGACGATACAGCCGTCGGTATGATATACAGAATGGGCCACTATCCCTTCCGGAAACAGGCTTTCGTATTTCGTATTGAGCAGATAACGGTGGTAGCTGCGGGTTTCGACATTAGTATTACCGACATATACCCTGTACCGGTCGATGGAGACAACAGCCACCCGGTAGTTGGCCTCCGGAAAAACCTCAGCAATCCGCGGCGGGATCTCCCCGCGCAGCAGGCGGTGAACTGCAAAGCTGCGCGTATCCTCTTCGCGCTCCTGCAGCAGCCGGAACAGGCCTTCCTCCTCCTCCTGCATCCGTTTGAACGCCATGTCCAGGAAGGCAAGCTCATTTCTGTTTCTGCTGGCGATCTCCAAACCGCTTTTGGAGCGGATATTACTCACCAGCTGTCTGAGCGGCCTTGACAGCCAGGTTGCAAGAACCACTGCCAGTACCGTTCCCAGCACAATAATAGCTCCGGTAAGCAAAATAATATTGCTCTGCATCTCGCGTGATTCAGCCATCAGCTCATCCATTGAGCTCCAGCTGACATTCCACCAGCCGGATAATGCAGACCGGCTCCACGCGTAAACCATCCGGTTACCGTCCAGCTCACGGAATGTATAGCCTTCATCCGAAGCCTGATTCAGGATTTCCTGTACAAAAGGCAGCTCGAAGCCTTCTGTCAGCAGCAGTGACTTATCACTGTGCGAGATTACTTTTCCGTCTGCCCCCAGCAGCAGGGAGCTGCTGCCCTCTGCTTCCGCCGTATTCAGATATTTGCCGACCTGGCTCTCCTTCATGTTGACGACAATCAATCCGCTTGTCGGAGAGGACAGGCGGTTGAGCGGATAGACATAGGACACAACATGTTCACCAGAGGCCAGCCTGCGCGGAACCCATACCCCGCTGATTCCTCTCTGGTCCTTAAGGGCTTCCGTTGTCCAGCTCATCGGCTCGTAACGTTCCAGCGTCGTGATAGCGTTATCAGTAGAAATTACATAATCAGAATCTGTCAGATAAAAATAGGAAGAGCTCACTCCGTCAACACGCCGGTTTAAGTTCAGCAGCTCATTCATTACAGACTTGGCCTTAGTGTAGTTAGAGTAGCTGGAGTTCACCTCATTGTAGGTCTCGAATCCGCGGATCGGTTCAAATACGTTGGCTGCAGCCAGGCGCGCCGTGTCCTGGGCCAGATTGGCCAGGGCATTCTCGTTCAGCTTACGGTTGGCGTTCAGTCCTGCTAATGCAGATTCACCGATGGCTGCCTCTGAATTTTCTATGATCTGAGCTCCGCTATACCACGTCAGGATGGCTGTCGGTATGGCCATTATGCAGAATAGAATTACGGCCAGCTGCAGCATCATCGGTATTTTCTTCATTGCATGTCCCCCTATTAACTCTGTAAACGTTATCAAATTAAACAGAGAAGCCCTCATGCAACGGGCTTCTCTGCTAATCATTTTCTAAATTCAGGAGAGTATCGGATGCATGGAATCATGTGCGTATATGAAAATTTCATCTGTTTATAGAGATCACTTGTAGCTATGATAACACAAAATATAGGATTCAGTCCTGTTATTTGCTCAGGAAATGTCGAACTTTGTTTACTGTTCACAGGAATGATAAAGAGCCACCCCTTAAGGTGGCTCTTCTGAATATACATTATCTAAGAATGGACTTGGCTCTCATCCGCAGCTGGTGACGCTCACCGCGGATCGCATTCCCAAGGATATCAATATTCTGATACAGGGCCAGGCCGGAGAAGCCGGCATCCCCGATATGCTGAATATCTACGCCGCAAGCTTTGCAGGCCAGAGCAATCTTCTGTATAACTTCCTTACCAGAGCTCTCCTGGCTCGTTCCAATCGCTGATAAGGTCAGTACTTTTCTGGCAGGATCAGCTTCAGTCCGGTTGTAAGCATGAACGGCTTCTACAAGTTCGTAAAGCTCATCCTCCCTGAACTTAGGCACGGTATACACGGCAGGAAACAGAATAATGTCGGCACCGGCTTCAATAAAAGCCTGCACAGTCTCCTTATCAATAATGGGTTCATCGATACCGGAGCTGTGCATTTTACCGGCAATAATTAAGCCGTTAAAGACCTCTCTGGCAATTCTGATCGAATGGGTAATAGCCTCATTGGTAACACCGGTACCCGGATTGCCTGTCAGGCAAATAAAATCCAGTCCTAACTCGTTGGCCTTTGCAAAGGTAGCCGCATTAGCTTTTCTGCCAGCTCCAATTTGTTCTTTTTCATCCATCGTTGCCGCACTATCATCTACCGGCTCCAGATTTGCGCCAACCGGACGTCCGGTCAGCTTCCTGAGCGTTCTGACCGGCTGCTTGTCTGCCGGATCTATTCCGCTGATTCCAGGATGCTCAACATCAAAGGCGTTAAGCAGCAGCAGGTCCGCTCCTGCAAATTTGGCAATTTCCCCGTTAGTTATGCCGTCTATGATCGGCTCCTTGATGACTGCCGTTTCCGCAAGCACCGTTCTTCCTTCACTCGCGTAAATAGCCAGCTTCAGCTCTTCTCTGCTCATTGCAAGCAGATCACTGGCATCACAGTTTAATAATCGCTTGGTCATGCCTGGCCCTCCCCTTTCTTTTCTTCCAGAATGAATTGTTTATCCATTGCCCTAAAGAACGGATAATAGATAAGTACTGAGACCGCAAGGTTAACCAGCTGCATAATGGAGCCTCTCAGGCTGCTTGTAGCCAGATATCCGCTAATGAGCGGCGGCATGGTCCAAGGTACCGATACACCGTTGGTTTTGGGAACAAGCCCCGTCACCATTGCAAAATACGTCAGGACAACCATGGCAATCGGTGCCAGAATAAACGGAATGAACATGATTGGATTGAGTACGACAGGCACACCGAACATCAGCGGTTCTCCGATATTGAAAGCTGCAGGCGTAATACTCAGGCGGCCGATGGATTTATTCTGCTGGCTTTTACTAAACAGAAAGAGACAGACAGCAAGGGCAAATACCGTACCTGCCCCACCCATATGAACAAAGACATCAAAGAACGGCTGGGTGAAAATATTAGGCAGCTCCTGCCCGGCCTGAAGAGCCAGACGGTTCTCATCCATTTTCTGCATCCAGATTGGGTTCATGATACCGCCCATAATGTTGCCGCCGTGTATCCCGGTCAGCCAGAACACGCTAATCAGCAGATCATAAATGATAGCGCCGAAGATCGTACCGCCCAGCATGCTCAGCGGCTTGCCCAGAACAGTCTGCACCAGATCATGCAGGCTTCCGATTCCTGTTGCTGTGAGAATCCAGCTGATCGCAGCGAAGAACACTATAATGAAGAAACCCGGAATCAGTGCGGTGAACGATCGGCCGACAGCAGGCGGAACCCCGTCCGGCAGGGTAATGACAAGATTCTTTTTAATGACAAATCTGAAGATTTCGGTGGAGATAATCGCAATTACAATAGCCACAAACAAGCCCTTGCTTCCCATTAGAGCAAGCGGAATACCCGCTGCATTCTCGGCTGTAAAAATATTAGGGGTGCTGAGCATATATGCGGACAACGATAAAATACCGACGGACATCCCATCTAAAGAATATTGATTCGCGAGCGAGTAAGCAATAGTAAAGGCAGCCAGGAGCCCGATCAGACCGAATGTCCCGTTAACAATGAGTCCCAGGCGCTCCGCCCATCCGCCTTCATTCATGAAATTCTGATACCATGCAGCCTCAATCGGCAAGCTGTTTAGAATAAGGGCAATTGACCCGATAATAATGAGCGGCATGATATAGGATATACCGTCACGAATAGCTACCAGCTGTTTGACTTGTCCGATTCTCCCGGCAAACGGAGCAATCCGTTCTTCCAGAAATGTTTGCACCTTGCTCATGATATAACCCCCATAAATAATTTATCTAATATCCAGATAATCCAGCAGCAGCTGGCAAAACATCATATTGGACCACGAGAACCACTCACGGGTGTACCGGCTCTCATCATTCACATCAAAGCTCTCATGGCACTGCATCGTACCCGCCGTTGTTCCTGACACAATATCCAGAATTCGTGCTTTCTCATCCTTGGCTGTTGCAGTCAGCCCTTGAATACTCAAGGCAATCGGCCAGATGTACTGATCCGGTGTATGTGAGCTGCCAATTCCCGACGCTACGCTTCCGGTATAGTAATACGGATTCCTAGGGCTTAGAAGAAATTCCCGGGTATTCACATACAGCTCATCCTCTTTACTGCAATAACCCAGGTAGGGGGCTGATAGCAGGCTGGGAACATTGGCATCATCCATCAGCGTGTAATTGCCCAGACCGTCCACTTCATAGGCGTACATTTTTTTGCCGGTCTGCTCATCCTGTACAATTCCGTACTGTTCAATACCTGAGCGGATCTCATCACGCAGCCGGCTAATCTCCTGAACGAATACCTCCTCCTGATAAAAGCGGGAAACGAGCTCTTCCAGATGCGTCAGAATGACAACTGCGAACATATTCGCCGGAATCAGATACCCGTAGCGGCAGGCATCATCACTTGGACGGAAGCCCGACCAGGTCATTCCCGTATATCCGACCGGCGTACCCCGGCCGTCATTTGTCAGTGTATCCTCCGGCCGTGCCCCGAACCGTTCAAAGGAATAATCCGAGCTTTCATGATGCTGCTCCTGCCTGAAGACCCGCACAATCTCTTTGGCTGCCTGCAAAAAGCTTTCATTGAAATGCCCTGTATACCCGGTCTGCTCAAACAGCAGATAAGCAAGCTTTACGGGATAACATAAGGAATCGACCTCATATTTGCGTTCCCAGACCCAGGGTGACATTGCCGTCTTATCCGTCTGATGACCTTGCCCGTTCGGTGCTTCGTTAAAAGCATTCGCATAAGGGTCAATCAGGATGTAATCGCACTGCTTTTGCACAAGCCCAGCCAGCAAGGTCTGAAAGATCTCATTGGTTTGGGCAAGCACCAGATACGGCTGGATCTGCGCAGTAGAATCTCTTAGCCACATCGCCGGAATATCTCCGGTAACCAGATATACCGATCCGTCTTCCTGAATGTTAAGCGTTCTCAACAGTGTGTCAGAAAAACAGTTCCGGAACTGGCTCCCCCAGCTTTCCTTTCCAATAGCACGGGTTTTTTCATCCATTAACGTCAACAGCTCACTTATTCCGTCCATCGCCTGATGTTTAATAACCTTTTTCCACTCCTTTTAATATTTCTATATCCTTTTATAATATATTTAGTACCTTTATACTACATTTTAAAATCACTCTTTGTCAACAACGATTATAAATGATATAATATATATATCATTTTATTGAAAAGGAGATCCTCCCATTTTGAGAAAAAAACCGTTGTATCAAAAAATCTACCAGCAAATCAAAGAAGACATCCAAAATGGCAAATATAAGCCCGGTGAACAGATTCCTACTGAAAAAGAGCTGATGGATCTCTTTGAGGTCAGCAGGCTGACAGCCAAAAATGCGATGAACCTAATGGCCGAAGAAGGCTGGATTAACCGTGTCTCGGGAAAGGGGAGCTTTGTCAGCGAGCTTGCCGCACAGCCTACGGCCCCGGCCGAAGCGCGGAGCTCCAGGCTGATCGGCCTTATTCTGGCCGGTTTTTCAGACAGCTACGGTACAGAACTGCTCCGGACTATCATTAGCGAGCTGAATCAGAAGGGGTATCATTGTATTTTGAAGATTTCTAACGAATCCCAGGAGCGGGAGACGGAGTATCTCGATGAGCTAATCACCCTAGGTGTGGAAGGAATCATTATTCTTCCGGTTCAGGCGGAATTCCATAACCCCGCCCTGCTCAAGGTTACGCTGAGCAATTTCCCGGTCGTATTAATGGACCGCAAGCTTGCCGGCTTGTCCGTCCCTTATGTCGGCAGCAACAATAAAGAGGTTGCCACCCGGATAACAAGTCAGCTGTTAACCTCAGGCCACACTAAAATCTGCGTTATTTCTCATACTAATGTGAATAATTCCTCCATCAACGACAGAATCGACGGCATTAAAGAAGCGTATATGAGCAAACAGGTGCTGCTTGATACCCAGCTATGGCTGCTGGATCTTGAAACCTCCTACTGGAACCTTACAGATGTGCAGGGCCTGGAAACGGATTATCAGAAGATCTATCAGAAAATTAAGGAGAAGCCGGAGATTACCTGTTTCTTTGCGCTTGATTACCTCAGTGGTCAGATGCTCTGGAATGCCCTGGAACGGGCCGGCCGAAAAATCCCGGAGGATTACAGCCTGCTCGGCTTTGACGGCCCGCCGGATAATTTCCTGTCTCCTTCCTATTCCCGGATCATCCAGAACCAGAAGGATATCGCTGTAAATGCAGCGGACCTGCTGATTCAGCTGATCAGCTCCAAACAGTTCGATTCCAAAGAAGTCATCATCAGTACACACTTTTTGGACAACCAGACAGTCAGTAAGCTTACTGAATAAGTGCTGACTATTTCGGGGGAGGCCGCCGTATGTATCCAAGACTTGCAACCATCCTAAGCTATTTGATTCATGCGGAAAATCCGGTTACAGGGGAATGGCTTGCCGGGGAGACCAGGGTTACTTCGCGGACCGTGCGTAATGATATTAAACTCCTGAATGATATGCTGACCCGTAATGGCGCACAGGTTCATACCGTAAGAGGGGCCGGGTATGAGCTGCGGATTTCCGATCCGTTCTTATTTGACGGCTGGAGCCGGCAGCAGATCACCGGCGCTCCGCCCGGATCGTTTGTTTCACCTGCTGACAGGACTACTTATATAATCAGAACGCTGCTGCTTGCAAAGGGCTACCTCAAAACCGAAGAGCTGGCAGACCTGCTGTATGTTAGTACCTCAACCATTCAGAACGATTTGAAGGATGTAAAGGCTGCGATTGGCACACACGGGCTCGAACTTCAGAAAAGGCCGAACTACGGCCTGCAAATAAGCGGCCGGGAGTTTCCGCTGCGGCTTTGCATGTTCGAGGCGTTTAAGCCGTTCGTTAACGACGCGGGTACGACTTCCCCGGGCACAAACGGACTGTTTACGGCGGAGGAAGTCACTCAACTCCGCAATCTGGTCATCTCCAGCATGCGGAGGTATGACCTGGCTTTTTCCGATACCGGACTCAACAGCCTTGTCGTCCATATTCTAATTGCAGCCAAACGCATCCGGGAAGGACATCAGATTTCCGGACTGCCGGACGGTTTCTCAGCTTTGGAGCATACACAGGAGGCAGTAGCCGTACTCGACCTGACAAGTAGGCTGGAGCTGGACGGTATAACCTTTCCCCCTGCAGAAACGGCCTATCTGACCATGCTTCTGCTGGGAACAGAAAGGCTGCCCGCTGCAGGCAATGACATAGGCCGGGCTGTCGAGGCTATGGACAAAGAATACTACACGTATGCCCGGGACATGATTGATGAAATGGAAGAAGCATTAGGGCTGGGCATCCATGCCGATACGGAGCTGATCTGGAGTCTGGGGATGCATCTCAAGCCTGCGCTGAACCGGATCCGCATGGATATGATGATTAAGAATCCGATGCTAGAATCGATTAAGTCTGCGTATCCGCTTGCTTTTCAGGCAGGGATTATCGGAGCGGCATTGCTTGAAAAGCAAACCGGGCTGCCCATATCTGAGCATGAGATTGCTTACATCGCGCTCCATATCGGTGCAGCATTGGAACGTATCAAGGGGAGGGGCTTGCAGAAGAAATGTATCATTGTCTGCAGCTCGGGCCTGGGCAGTGCCCAATTGCTGTACCAAAAGCTCAGTAAGCTGACAGGCTCCCGGCTGGAAGTACTCGGTACCTTCGGCTCCTATAACCTGAGTATGGCACCGCTTGATCAGATTGATTTTATCATCAGCACGGTACCTCTGGCCCTTAACCCGGGTATTCCGGTTATCGTGGTTCACCCGCTTCTAAATGAAGGGGATTGGCACAGTATAAATAGCCACATGCTCAGCATGAACAGCACCGTTGCCCCCTTTATCCGCCCGGAGCTGACCTTTCTTAAGCAAAGCTTAGATTCAAGAGATGAAATATTAGCCTTTCTGTGCTCAAAACTGACCGGATTACAGCTGGCAGGAGCCAACTTCCTTGAATTGGTAAAGCAGCGGGAAGCTGTCTCTTCTACAGCCTATGGTAACCTCACGGCCATTCCGCACCCGTTGATCCCGCAGACGCTGGAGACCTTCTGGGTCATCTGCACGTTACAAAAACCGGTATTGTGGGGAAACAAACGGGTACAATTTGTCTGCCTGCTCTGTGTTTCAGGCAAAAAAAAGCAGGACCTGACAGGGATGTACAATATACTGATACAGGTGACTGAAAGCTATGAGCTTGTACAGCAGTTGACCTCGGCGGATTCCTTTCAGGAGATATCCAATATTTTTTTCCGCAACCAAACGGAAAAACATTCGGTTTAGATTCCTTTAAACATTAACTATACTGATAGTGAATACTTCATTAGGGTACGATCTAAACTTAATACCGGAGGTTACTACATTGGATTATCTGGAAAAAATCATGACCCTGATTGCGATGTCCGGCAGCGCCCGCAGCAAAGCTATGGAAGCGCTGATGCTCGCCAAACAAAATGAGATGGTGAGTGCAGGCGAGCTGCTCGATGCTGCGGCCACCGAAATAAGAAGTGCGCATAAAATTCAAACCCAGCTAATTCAGGAGGAAGCCGGCGGGACCAGACAGGACATTACCCTGCTGATGATCCACGCCCAGGACCATCTCATGAATGCAATGACGGTGAAGGATATGGCCAAGGAGTTTATCAGTCTGTACGAACGCTTACCGCAAACTAACTAATGAAGAAAGGGGATCTAAATACATGATCAGAATAGTGCTTGTATGCTCGGCAGGAATGTCTACCAGTCTTATGGTTAAAAAAATGCAGGAGGCTGCAGAGGCTTCCAGCCAGGAGGTAAGTATCCAGGCTACAGCCGGTGAAGCGCTGGCGAACATCACGGACGGTATCGATGTGCTGATGCTCGGGCCGCAGGTTGCATACATGAGAAAGGATTATGAGCAGCGCTATGTTCCCAAAGGCATTAAGGTTGATGTCATTAACACGATCGATTATGGCAGAATGAACGGTGAAAAGGTACTGGCCAGAGCGCTGGAGCTGGCAGCAAATTAAAGATAAGCAGAGTTGCATTTGCCAAACGGCAAGCTCTGTATAGAAGGGGTAGTGCTACAGCACTGCTCCTTTTTTCTGATGAAATGAACGCTGTTCACCGGCAATATTTTCATGCTATGATTCTGAATTTCCATTTTAGTTTTGACAAGCCCCCCTGGCAATTGTTAAGCTTTGCTTTAGAAGAGAGTAAATCAAACTATTATTCCCTAAAAAAAATGATCAGGCGCTTGGAGGAAACAACATGACACAATGGATCACAGAATTCATCCTGTTCTTCAAAGATTTGTCGTATGCCGGTATAGTCATTGCCTTGTCCTTTGAATTTGTACCTGCTGAGCTCGTCCTGCCGCTGGCGGGCTATTGGGTTTATCTCGGGGACATGAAGCTGGTTTTAACGATTCTGGCGGGCACAGTCGGAGGAACCTTTGGTCCTTTAACGTTGTATGCGATCGGCCGGTTCGGCGGGAGACCCTTTATTGAAAGATACGGCAAGTATATTTTCATCCGTCCCCATCATTTAGTGGCGTCCGACCGTTTTTTTGAGAAATACGGCAGTGGCGTTGCTTTTTACGGACGTTTTATCCCCGGGGTTAGAACCTTAATTTCCGTACCATGCGGTATGGCTAAGATGAATGTGTTAAAATTCAGTATCTATACTTTTTTGGCTATGCTGCCTATTACTTCACTGTACGTTTACCTGGGATATAAGCTGGGGGCTCAATGGGAGCATGTGGACGAGATTATCAAGCCTTACATCATTCCGACAGCAGCAGTCTTCATTTTGTGCTTCGGATGCTACGTCCTTTTAAAGCGGTACAGAAACAGGCAGGCATAGAGCATTAACAATCCGTAATTCAGGAGGAACACATGGAAAACTTATTAACCTGGCTAAAGTATCTGCTGCTCGGGATCGTTCAGGGGGTAACAGAGCCGATCCCCGTCTCTTCGAGCGGACACCTGATTATCGCGCAGCGTCTGCTGGGGATGAAACAAAACGGGCTGTCGTTTGAAATCTTGACCAATACGGCTTCGCTGATCGCTATCATGTTTATTTTCCGCAATGATATCAAATCGTTAATTACAGGTGCTTACCGTTACCTGCAGACGCGCCGTGCAGAGCATAAGGCTGATTTCATGTTCTGCCTTTACATTGTTATCGGTACAATCCCGGCTGCCGTTGCTGCAGTGCTGTTCAAGGACACTATAGAGCGGGTATTTACTTCAGTACATACTGTCTCTATCAGCTTACTGGTTACAGGGGTTGCCCTGTGGCTGATCCGTAATCTCCGGGGACAAAAAAGGGACGGCAACCTTACCATGAGAGATGCCCTTATTGTCGGACTGGCTCAGGCGGTAGCCCTGATTCCCGGGATTAGCCGTTCAGGCTCGACGGTTATTGCCTCCATTGCGGTTGGTATGAAGCAGGAGACGGCTCTGAAATTTTCCTTTATGCTCTATATTCCAATCAGCATCGGCGGCCTGATTCTGGGAGCCTCTGATATTGCGAACGATCCGAACCGGGCGCAGCTGGCTATCCCCTACGTCATCGCGTTCCTTACAACGCTTGTGGCCACCTATTATGCGATGCGCTGGTTCATCGGCATTATGGCCAAAGGCAATCTGATCTACTTTTCGTACTATTGCTTTGCGGTCGGTACACTCTTACTGATTTTTCTCTAGGCAGAAAGGTGAGCGTTAACGATGAACAGACCTATCCGTTTCGGCATCATCGGCAGCGGCTGGCGGGCGGAGATGTATCTCAAGCTGGCTGAGCTGCTTCCGCAGCAGTTTCAGGTAAGCGGTGTAATGATTCGTAATCCTGCCAAATACCAGCTGCTGATCACTAAGTGGAATCTCACCGTGCATAGCTCGGTGGAACGCCTTGCGGCAGATAGTGATTTTGTGGTGCTGGCGGTGTCCAAAACAGCGGCTGCGCCGCTGCTTCTGGAGCTGGCGGCTTTGAACATACCTGTGCTGGCTGAAACACCTACTGCCTCTACTCCGGCTGAATATGAGCTGCTGCGCTCTCTTGCCTTGAGCAGCCCGCAGATTCAGGTGGCCGAGCAATATCCGCTGCTGCCGCATCATCAGGCGAGAACCGCCTATATCGGAACAGGCGGGCTGGGGCAGATCGGGCATGTTCAAGTCTCTGTGGCCCATGGCTATCACGGCATCAGCCTGATCCGCAGGTGGCTCTCCGTCACGGGCACAGCCTGTGACATTACAGCCCGCCGGGTTGAGCTGCCAATTATGGACTTCTCCTACCGGGGGCGTGCAGCAGAGGATAGCCTGAAGACGGAGCAGCAGGATATTGCGATCATGGTCTTCCCCACCGGCCAGAGTGCCGTACTTGACTTCACCCGCTCACAGTACTTTTCACCGCTGCGTTCAAACCGCATCCTGATCCGCGGGTCACACGGGGAAATCCGCGATAATGAGATTATCCGCCGGCTGAGTCCTGATGAGACGGAGTACCTGAATATTATGCGGATTCAAAGCGGTCAGGAGGGCAGTCTGGACAGCCTGGGTCTGCGAGAGCTGCGGGCAGGCGGACATAGCCTGTTCCGCAACCCTTTTGCCGCTGCCCCGCTTTCTGATGAAGAAATTGGGATCGGACAGGCGCTGCTGAATATGGCTGACTTCCTGCATACGGGAGTGTCCTCCTATGCGTTAGCGGATGCCTTGACGGATGTGCGGCTGGCGTTCGCAGTCGATGAGGCTATTGCATCGGGGAATAATGTAACTGTGGGGAATGAGCTGGAAGCTGATAAGTAAGGGACAAATATTGATTTGCCTGGAGCACGCCTCCGGGCCGGAAAGGAGAGGCACTTTTGACTCTCCTTTGGCAGATCGGGCTACCCGTGCTGGATTCAGAGGCACTTTTGACTCTCATTCCGCCGATTGGGCCACCTACG